>CAINOV010000199.1 GCA_903851655.1 uncultured Caulobacterales bacterium
CCAACGGTCCTACTGCCCGGCCAGCTCGGTGAGCAGGGCCGTGCGGTCCCGGGTCAGCTTCGCCTTCAGCGCGTCCGGCGACACGGAGGGCCAGCGGGCGGCGGCGAAGCGGACAAAGGTGTCGCGATAGACGATCCAGGCCCGCTCCGCTTCGCGGATCCCCTGGGGCCGGATGCCGGTCAGGTCGGCGTAGCTGTGCGACATGGCGGCCTTGTAGGCAGAGTTGAGCGCCTCGTCGGCCCGGGCCAGATCCGCCGCCGTCGCCGCCGGGACCTTGCCGGCGGCCAGGGCCTTCAGGTCCGCTTCGAAACCGGCTTTCACCCCATCCTCCGCCTCGATGATGAAGGCGTCGCGCAGGGTGCCGGACAGGTCCGTCTCGTTGCCCCCATGGGCCGAGGCGTAGGCCTCCATGACCTTGGTCAGGGCGGCGAAGGCGGTCTTCTGGCCCGGCGTCCAGCCCGCCTGGAGCGCCCCCAGCCGCCCCTGGCGCTCCACCGCCGCCAGGCGGGAGTCCCGGTCGCTGCAGACCCCGCCCATGGCCCCGCTGGTGATGTCGTCGCAGAAGTCGAAGGCGCACACGCCGCCCTTTTCGTCGGCCGGGCCGGACCGGGGGCCGGAACAGGCGGGATTGGCCTTCAGGGCCAGCAGGTGCGCCACCCGGGCGTCCAGCTCCGCCTCCGCCCAGGAGGCGCTGCAGCTCAGCCGGATGGCCTGGCCATAGCTGCGCCGGACGCCGCGGCCATGGGCGTAGATCATGGCCAGCACCGGGTCCCCGGCCAGGGACGGCCCGCCCTCCCCGCGCCCGCTTTCCGCATAGGCGCACTTGCGCGCCGCCACCGGGTCCGCCGGGCGGCCGACGCCGTAATAGAGCGTGACGGAATCGCAGTCCTTCAGGGCCTGTTCCTCGGCGGGCGTCGGGACATCCGCCGCCGGCTCGGAGAGGTTGGCCGTCCGGTCGCAGGCGGCCCGCACCGGCGGGGTGACGAACTGGCCATGCCACGGAACGTCGTCCGCCCAGGCGGCCGTGGCGACCAGCGTCACGAGGCTCAGGACAGCCAGCCGGCGCAGGCGGACGGCGCTGATCACGGCAGGTCTTCCCCGCCGGGCTCCTGGGCCAGCTCCACCTGAGCCCCGTCGGGCACGCGGACGGGCTTCAGGCGCGCCCGGGCCAGAGCCGCGTTCAGCCCGGGCAGGTCGTCCCGCAGGCGCGCGGCCCAGGCCTTCACCGCGGCGTCGACCGCGTCCCCGGTCCGGGCGATGGCCTCGGTCTGGGGCTGGGTCGGGCCCCGGTCGGCGCCCTCCAGGTCGGTTTCGATCCCCGCCAGCAGCGCCGCCGCGCCCTTGAGCCCGTCCAGCGCCCCGGTCCAGTCCGCCGCCGCCTTGACCTGCGCGGCCAGGGCCGGGTCGGCGGGCTTGAGCGCGGCCAGCGCCGCCGACACGGCCTGGCCCTCGCCCAGCGTCCGCCGGATCACCGCCAGCCGCGCCCCGATGGTCTTCGACGCCGCCAGGGAGGCGCTCAGCGCCGCGGGATCCAGGGCCAGCCGCGGATCGGCCTTCAGCCGCAGGGGCGCGGTTCCCGCCGTGCGCCCGTCCACCTTCAGCGTCACCACATAGTCCCCCGGCAGGGCGTAGGCGCCCCCCGGCGTGGTGGGCGTGTCGCGGCCCGCGGCGGCGGCGATGGAGAACTCGTAGGACAGGGCCTGGGGCCTCGGCCAGCGCAGGTCCCACTGAACCCGGTGCAGGCCGGCGGCGCGCGACAGGGGCGGCGCCGGATGGATGTACAGGTCGGAGAAGTACTGCTCCGCCGCCAGCTTCGGCGCCGCCTCGTCCGTCAGCGTGCGGACGAGCTCGCCGGATGCGGTGCGGATCTCCAGGCTCACGGACTTGGCGCCCCGCGGCAGCCAGTAGTCCACGGACGCGCCGTCCGGCGGGTTCTCCCCCACCGGCTCCTCCGGCGTGATCGGCGTGTCGCGGTTGTTGTTGGGGCGCAGGCGCCAGGCCTCCGCCGGGGCGAACAGATGCGGCGCGGCGGCCACCGCCGGGGTCAGCTGGCGCAGCAGGGTCACATTGTCCAGGATCCAGATCGCGCGGCCTTGGGTGGCCGCCACCAGGTCATCTCCGTGCACGGACAGATCCCGCACCCAGGCGGTGGGCAGGTCCTGCTGCAGGGACGACCAGTGGGCGCCGTCGTCCAGCGACACCGACACGCCGGTCTCGGTCCCGGCATAGAGCAGGCCCGGCTTCACCGGATCGGCCCGGATCACCGCGGCGAAGGCGCCGGCGGGCAGGCCCTGGCCGACAGCCCGCCAGGTGGCGCCGTGATCGTGGGTCACGAAGGCGCGGGGGCTGAAGTCATCCTGCCGCTGGTTGTCCACGGTGACATAGGCCGTCCCGTCCTCCAGGTCGGAGAGGTCCACCGAGGCGATCTTGGCCCAGGCGGGCACGCCCGGCGGCGTCACGTCGGCCCAATGGGCGCCGTCGTCCCGGGTCATCTGCACCAGGCCGGAATCGGTCCCGACCCACAGCTCCCCCGCATGCCGGGCGGAGGTGGCCATGGACCAGATTGCGCCATAGCCGCAGGGCCGCGCCACGGCGACGGACACGTCCCCGCCGCAGTCCCTGGCCGCGGGCGCCTTGTCCCCGGTGAGCTTGCCCCCGAGATCGGGGCTGATCACCTGCCAGCTGTGGCCCCGGTCGGTGGAGCGGAACACGCTCTCCCCGCCCAGATAGAGGGTCACCGGGCCGGTGCGGGACACCGCCAGCGGCGTCACCCAGACGAAGTGATGGGCCGTGGAGATCTGGCGGCGGCCGTAGTTGGGCTCGAGATAGGGCGAGATATCGGCCACCTCGCCGGTCCGCGCGTCGAACCGCTGCAGCTTGCCGCCGAGCCCCGTGCCGTAGACGATGCTGGGATCCTCCGGGTCCGGAATGTCGTAGTCCCGCTCCTCGCCGCCGACGGGGCGCCAGTCGCGCAGGTTGGGCGGGCCATAGTCGCTGCGGCTGGACAGACCGACGGTGCCGCTGTCCTGCTGACCGGAATAGACCTTGTACGGAAACTGGTTGTCCGTCGCCAGATGATAGAACTGGCCGGTGGGCTGGTTGTACCAGCTGGAGAAGGTCCTGCCTCCGTCCACGGTGATCGCCGCCCCCTGGTCCGAGGCGCTGGCCCAATGGCTGGGGTCCTTCGGGTTGATCCAGATGAAGTGATAGTCGTCGCCGCCGGGAGAACCGCGGATGATCTCGCAATGGGCGCCGCCCTGGTCGCACCGGCGGATCGACTGCCCCACCAGGAAGACCGTGTCCGGATCGTTCGGCGCGACGGCGATGTGGCTGGAATAGTAGCCGGTAAAGGCTTCCTCGGCGTTCACCCGCATCCAGTGACCGCCCCCGTCGTCGGAGCGGTAGAGGCCGCTGGCCTCCCCCGGCGTGACCATGGCGTAGAGCCGCAGCGCGCCCGCGGCGGTGCGGGTCGCGGCCACGCTCAGCCTGCCCAGCGGCCCCTTCGGCCAGCCCTCGCCCCCCAGCCTGTGGAAGGTCTCCCCCCCGTCATCGGAGCGCCAGATCGCCGAGCCGGGCCCGGAAATGGGGGTGAAATAGCTCTGCCAGGGATATTGCCGCGCCTGCCAGCTGGTGGCGAACACGGTCAGGGGATTGGCCGGGTCGGCGGTCAGGTCCACGGCCCCGGTGTCGGAATCGATCTTCAGGGTGTGACGCCAGGTCTTGCCCCCGTCCGTGGTGCGGAACACCCCCCGCTCGGGATTGGGGCCGAAGAAGTGGCCGACGGCGGCGACCAGCGCCCGGTCCGGATCCCTGGGGTCCACCAGGATCCGGCCGATGGCGTATGTGTCGTGCAGGCCCAGATCGCTCCAGGTCTTGCCCCCGTCGGTGGTGCGGAACACGCCGGCCCCCCGGGCCACGTCATAGCGCGGCGTCGGCTGGCCGGTGCCGGCATAGATCACGTCGGGGTTGGACGGCGCGATGGCCACCGCGCCCATGGCCGCCGTCGGCCCCTTGTCGAACAGGGAGGTCCAGGTCCGCCCGGCGTTCTCGGTCTTCCACACCCCGCCCCCGGCGGCGCCCATTACGAACAGGTCCGGGCGCAGGGCCGAGCCGTCGATCATCTCCGCCCAGCCGCCCCTTTGGGGCCCCAGCAGGCGCCAGTGCAGGGGCCACCCCGCCGGCTGCATGGGATCAGCGGCGGACGGCGCCGGAGCGGCCGCCGCGAAGGACGCCGAAGCGCCGAGGGCGAAGATCAACGCCGATGCGGCGACGGTCAGGAGGGGTCTGGGACGTGTCATGGGCGGAGGGAGACTCGGTGCGGCGATGCGAGACCGGCATTGCCACACTTTCCACGCCCGGTGGCAAGCTGGAACCGTTGCCTTGACGACGGCGCCCGGTGATGAAGAGCCGCTATCGGATATGTTTGTCGTATGTGATTCGAAGGGGTCTTCGGGGCGTGGCGTTGGATCGGCGAACAGTCCTTGGCGGTGTCGCGGCGGTGCTTTCCGCCGGCCCGGCGGCGCGAACCGCAGAGGTCGCCCCCTGGCCCGGGGGCGCCCGGGCGGCGGTCAGCCTGTCCTATGACGACGGCCTGACCAGCCACTACCAGTATGCGGTTCCGGCCCTCGACGCCCGGGGCCTGAAGGCAAGCTTCTTCCTCACCCTCGACAACATGCAGGACCGGGTGACCGAATGGCGGGCCGTCGCCGCCGCGGGGCACGAGCTGGGCAACCACACCACCCACCACTATTGCGGCCTGCCCGCGGCCCATGCGGAGACCTTTGTCCGCCGCGAGGTGGTGGACGCCCAGACCCGGCTGGACAGCCTGTTCGGCCGCACCGCCCGGATCCTGGCCTATCCCTGCGGCGTGACGGACCTGGGCCCCGGCCCGCCGAACGACCAGCTCCACCGGTATGCGGCGCTGCTCCGCGCGGCGGGGTTCGTCGCCGCCCGCACCTCCGACGGGCCGCCGATGAGCCCCGGCTACGCCCGGGCGCATCCCTTCGACCTCAACGCCACGGCGCCCACCTACGAGACCGACAGCCTGTCAGAGGCCCTGGACTATCTCGACCTCGCCGTGGCCCGGGGACGGTGGGCCAATCTGGTGTTCCACGGCCTGGGCCCCACCCGCGCCGCCAGCGGCGACACGACCAACGCCACGCACGAGGCGATCCTGGACGCGATCCGGACGCGGCCCATCTGGTGCGCGCCGATCGGCGAGGTGCTGGGGCATATCGGGGTGGCGGGCGCCGTGTCCTGAACGAGGTTCCCGGCTCAAGGCCGGGAATGACGACTAAAATAAATCTATAAAATCATGTCATTCCCGGCCTTGAGCCAGGAACCTGCGTCCGGACGGACACCCCCCTCACGGCTCCGCCGACACCCGCACCATCAGCTTGCCGTCATGGGCGCCGGTGAACAAAAGCTTCACCGCGTCGGCGGCGTTCTCCAGCCCGTCCACCACATGCGCCTTCCACTTCAGCTGGCCGGACAGCAGCATCGGTCCGAGGTCGGCGAAGGCCTCCCCCGCCCGGGGCAGGTAGTCGATGATGATGAAGCCCTTGATGGTCAGCCGCCGCATCAGGATGCCGGCGAAGTCGTCCAGCCCCGGCGCCGGCGTGTCGAGATTGTAGGTGGAGATCATGCCGCAGAGCGCCACCCGGCCGAAATTGTTCATCCGGCTGACCACGGCGTTCATGATCTTGCCGCCCACATTCTCGAAGTTGCAGTCGATCCCGCCGGGGCAGAGGCGATCCAGCTCCGCGCCCACGTCCTGGGACTTGTAGTCGATGGCCCCGTCGAAGCCGAGCTCTTCGGTCAGCCAGCGGCACTTGTCGGCCCCGCCGGCGATGCCGATCACCCGGGCGCCCCTCGCCTTGGCCAGTTGGCCGGCGATGGAGCCCACGGCGCCGGCGGCGGCGGAGACCACCACCGTCTCCCCCGCTTGCGGCTTGCAGATGTCGATCATGCCGAACCAGGCGGTCAGCCCCGTGGCGCCCAGCACCGACATGTAGGCGGTCAGCGGCACGCCGGGGATCAGGGGTACGGGGGTCAGCGCCGCCTCGTGGGCGACGACGTAGGACTGCCAGCCGCCCAGGCCGGTATTGACCACGGCCCCCACGGGAAAGCGGTCCGACCGGCTTTCCTCCACCACCCCGATGCCGCCGCCGCGCATGACATCCCCCACCTGGACCGGCGGCAGGTACTGGTCCTGGTCGCTCATCCAGATGCGGTTGGTGGGGTCCAGCGACAGGTAGACGGTCCGCACCAGCACCTCGCCCTCGCCCAGGGGCGCGGTCTCGCGGGTGACGTATTCGAGATCGCCGGGCCCGATCTCCCCCACTGGCCGGCGGCGAAGGATCCATTGATGATTGGCGGCCATGTGCGTGCTCCCGGGGTTTTTTCCACTCTCGCGCGGGGCTTGGCGGGTGTCGAGGGCGCCGTGGGGGAAGGGGTTCGCCGGAGGGAGGTTCCCGGTTCAAGGCCGGGAATGACAGGGATTGAAAATAGAAAACACGTCGTCATGCCCGCCCTTGAGGCGGGAACCTCTGTCCGGACGTGGCGCTATGTCCGGATCGAGGTTCCCGGGTCTTCGCCCGTGAATGACATCTGATTTTGATTTTTTGAAAGTCGTCATTCCCGGCCTTGAGCCGGGAACCCCCATCCGGATGTGGCGCGGAAGCCGGGGGAGGCGCTCACGGCGTCAGTCCTCCAGGGCGGCCGGCACGATGGTGACGCTCTCGCCGCAGCCGCAGGCGTCGGTCTCGTTGGGATTGCGGAACACGAACTTGGAGGCGAGCTGGGTGGTCTGGTAGTCGATCTCGGTGCCGATCAGGAACAGGACGGCCTTGGGCTCCACCAGGATGCGCACGCCCTTGTCCTCCACCACCTCGTCCAGGGGACCAGCGGCCTCGGCGTATTCCATGACATATTCCTGGCCGGCGCAGCCGCCGTTCTTCACCCCCACGCGAAGGCCGGCATAGGCCTTGTCGCCCCGGTCGAGGATCTCCTTCACCCGGGCGGCGGCGGCGTCGGACAGGGTCACGACCTTGGGGCGCGGACGGCGCGGACGGGGGGTCAGCTCGGCTTCCATGGGGATCTCCGATCAGAACATGTTCAGTTGCAGCCGGGCCTCGTCCGACATCCGGGTCTGGTCCCAGGCCGGCTCGAAGACCAGGTTCACGTGGCAGGAGCGCACGCCCGGCACCGCCTCGACAGCGTTCTGCACCCAGCCCGGCATCTCCCCCGCCACCGGACATCCCGGCGCGGTCAAGGTCATCTCCACCACCACGTCCCGGTCGTCGGACACGTCCACCTTGTAGATGAGGCCGAGTTCGTAGATGTCCACCGGGATCTCCGGATCGAACACGGTCTTGAACGCCGCCACCAGGGCGTCGGTCAGGCGGTCGAGCTCCTCCTGCGGCAGGGCCGAGGCGCCCTCCTGCACGATCTCGTCCGGGGCGCCCTGCGCCGTCATGTCCGGGGTCTGGTCCACGCTGTTGTCTGGGGTCATGTCCATCGGGTCACGCAAAGAAGCTGGAGGCGCGGTGGAGGGCGTCGACAAAGGCGTCGGCCTCTTCCGGCGTGTTGTAAAGGGCGAAGGAGGCGCGGGCGGACGAGGTGACGCCGAAGCGGCGCATCAGGGGCTCGGCGCAGTGGGTCCCGGCGCGCACGGCCACGCCGTAGCGGTCCAGGATCTGGGCCACGTCGTGGGCGTGGGCGCCCTCCAGGGTGAAGGACAGGATCGCGCCCTTGTCCGGGGTGGTCCCGAGGATCCGCAGGCCGTTCAGGTCGCGCAGCCCCTCCACCGCGCGGGCGTAGAGGGCGTGTTCGTGCGCCGCGGCGGCGGCGCGGTCCACGGTCTCGAGCCACTCCACGGCGGCGCCGAAGCCGATGGCCTCGAGGATCGGCGGGGTCCCCGCCTCGAACCGGTGGGGCGGATCGGCATAGGTGATCCGCTCCATGGAGACGATCCCGATCATCTCCCCGCCCCCCTGATAGGGCGCCATCTCGGCCAGCCGGTCGGCCTTGCCGTAGAGGACGCCGAAGCCGGTGGGGCCATAGAGCTTGTGGCTGGAGAAGACGAAGAAGTCACAGTCCAGGGCCACCACATCCACCGGCTGGTGAGCGATGGACTGACAGCCGTCCAGCAGCACCATGGCGTCCACCCTGCGGGCCCCGGCCACGATGCGCGCCGTGTCGGACACGGCGCCTGTGACATTGGACATGTGGGTGAGGGCCACGACCTTGGTCCGCGGGCCCAGCAGGGCCTCGTAGGCGTCGAGGTCCAGGGCGCCCTCGTCGGTGACGGGGACGAACCGCAGCACCACGCCCTTGCGCTCCCGCAGGAAGTGCCAGGGGATCAGGTTGGCGTGATGCTCCATCTCCGAGACGATGATCTCGTCCCCGGCGGACAGGGTCAGGCCGACACTGGCGGCAACAAGGTTGATCGCCTCGGTGGCCCCCTTGGTGAAGACGATCTCGTTGACCGAGCCCGCATTCACCAGCCGCCGCGCCGCCTCCCGCGCCGCCTCGTAGGCGTCGGTGGTCTCGTTGGCCAGGGTGTGCAGGCCGCGATGGACGTTGGCGTAGGAGTGCTCCATGGCGTGGACCATGGCGTCGATCACCGCCCGGGGCTTCTGGGCGGAGGCGGCGCTGTCCAGATAGACCAGCGGCTTGCCGTTCACCTGCCGGGACAGGATCGGGAACTGGGCGCGGATGTCGGTGTAGTTGAAGCTCATCGGCGAAGCGCCTCCAGCTGGTCGGCGACGAAGGCCCGGGCCGCGTCCTGAAGAGGGGCGGGACCGATCCGCTCCACGATCTCGCCGACAAAGGCCTCCACCAGCATCAGCCGGGCCTCGACCTCGGGAATGCCCCGGCTCATGGCGTAGAACAGGACCTCGGCGTCCAGGGTCCCCACCGTATTGCCGTGGGCGCAGGCCACGTCGTCGGCATAGATCTCGAGCTCGGGCTTGGCGTCGATCTCCGCCCGGTCGGACAGGAGCAGGGCGTTGTGCTTCAGCCGGGCGTCGGTGCCGTCCGCGCCCACGGCCACGGTGATGCGTCCCTGGAAGACACCCCGGGCCTGGTCGGCGGCCACGCCGCGGATCAGCTGCTCGCTGGTCCCGCCGGGGCCCTGATGGTCGAGGATCGTGGTCTGGTCGGAGTGGCGGCCGTCCGCCAGCAGATACGCGCCGTCCAGCCGGGCCCGGGCGCCGGCGCCGGGATGGGCCACCGCCGTCTCGATCCGCTGGCGCTTCCCGCCGGTGGCCAGCACGGTCTGGTGGAAGGTCGCGCCCGGGGCCAGGCTGACCATGGCGCGGGTCACGGACACCGCGTCCGCGCTGTCGGCCGCCAGCACCAGCCGGTGCAGGGTCGCGCCCTCGCCCAGGGTGATGTCGAGGGCCAGGTCCCGGGCATAGGCGCCCGCCCCCGCGTCCACCCGGTCCAGCAGCCACAGGGTCTCACCCGCCGCGACGCTCAGCGACGCATCGAAGGTTCCCGCGGTGACGGGGGCGGCGAAGCGGCGCACCTGCACCCCCTCCGGCTCGTCGAAGGCGGCCAGGGGCTGCACCGCGTCGGACACCGCCGGCAGGGGACGCAGCGTCCCGCGCAGGTCGGTCCAGCGCCAGTCCTCATCCCGGCGGCCGGGCAGGCGGGTCTCGTCCCGGGACAGAAGGGCGTCGCGCAGGCCGGTCATGCGGCGCTCGCATACTTGTCGTAACCTTCGCGCTCCAGCTCCAGCGCCAGCTCCGGCCCGCCGGAGGCCACGATCCGGCCGGCGGCCAGCACGTGCACCCGGTCCGGGCGGATATAGTCCAGCAGGCGCTGGTAGTGGGTGATGACCAGCATGGAGCGGCCCTCGCTGCGCAGGGCATTGACCCCTTCGGACACAATGCGCAGGGCGTCGATGTCGAGGCCGGAATCCGTCTCGTCCAGGATCAGCAGCCGGGGCTCCAGCAGGGCCATCTGGAAGATCTCCATCCGCTTCTTCTCGCCGCCGCTGAAGCCGACGTTCAGGCCCCGGCGCAACATCTCGAAGTCCATCTTCAGGGCCGCAGCCGTGGCGCGGGCGCGCTTCAGGAACTCCGGCGCGCCGATTTCGGCCTCGCCCCGGGCCTTGCGCTGGGCGTTCAGGGCCGTGCGGACAAAGGTCAGGGCGGGGACGCCAGGGATCTCTAGGGGATACTGGAAGGACAGGAACACGCCCCTGGCCGCCCGGGCGGCGGGGTCCATGGCAAGCAGATCCTCGCCATCCAGCGTCGCGGCGCCGCCGGTGACCTCATAGCCCGCCCGGCCGGCGAGGGTGTAGCTGAGCGTCGACTTGCCCGCGCCGTTGGGACCCATGATGGCGTGCACCTCCCCCGCCGGAAGATCGAGGGTCAGGCCCTTGATGATCGGCTTGTCGGCCACGGAGACGTGCAGGTTGTCGATATGCAGCATGGTCACTTTGTTTCTGGCCGTTGAGTTGGTGCTTTGTCCGGTGGGAGGTTCCCGCCTCAAGGGCGGGAATGACAGCTATAAAAAGTTCTACAAATTCAATGTCATTCCCGGGTCAACCCCGGGAATGACGACGGTGTTGAGCCTCATCCCACGCTGCCCTCGAGGCTCACCGCCACCAGCTTCTGGGCTTCCACGGCGAACTCCATGGGCAGCTCCTGCAGCACTTCGCGGACGAAGCCGTTGACCAGCAGCTGGACCGCCTCCTCCTGGGAGAGCCCCCGCGACATGACGTAAAACAGCTGTTCCTCCGACAGGCGGGTGGTGGTGGCCTCGTGCTCCAGCTGGGCGTGGGCGTTGCGCGCCTCCACATAGGGCACGGTGTGGGCGGCGCAGGTCTTGCCGATCAGCAGGCTGTCGCACTGGGTGAAGTTGCGCGCGCCCGTGGCCTTGGGGTGCACCGACACCAGACCCCGGTAGGTGGAGCTGGAATGGCCCGCCGAAATGCCCTTGGCGATGATGCGGGAGCGGGTGTTGGCCCCCAGATGGATCATCTTGGTGCCCGTGTCCGCCTGCTGGCGGCCATTGGTGATGGCGATGGAGTAGAACTCCCCCGACGAGCCCTCCCCGCGCAGGATGCAGGACGGGTACTTCCAGGTGATGGCCGAGCCGGTCTCCACCTGCGTCCAGCTGACCTTGGAGCGGACGCCCCGGCAGTCGGCCCGCTTGGTGACGAAGTTGTAGATGCCGCCCTTGCCTTCGGCGTCGCCGGGATACCAGTTCTGCACGGTGGAGTACTTGATCTCCGCATCGTCGAGGGCCACCAGCTCCACCACCGCCGCATGCAGCTGGTTCTCGTCGCGCATGGGGGCGGTGCAGCCTTCCAGATACGAGACGTAGGACCCCTTGTCGGCGATGATCAGGGTCCGCTCGAACTGCCCGGTATTGAGGGCGTTGATGCGGAAATAGGTGGACAGCTCCATGGGGCAGCGCACCCCCGGCGGCACGTAGACGAACGAGCCTTCGGAGAACACCGCCGAGTTCAGGCAGGCGAAGTAGTTGTCGCTGACCGGCACGACGGAGCCGAGATACTGGCGCACCAGCTCGGGATAGTCGCGCACCGCCTCGGACAGGGGGCAGAAGATCACGCCGGCCTTGGCCAGCTCCGCCTTGAAGGTGGTGACCACCGACACGCTGTCGAACACGGCGTCCACGGCGTAGCGGGGGGAGCCCTGGACGCCGGCCAGGAAGGCCTGCTCCTTCAGCGGGATGCCCAGCTTGGCGTAGGTGGCCAGCAGCTCCGGATCCACGTCGTCCAGGCTCTGCGGCCCATCCTTCTGCTTGGGCGCGGCGTAGTAATAGAGGTCCTGGTAGTCGATCTTCGGATAGTGGACCCGGGCCCAGTCCGGCTCGTCCAGGGCCAGCCACCGCTCATAGGCCGCCAGCCGCCAGTCCAGCAGCCATTGCGGCTCGTCCTTCTTGGCGGAGATGAAGCGGATGACGTCGGTGTTCAGCCCGCGCTCCGAAAACTCCTGCTCGATGTCGGTGACGAAGCCGTGGGCGTACTTCTCCCCCGCCAGCGCCGCAACTGTCTCGACCGTATCCTGATCCGCGGCCATCAGGCCACCTCCGTCCGTTGGCGGGCCGTGACCCGGGCGTATCCGTCGAGCCACAGATCGGCGAAGGCCGACCAGTGCGACGGGTCTGTGTCGTATCCTCCGGAGGCCCGGAGCGCGCAGGGCGCCAGCGCGCCCTGGCCCATGGCCTCCAGCACCGGCGAGGGCCGCACCTTGCCGGACGAGCAGGCCGCGCCGGCCGACACCTGCACCCCGCCCAGGTCCAGCCACATCACCTGCCGGTCGGACGGCCAGCCGGGGGCGGCCAGGCACAGGGTGTTGGGCAGCCGGGGGACGGCCTCTCCCATGATACGGGCGCCCGCGGCTTTCAGACGCGCCGCGGCGGCGTCCCGCCAGGCCGCCTGGGCGGAGGCGTCGGACAGGGCCGCGCGGGCGGCCTCCGCGGCGGCGCCGAAACCGGCGATGGCGGCGACATTCTCGGTCCCGGGGCGCAGGCCCTGCTCCTGGCCGCCGCCGCGCCACAGGGGCGTGGGGCGCACGCCGGCGGCGAAGGCCAGGGCGCCGGCCCCCTGCGGCCCGCCCAGCTTGTGCGCCGACAGGGCCAGGGTGTCGGCGCCCAGGGCGGCGAGGTCGATGGCGATCTTGCCCGCCGCCTGGACCGCATCCACGTGCAGCCGACCCCCCGCGGCGCGGACAAGGGCCGCGGCCTGGGCCACCGGCTGGATCACGCCCGTCTCGTTGTTGGCCAGCATCAGCGCCACCGCCGGCCGGTCGCCCCGGGCCAGCCGCCGCTCCAGCCAGTCGAGATCGGCGACGCCGTCCGCCGTCACCGGCCAGACCTCCACCGGAACCGCGCCGGCGCGGGCGGTCTGCAACACCGCGTCATGTTCGATGGCGCTCACCAGCAGGACGTCGACGCCGTCCGACAGGGCGCGCAGGCCCAGCGCATTGGCCTCGGTCCCGCCGCTGGTGAAGACCAGCCGGTCCGTCGACGCCCCGACCAGGGCGGCGACCTGGGTTCGCGCCCGCTCCACAAGGTCCCGCGCCCGGCGACCGGCGCCGTGCACGGACGAGGGATTGCCCGGCGCGTCCAGCACCGCCAGCACGGCCGCCCGGGCCTGCGGCCGCAGGGGCGCCGTGGCGTTCCAGTCCAGATAGAGGGTCGGGCGCGGCGGGCTCACCGGCTCAGGCCGCCGCCGTGCGGTCAAAGCCCGCCGTGTCGGCCGCCGGCGCCGGCCGCAGCCGGCCGTTCAGCACGTCGGCCAGGGTGATGTGGCTGAGATAGTCCTCGATCTGGGCGCTGAGGGCGTCCCACAGGTCGTGGGTCAGGCAGCGCTCCCCCTTGGCCATGCAGCCGCGGCCGCCATTGTGCTGGGCGCAGCGGGTGGCGCGCAGGGGCTCGTCCACTGCCTGGACAATGGCGGAGATCACGGTGGCCTGGGCGGGCGCCGCCAGCCGGTAGCCGCCGCCGGGCCCGCGGACGCTGCGCACCAGCCCGCCCTTGCGCAGGCGGGCGAACAGCTGCTCGAGATAGGAGAGCGAGATCTCCTGCCGGGTGGCGATCTCCGCCAGGGACACGGCCCGGCTCTCCCCGTGACGGGCGAGATCGGTCATGGCCATGACGGCGTAGCGGCCCTTTGTGCTCAGTCGCATGGCGAAGACCCCGGTCCGGCGGCGGGGGCGAAAATGGCGGCCGCCCGTCAAAAATTCCGCGACAATCCGCGACCTGTGCTAAAAGCCGCGACCTCACGCCCCCGGGACTTAGGAAGTCCTACCGGAGCGGTCAAGTATTTCGCGACGGCGCGGCCTTCGAAGCCTGCGCCCCGCCTCCAGCGAAAGGCCCAGGAGCTCGATGCCCGAAGTGATTCTGACCGGCGCCAGCGGACGTCTCGAAGGCAGCTTTTCCCCCGGCAAGACCCCGAACGCGCCGATCGCCCTGATCCTTCACCCGCACCCCAAGGCCGGCGGGCAGATGAACAACGCCGTGACCATCCAGCTCTATCGCGTGTTCATGAAGCGCGGCTTCGCCACGCTGCGGTTCAATTTCCGCGGCGTGGGCAAGAGCCAGGGGGAGTTCGATAGCGGCATTGGCGAGCTGGCCGACGCCGCCACGGCGCTGGACTGGCTGCAGGCCACCAACCCCACCGCCTCCCAGTGCTGGGTGGCGGGCTACCAGTTCGGGGCCTGGATCGGCATGCAGCTCCTGATGCGCCGGCCGGAGACGGACGGCTTCATCTCCGTCTCGCCGCCGACCAATGTCTATGACTTCAGCTTCCTCGCCCCCTGCCCGGCCTCCGGCCTGATCCTGCACGGCAGCAACGACGCCGTCGCCTCCCCCACCGAGGTGGAGCGGGTGGTGGCCAAGCTGCGCACCCAGAAGGGCATCACCATCGCCTATGACCTGGTGGAAGGCGCCAACCACTACTGGAGCGACCACCTGGACGAGGTGGAGATCCGCACCGGCGCCTATCTCGACCGCCGACTGGCGGGGGCGAAGAGCTAGGGGCGCCGTTTCCGGACGGAGGTTCCCGGCTCAAGGCCGGGAATGACAGGTCTTCAAATTCAGTCGTCATTCCCGGGCGAAGACCCGGGAACCTTGACCCGGATTTTGCGCCATATCCGGATGGAGGTTCCCGCCGCAAGGGCGGGACTGACGACTAAATAATCTAAAATCCAATAAATTAGCTGTCATTCCCGGGCGAAGACCCGGGAACCGTGACCCGGATTTTGCGCCATATCCGGATGGAGGTTCCCGCGTCATGGGCGGGAATGACGACTAAATAATCTAAAAACCAGTCA
>CAINOV010000200.1 GCA_903851655.1 uncultured Caulobacterales bacterium
CGCTGCCTGTCGGAAATGGTGGTCGGCGGGATCGAAACGACCATTCCCCTGTTCCAGGAACTGCTGGTGGAGCCCGACATCATCAAGGGCGACTATCACATCCACTGGCTGGAACAGTGGATCAAGGCCCAGACGGACGCCGCCTGACCTCGCGGGGCGGCGCCTGCTGCCCCGGCGCGGTTCGTGCTAGGCTCTGGCCATGAGCGCCGACGTGACAGCCGAAGACCTCCTGAGCCTCTATGCCCAGGGCGTCTTTCCCATGGCGGAGACCCGCGACGACCCGACCCTCTACGTCGTCGACCCGCCGGAACGGGGCATCCTGCCTCTGGATGACTTTCACCTGCCCCGCCGCCTGGCCCGCACCGTCCGCCAGGACCGGTTCGAGATCCGGGTCGACACCGCCTTCGAGGCGGTGCTGGACGGCTGCGCCGGGGGCGGGTCAGACCGCCCCGACACCTGGATCAACCCCGAGATCCGCCGCCTCTATCTGGGCCTGCGGGACCTGGGATGCGCGCACAGCGTCGAGGCCTGGCGCAATGGCGCGCTGGCGGGCGGGCTCTACGGCGTGCGGCTGGGCGCGGCCTTCTTCGGCGAGAGCATGTTCTCGCGGGAGACGGACGCCAGCAAGGTCGCGCTGGCCCATCTGGTGGCGCGGCTGCGGACCGGCGGGTTCCAGCTTCTCGATTGTCAGTTCATGACCGATCACCTGGCCCAGTTCGGCGCCCGGGTCGTGCCCCGGCGCACCTATCGCGCCCTGCTGAAGCGGGCGATCGCCCTGCCGGCGGACTTCTACGGGATGGCGGCGGGCGCCACGGGGGGCGAGGCTTTGCAGGCGATCAGCCACAGGTCATAGACCGGATGCTGGAACGGGTGCACCGCCGCGGCGTTGGCGTACATCCAGCCGTGATAGGCGTCCCGGGCCGCCGCCGTGGTCACCCCTTCCGGCTGGGACAGGACCGACAGATGGGCGATGGAGTCCGGCGCGTCCTCGTCCGGCGCGGTGGTCTCGCAGGTGTTCACCGTGACCACCAGCCCCTTGAAGCGGACCGGCTGGCCCACCCGCGCCTCGAACCGGAGGGTCTCGGCGGTCACCTTGTCCACCGCCTGCAGGATGGCGCCGCCATAGCGCGGGCGCTTCAGCGGATCAGCGGGTCGGGCCGCGGGCGGTGTGTCGCCGCTGGCCGACGGCGGCGCCGGATCCGGCGCCGCCTGCTGTGCGGCCGTATCCTCGGGGGCCAGGGTGCCGATGGAATAGTCCCGGGCGAGGACCGGCTTGGCGATGACGGGTTTCGCCGGCGCAGCGCCGCCGGGCGCCTCCTGGGCGAGACTGAGGGCCGCGCCGGCGCCCACGCCCGCGATCAGCGTTCCCGCGACAAGACCTGACAGGACGGCGCGGCGGGTCATGGGCGGCTCACCCCGGATACGGGTCGGCGGCCTTGGCCGGCGCCGCCGGAGCTGTCCCGTTTCCCGCAGCCGGCGCTGCGGCGCCGGAGGTGGGACGCACGAACTGACCGATCAGACCGAAAAGGTCGACGGCGCCCTGGGTGTTCTGGAACTCCGCCCCCGGCTTGAGGTCGTCCAGCGACCCGCCCGGCGCGATGGCCACCAGTTGCCCGCCCAGCAAACCGCTGGAGGTAATCTTGGCGGTGGAGTCCGCCGGCAGCTTCACGTCCTTGTTGATGACCACATGGACCTTGGCGAGATAGGCCTTGCTGTCGAGCTCGATCTTCGACACCGCGCCCACCTTGACCCCGGCGACGCGCACATCGGCGCCGGTCGCCAGCGCGCCCACGTCGCCGAACTTGCCGATCAGCTCATAGCCGCCGGAGTCCGCGCCCTTGTTGGTGTTGCCCAGCGCATAGATCAGAAAGCCCGCCGCCGCCGCCAGCACCAGCGCGCCGACGCCCGTCTCCGCCCAGGTCTCAGATTTCGCCATCCAACTCGTCTCCTGACGAAAAACGCTCGCGGGCGCAGGCGGACCGCGCCCCGCGAACAAGGGAATCTACTGGCCGTCCGGCGTCCAGGACTGATAGTCGCCCTTACTGGGCGCCCGGGGTCCGGCGCGGCCGATGGCGCCGCGCGGGCGCCACGCATAGAGGGTGCCGGTAAGATTCGGCAGGTGGTCGGTCTCCCAGCGCTGCCGCTTCAACGGGGCCCGGGTCGGCGGCTCGTCGAAGGTGTAGTGCAGCCAGCCATGCCACTCCGCCGGGACCTTGGACGGCTCCGCATAGCCGCGATACAGCACATAGCGCCGCCGGCGGCTGTCATAGCTTTCCCGCGACGTGCGGCACTCGAAATAGCGGTTGCCGTAATCGTCGGTTCCGATCAGCGTCGCATTGCGGCGGATCGTCCAGAGAATTCCGACGGTCGCGCTATTCCACCAGGTGAAGATCAGTTTGAACACAGGCTGGACCACGCGGCTGGACGACAGGAGCGCGCCGGCCGGATCCACAAGCCGGATCGGTCGGAACACCGGGCCGTTATAGGCGCGCCGGGGTCCTGCGTCCAGCGCGCGCCGCGGGCCAGGCCGGACGCGGAGACCTCGCGGATGCGCGCGCCGGGACGCGGACGGGCCACCCTCCACACCCCACATATAGTGTTTCGGTGGACATCTTTCCGCTAGCTGTTGCGTAAGGCGCGCGAGCCGCCTAGCATTTTTGCGTATGGGGTCGGACACGGGGTCTGGGATGCGATTTGAACGGTGGTTCGCGGAATCCGCGCGCAGCGCGCAGCTGGACGTCCGGGAGATCGAGCGCAGCGACACGGTGGCGGTCGTCACCGCGCCGTCGGACTGGACCGACGCCCAGGTCGAATCATGGCTGGACTGGCTCGACGCCGCCCCGACCGACCTGCCGGAGGCCGCACCCCCGTGGCCGGCGCCGCCGGCGGCCCATCCGGCCCTGGACGGCCGGCTGTCGGCCTTCTCCCAACGGGTCGCGCACTGGGGCTGGGCGCTGGGACTGTTCGACACCGACGCCGACGCCCATGCCTTCCATGACGACCTGACCGCCACGCTGGTGCTGGGCGTCGCCGCCGTGGGGCCGCTGCGCGTCGCGGGCGCGCGCGTCTCGCCCTTCACCGGTCCGGAGGCAAGCCAGACCGCCCCCCGCGCGCCCATCGCCGACCTCACGTCGCCAGAGGGTCGCCAGCGCCTGCAGGCGGCCCTGGCCCAGGACCGCGCGGCGCGGCGGGCGGCGTCGGCGCTCGCCCAGCTCGACCTGAGGCTGGTGGCCGTGGCCGAGGCGGTGGCGCGCTGCGAGGGAGACCGGAGGGCCTGCGCGGATCCATCGGCCAACCCGGCGCTGGCGCGGGCCGCACGGGCGGCGCGGGCGGCGGGCGCCGACGACGCCGCGATCCTGGACGCCATCGCCCTCGGCCAGCAGGGTCGCCAGCCCCTGCCCTCCGCCCAGTTCGGGGCCCTGGAAGCCCTCCCCATCGTCGCCGTGGGGCCCGAACTGGCCGCGGCGGCGGAAGCCGCCTGGGACTGCGACCGACTGGTGCTGGCCGCGTCCGCCGACGCCGCTGCGGCGCATGCGGCCGGCGCGGCGGCGCCCTGCTGCGCCGTCAACCTTCTGGCGCTGCAGCTGGACGGCAGGGTCGATGAAGAGGCGCTGGCCGCCGCCGTGCGCCTCTGGACCGTCGCTCTGGAGATCCTCACCGCCGCCGGCTGGTCGGCCGACGCCGACGACGCGCGGCGCCTGTATAACGCCCGCGCCGCGGCGCTGACCCTGGCCGGGCTGACGGAGTTGCGGATCAGCCGCGGTCAGGCGCCGGACTCCCCGGAGGTCCGCCGGCCCCTGCTGCTGGCCACCATTGTCGCGCTCGAGACCTCCGCGAGCCTGGGACGGCTGGCGGGTCCCTGCCCGGACGCCGCTGCGCAGTCGGCCACGGCGTCCCTGCGGCTCAAGGGCCTGGCGAATCTGGCCGACGCGGCCGCCCCCGACCTGAGCGCGCGCTTCCGCGCGATCAGGCCTGCGGATCTGCGCGGAACCGGTCTGTCAGCCCTGTTCGAGGCGCCCGAGATCAGTCTGCGGCTGGGCGGTGTGACCCTGGGCGCCGCCCCCTGGACCGGGCCCATCGGCGTGGCCCAGACCCGGGACGGGATCACGGTTCCGGTTCTCAAGGCCGAGGCCTTCGCCGCGGCGGCGGCGCTGGGGGTCGACCCCGCCGACCTGCGCCGCTCGCTGCTCGGAACCCGCACCCTCGACGAGGGTCCGGTCACCGGGACGACGCTGCGCGCCCGCGGCTTCACCGACCATGAGATCAGCCGGGCCGAAACCGCGCTGTTGACCGCCCGGCGGCTGCAGGACGCCTTTGCGCCGGCGATCATCGGCGAGGGGTTCGTCCAGGACGTCCTCGGCGTCCCGGCCGAGCGCCTGGCCGATCCGGCCCTCGACGTTCTGGCCGTAGCCGGGTTTTCCGCGGCGGAGCTCGACCTCGCCGAACGCGTGATCCTGGGCGGGGACGACCTCGAAGCCCTGAATCGCCCGGCGACGCCGACGGACCGGATCGCGCTGGCCGCGGCGCTGGCGCCGGCGACCTTCGGCCCGGCGCGCCTCGACCTGCCCGTCGGCCCGGACCTGATGATCGACGACATCGAGGTGCTGATCGACCAGGCCTTCACCGCTGACCTCGCCAGTGTCCGCGTCCGCCGCAGCCGTCCCGGCGCCCCGCTGCGCCTGGCGGCGGAGGCCGACGCCCCGCCCCGGCCCCAGCCGCAGGCCGAACGCCCGGCGGCGGAGCGCGTGGTCGAGCGCATCATCGAGCGCGACCGCACCCGCCGCCGCCTGCCGGACCGGCGCAAGGGCTATATCCAGAAGGCGTCCGTCGGCGGCCACAAGGTCTATGTGCACACCGGCGAGTACGAAGACGGGGAGCTCGGCGAGATCTTCATCGACATGCACAAGGAAGGCGCCGCCTTCCGCTCGCTGATGAACAATTTCGCCATCGCCATCTCCATCGGCCTGCAATACGGCGTGCCCCTGGACGAGTTCGTGGACGCCTTCGTCTTCACCCGGTTCGAGCCGGCGGGCCCCGTCACCGGCAATGACCAGGTCCGCTCGGCCACCTCGATCCTCGACTACGTGTTCCGGGAGCTGGGGATCAGCTATCTGGACCGGCACGATCTGGCCAACGCCGATCCCGACGCCCTGTCCGCCGACGGCCTGGGCGGCGGACAGGCGGACAAGCTGGATGCGCAATCGGCGGCCAAGTTCATCTCCAAGGGCTTCAGCCGAGGGGCCGCGCCGGACAACCTGCTGTTCCTGCCCACGGCCCGGCGGCCCGCGGACAACGAGACCGTGGCCGACGCCAGCTTCGGCGTCTGCCCGGCCTGTGGCGACATCGCCATGACGCCCCGGGGGGCGGGACTGATCTGCGTCACCTGCGGCGCCGCGCAGGAGGTCCGGGGGTGAGGGCGAAACCGGTTGCCTGCAGCCCCGTTATGGATTTCATGACATCGATTTAAGTAGCGTCCTCGGGCATATGACCTCTAATCGGAACCGCCGATGACGCTGCGTCGGTCCGGAGATGTCATCGCCCGATGTTGCGCCGCCTGTTTCACCTGCTGGTCTGCTTCACCCTGTGCGTCGGCGGCGCCGTTGGATACGCCGCGGCCGAGGACCGGGACGTGGCGCGGCGGGTGGCGTTCGGCGGCGTCTGCGTCAAATGCGACCTGGCCGGGCGCAAGCTGGTGGGCTGCGCCTTCATGGCCTCGAACTTCTCGGAAGCGAACCTGACCGGCGCGGACCTGCGCGGTGCGGAATTCCACGCGGCCAGTTTCGTGAACGCGGACCTGTCCCGCAGCGACCTGCGGGGCGCCAGCATCATGGCCTCGAACTTCGCCGGCGCGCGGTTCGCGGACGCTCAGCTCGAGGGGCTGGACGCCAAGGCCGTCAATTTCAGCAACGGTCATCTGGGCCGGGCGCACCTCCGGGCGTCCAATCTGACGGCGGTGGACTTCCGGCGTGCGGACCTGGCCGGCGCCGATCTCAGCGAGACGACGCTGGTCGCGGTGGACTTTCAGGGCGCCGACGCCCACGGCGCCTCGTTCAATGACAGCGAATTCCACGGCGTGACCCTGCGCGGCGGCCACTTCGAGCATGCCTCGTTTCGCGGCGCCGAACTGGATCACGCCGTGCTGACCGGGGCGGTGCTGGCCGGCGCGGACCTGGCCGACTCGGACCTGACCCGGGCGGACCTCCGGGGCGCCGACCTGAGCTCGGTCCGCGGACTGACCCAGGACCAGGTGGACGACGCCTGCTCCGACGGCGCCACACGCCTGCCCGCCGGATTGCATGGCCGGGAGTGCCACGGCATGGCGCTGCCGCCGCACGTCACGCTGAGCCTCGCAGGACGCCCGCCGCCGCCCCCTCCGCCGCCGCCGCCGCCCCGCTAGCCCCTGCGGCGCTCCGACCGCGGAATCTCCCGGGCGTCCCCTCGACCCCCGCCGGCATCGCCCCTATGTTGCGCCGCCGAGAGCGCGGGGAAGTCGATGGGCGGACGAGCGGGTGCAACAGTCGTTGCCTGCCTGACATGGATGATCGTTATGACCTCCGAGGGGGTCGCCGCGCCCACGATCATGGCGCCGATCCATCGCCTGCCCGGCGACCCGCCGCGGATTCCGCTGACCCGCGCCGCGCCCGTGGACCTGCCGAGCCAGACGCCTGAGGCGCTGGTCAAGGGCCTCTACGCCCGCAAGTCGCCGGTCCTCGGCAAGGTCAGCGGCTATCGCAAGGCCTTCATGCCCGACCTGGCCCGCGCCATCGCCCTCGACGCGACGCCGGGAGACGTGCGGATCATCAATTTCGACTGGCGCTACGGCGCCCCCCGGCGGACGATCCGGAAGCTGAAGCTCACGCCGGTGATCAAGGGCGACTCGGCCACGGTCACGGCGCGCTTCCGGGTGGGCCGCGCGGCGCACGAGGTGCTGTTCCAGTTGTTCGCCCGGCGCACCGGCTGGCGCATCCATGACGTGGGACAGGCCGGCGCGGACGGCTGGAGCCTGCGGGCCTGCCTGCGCATGCACGGGGCCAAGATCGCCACGGCGTGCAAGGCGCCCGCAGCCGATCCGGAGTCCGTGAAGCCGGAACCCCTGCCCGCAAAGGTCCCGACGCCGCCGCGCCCGCCTAGGCCTTGATCGGCGGGGCGATCCGGATGTGCAGCTCCTTCAGCTGCCGGTCGGTGACCGGCGCCGGGGCGTTCATCAGCAGATCCTTGGCCTGCTGGTTCAGCGGGAAGGCGATCACGTCGCGGATGGTGGTGACGCCGGCCAGCAGCATGACGATCCGGTCCACCCCCGGCGCGATCCCCCCGTGGGGCGGCGCGCCGAAGCGGAAGGCGTTCAGCATGCCGCCGAACTTGTCCTCGACCACCTCAGCGCCATAGCCGGCGATCTCGAAGGCCTTGAGCATGATGTCCGGGCGGTGGTTCCGGATCGCGCCGGAGGACAGCTCCACGCCATTGCAGACAATGTCGTACTGATAGGCCAGGATCTCCAGCGGGTCCTTGGTCAGCAGCGCGTCCATCTCCCCCTGCGGCATGGAGAACGGGTTGTGGCTGAAGTCGACCTTCTTCTCGTCCTCGTTCCATTCGAACATGGGGAAGTCGACGATCCAGCAGAACTTGAACTGCTCGGTGTCCACCAGGCCCAGCTCGGTCCCGACCCGGGTGCGGGCGAGGCCGGCGAACTTGTAGAAGGCGTCCGGATCGCCCGCGGCGAAGAACACTGCATCGCCGACCTTGAGATCCATCTGGCGGCGAAGAGCCTCGGTGCGCTCGGGGCCGAGGTTCTTGGCCACGGGACCCGCACCCCCCTCCTCGCCCTCGCGCCAGAAGATGTAGGCCAGGCCCGGCTGACCCTCGCCCTTGGCCCAGTCGTTCATCCGGTCGCAGAAGGCGCGGCTGCCGCCGCCGGGCGCCGGGATCGCCCAGACCTGGGCCTTGGGGGCCTCGAGGATGCGGGCGAACACGCCGAAGCCGCCGCCACGGAAATGCTCGGAGACATCCTGCATCTCCAGCGGGTTGCGCAGGTCCGGCTTGTCGGAGCCGTACTTGCGGATGGCCTCGCGGAAGGGAATGCGGGGGAAGGCCTCTTCGGTCACCCGGCGGCCGTTGGCGAACTCCTGGAACACGCCGCGCATCACCGGCTCGATGGCGTTGAACACGTCATCCTGGGTGACGAAGCTCATCTCGATATCCAGCTGGTAGAACTCCCCGGGCGACCGGTCGGCGCGGGCGTCCTCGTCCCGGAAACAGGGGGCGATCTGGAAGTAGCGGTCGAAGCCCGACACCATCAGCAGCTGCTTGAACTGCTGCGGCGCCTGCGGCAGGGCGTAGAATTCCCCCGGATAAAGCCTTGACGGCACGAGGAAATCCCGCGCGCCTTCGGGCGAGGACGCGGTCAGGATCGGGGTCTGGAACTCGGTGAACCCCTGGTCGGTCATCCGCCGGCGCAGGGAGGAGATCACCTGGGACCGCAGGATGATGTTGCGGTGCAGGCTGTCCCGGCGCAGGTCGAGGAACCGGTACTTCAGCCGCAGGTCCTCCGGATAGTCCGGCTCGCCGAACACCGGCACCGGCAGCTCGGCGGCCTCTGACAGGACGGTCAGCGTCCGCACGCGGATCTCCACCGCGCCCGTCGGCAGGTTCGGGTTCACCGCCTCGGGGTCGCGGGCCAGCACATCGCCGTCGACCCGGATCACGCTTTCCGCCCGCAGACGCTCGGCCAGGGCGAAGCCGGGGGTGTCCGGCGACAGGACCAGCTGGGTCAGGCCGTAGTGGTCGCGCAGGTCGATGAACATCAGCCCGCCATGGTCGCGCTTGCGATGGATCCAGCCGGACAGCCGCACGGCGGTCCCGGCGTCGGCCAGCCGAAGGGCGCCGCAGGTGTGGGTGCGATAGGCGTGCATGGCGTATACTCTGTGGAGGCGCCGCCGGGGGCGAACCTCGCCGACGCCGTGAAGCGGGAAACGGCGGACAGGCCACGCGTCTCCCCGATTGTCAAGCTTGCCCACAATTTGTCCCGATCATGGGGGACGGTCGCGCACAGGGATCCTGGCGTCGTCCGGGCGGCGCGCATCGACGGAAACCCCGGAATGCGCTAGTTATACCGCCGAGAGCGAACGTGAAGGAGACCCTGTTGAGCGCACAGCTTCGCCTGAAGCTGGAACGGCAGCCGGCCTACCGACGGGAAGACTTCATCCTGTCCGCGGTCAACGGCGCCGCTGTCGACACCCTGGATCGCTGGCCGGCGTGGCACGGGGGCGTGCTGGCTCTGGTCGGCCCACCGGGGTCGGGCAAAACCCACCTCGCCCGAAGCTGGGCGGAGCGGACCGGCGCGCTCCTGTTCGACGGGTCCGAGCAGGGACACATTCTCGATGCGGCGGCCGGCTCTGCGCCGGTGCTGGTGGAGGACGCCGACCGCCTCGAGGATCACGAGGCCCTGTTCCACCTGATCAACATCGCCGGACGGACCAGCGGCGGGCTGCTGCTGACGGCGCGGACCCTGCCGGCCGCCTGGCCCACCGTGCTGCCGGACCTGAAATCCCGCCTGAACGCCCTGCCCGTCGCCGAGCTGGGGCCGCCGGACGACGTGATCCTCACCGGCGTCATGCGCAACCTCTTCCGGGACCGCAACATCCGCGCGTCTGACGAGCTGCTGGCCTATCTGGTGCGCCGCATCGACCGGTCGCTTCCCGACGCCCAGCGAATGGTGGCGCGGCTGGACGACGTCGCCGATCTGGAAGGCCGGGCGGTCAGCCGCAGCCTGGCGCGGCAGATCCTCGAGGTGGAGCCCCGGGAAGGCGACCTATTCGGCGATTTATGACAGCCTCGCGCTTGCAGCCGGCGCCGTGCGGGGTGACAAACAGGCCATGACCGAACCGCCGACCTTCAACACGCCGAATCCCGTCCCGCTGAGGGAGGATCCGCCCTCCGCCCCGGACGCGGTCCCGCCGACGCGCGCGCAGACCGGCCCCGCCGACGCCGCCCCGCCGCCGGCGGACGTGGCGTCGCACTCGCCCCTGGCGCATCCTCTGGACGACCAGCTGATGCAGTCGCCGGAACGCTTCTTCAACCGGGAAATGTCGTGGCTGG
The DNA here is from genome assembly GCA_903851655.1 of uncultured Caulobacterales bacterium. Classification (GTDB taxonomy): domain Bacteria; phylum Pseudomonadota; class Alphaproteobacteria; order Caulobacterales; family Caulobacteraceae; genus CAIMFV01. The sequence goes on from CAINOV010000200.1 coordinate 10,096, forward strand.
CCTTCAACCAGCGCGTCCTCGAGGAGGCGCAGAACCCCCGCCACCCCTTGCTTGAGCGTCTGCGCTACATCTCGATCTCGGCCAACAACCTGGACGAATTCTACATGGTCCGCATCGCCGGACTGAAGGGTCAGGTGCGCGAAGGCGTCCGGGTGATGAGCCAGGACGGTCTGACGCCCATCGAACAGCTGGAGCGGATCAACGCCGGCGCCGCCACCCTGATGCAGGCGCAGCAGGACCGCTGGCGGGAGCTGCGACGGGAGCTGGAGGGCGCGGGCATCAAGCTGCTGGCCTCCGACGACGTCGACCCCACCGACAGGGCGGCCATGGCGGAGGTGTTCAACGCCCAGGTCTTCCCGGTGCTGACGCCCATGGCCATCGACCCGGCCCACCCGTTTCCGTTCATCCCCAACCTGGCCTTCAGCCTGGCGCTGAAGCTGCGCCGGCGCATGGACGGCCGCACCCTCTACGCCCTCGTGCCCGTGCCGCAGCAGGTCCGGCGGTTCTGGAGCCTGCCGCCGCGCAAGGGCCGGGGCGGCAAGCTCGAGCGTCGCTACCTGACGCTGGAGGGCCTCCTGGTCATGTTCATCGACCAGCTGTTCCCCGGTTGCGACGTGGAGACGCAAGGGGTGTTCCGCCTGCTCCGCGACTCCGACGTGGAAATGGAGGAAGAGGCCGAGGACCTGGTGCGGGAGTTCGAGGCCCTGCTGCGCCAGCGCCGGCTGGGCTCGGTGGTGAACGTCACCTTCGACAGCTCCATGAGCACGGAGCTGCGGGACTTCATCATCCGCAACCTGCACGCCGAAGCCGACGACGTGGTGGTGCTGGGCACGGACGGCATGCTGGGCATGGCGCAGCTGTCCCAGCTGATCCCCCCCGACCGCGCCGACCTGAAGTTCCAGCCCTTCGAGCCCCGCTATCCCGAACGGATCCGCGAGCACGGCGGCGACTGCTTCGCCGCGATCCGGGAGAAGGACATCCTGGTCCATCACCCCTTCGAGAGCTTCGACGTGGTGGTGCAGTTCCTGCGCCAGGCCGCCGCCGATCCCGACGTGCTGGCCATCAAGCAGACCCTGTACCGGACCAGCGAGAACAGCCCCATCGTCGCGGCCCTGATCGAGGCGGCGGACCGGGGCAAGAACGTCACCGCGCTGGTGGAGCTGAAGGCGCGCTTCGACGAGGCCGCCAACCTGAAATGGGCCCGGGACCTGGAGCGGGCGGGGGTGCACGTGGTCTTCGGCTTCGTCGAGTACAAGACCCACGCCAAGCTCTCGATGGTGGTCCGGCGGGAGGGGGACGGGCTGAAGACCTACTGCCACTTCGGCACGGGCAACTATCATCCGATCACGGCGCGGATCTATACCGACCTGTCCCTGTTCACCTGCGCCCCGGCCTATGGGCGGGACGTGGCCAAGATCTTCAACTACATCACCGGCTACGCCGTGCCCGACCGCCTGGAGCGGCTGGCCTTCTCCCCCGTCACCCTGAAGCCACGGCTGCTGGAGATGATCGAGGCGGAGGCGGCCAACGCCCGCAAGGGACTTCCGGCGGGGATCTGGGCCAAGCTGAACGCGCTGGTGGACCCCGTGATCATCGACGCCCTCTACGCCGCCAGCCAGGCCGGGGTGCAGATCGAGCTTGTGGTCCGCGGCATCTGCTGCCTGAAGCCCGGCGTCATCGGCCTATCAGAGAACATCCGGGTGAAGAGCATCGTCGGCCGGTTCCTCGAGCATTCCCGGATCGTCTGCTTCGCCAATGGCCAGCCCCTGCCGAATCCGGGTGCTCGGCTGTTCATCTCATCCGCCGACTGGATGCCGCGGAACCTCGACCGTCGGGTGGAGAGCCTGATTCCCATTGAAAATCCGACGGTTCACCAGCAGATCCTGAACCAGATCATGGTGGCGAACCTGAACGACGAGGCGCAGAGCTGGTATCTCGAATCGGATGGAAGCTATAAGCGGTTCAGCGCGCGCAACGTGCGCAAGCCGTTCTCGGCCCACGAGTATTTCATGACCAATCCAAGCCTGTCCGGTCGCGGTCGCGGGGTCAAACAGCTCCCGCGCGCCTTCGACCATGTGGGCCCGCGGAGGTAGTCGCCTGTCTTCGCGTGATATTGCCGTCATCGACGTCGGCTCCAACTCGGTGCGACTTGTCCTCTACAGGGTCGAGGGACGGGCGATCTGGACCGCCTATAATGAAAAGGTGCTGGCCGGCCTCGGCCGCGGCGCCGCGCGCACCGGCCGGCTGTCTCCCGAGGGCGTGACCCAGGCCATCGCCGCGCTGAAGCGGTTCCGCGCCGTGCTGGACGGCGCCCAGCCGGACGAGGTCTTCACCGCCGCCACCGCCGCCGTGCGGGAGGCCCGGGACGGACCGGACTTCATCGCCCGCGTGCGCCAGGAAACCGGCCTCGAGATCCGCGTCCTGTCGGGCGAGGACGAGGCGCGATACGCCGCGCTGGGCGTGGCGGCGGGCGCCGTCAACGCCAACGGGGTCGTGGGCGACCTGGGCGGGTCAAGCCTGGAGCTGACGCGGCTGGACCACGGGGCGCCGGGGCCGGGCGTGACCATGGCGCTGGGCCCCTTCTCCCTCGGCGCCCCCGCCCCGCTGGACCCGGTCAGCGTGCGCGCGGCCTGCGCCCAGGCGTTCTCGCGGCTGGGGGACCGGTTCCGGACCGAGACCTTCTACGCCGTAGGCGGCGCGTGGCGGAACCTGGCCCTCGTCCACATGGCGGTGACGGACTATCCGCTGCAGATCGTCCACCAGTTCGAGATCCCGGCGCGGGACGCGCTGGACACCGCCCGGTTCGTCGCCCGCCAGTCCCGCGGCTCGCTGGAGCGGATCCCGGGCATGTCGAAGAAGCGCGTCGAGACCATGGGCTACGCCGCGGTGGTGCTCGAGGCCGTGATCGAGACCCTCGGCGTGCGAACCGTCGCCGTCTCCGCCTACGGCGTGCGGGAGGGTCTGCTGCTGGACGCCATGGCGCCGGAAGTGCGGGCGCTGGATCCGCTGGTGGAGGGTTGTTACTGGCTCGGCGCCCGGCACGGCATTTCGGAGCGGATGGGCCCGCCCCTCGAGGCCTGGCTCAGTCCCTTCTGGTCATCTCTGGAGCCGCTGTTTCCCGAGGGTCGGGACGCCATCCTGCTGGCGGCGGCCTGCCGGCTCTGCGATCTGGGCGCCCGTCTGCACCCGGACCATCGGGCCGATCTGGCCTTTGACCAGGTCCTGCGCGCGCCCATCGCCGGCCAGACCCACGCGGAGCGCGCCTTCCTCGCGGCGGCGATCTTTTCCCGCTACACGGCCCAGAGCCCGACCCGGGAGGGCAGCGGCGTGGCGCGCCTGTTGTCCCCGGACCGGCTGCGGCGCGCCCGGGCCCTGGGCGCGGCCCTGAGACTGGGCTGCGACCTGTCCGGCCGTAGCGAGGTGCTGTTGGAGCAGGCGTCCCTCAGCCTGACGCCACAGGGGATCGAACTGGCCGTCCGGCGGGAGCGCGCCGACATGGTGCTGGGGGAGCAGACCCGCAAGCGGCTGGCGGGACTGGCCGAGGTGCTGGAGCGCCCGGCGGTGATCGACGTGCGGTGAGCTTGTCCGCCCCCCGGCGGACGCGGGCACAATGAGACCCCTGGCTCGACGATCTCCGTCGGGCGCCCGAGGAACGTTCGCCCATGTCCTTTGATCCCCTGACCAGCGCCCTCGACTTGGGCGCCAAACTGGTCGACCGCCTGATCCCAGACCCTGCGGCCAAGGCCCAGGCCGTCCTGCAGCTGATGCAGCTGAAGAGCTCCGGCGAGCTGGCGCGGATGACCGCCGACACCGACCTGGCCCGGGCCCAGATCGAGGTCAACAAGGCCGAGGCGACGTCGGCCAGTCTGTTCGTCGCCGGCGGGCGCCCCTTCGTCATCTGGGTCTGCGGCGCAGCGCTCGCCAATGACTTCATCGTGCGGCCGCTGGCGGTGTTCGTCGCCGGACTGCTGGGACAGGCGGCCCGGTGGCCGGCCCTGGACGCCCAGAGCCTCATGCCGCTGCTGCTGGGCCTTCTGGGACTGGGCGCCCTGCGCACCTACGAGAAGGTGCAGGCGTGAGGGCGGGCCTCAGCTGGCGGAGACCACCCGCACCCGGTCCCCGTCCAGCACCAGGGCCAGCTCGCCGCGCTTCAGCTTCAGGGCGTCTGCGCCGAACAGCTCCCGCCGCCAGCCCTGCAGGGCCGGAACCGCGGCGGTGTCGCTGCTGGCGATCTTCTCCAGGTCCGGGACGGTGGCGATCAGCTTGGCCGCCACGCCGGCGTCCTCGGCCCGGGCCTTGAGCAGCACCTTCAGCAGCTCCACCACCGCGCCGGGGGGCGGGGCGCCGGAATGGGCCGGCTTGTCGATCTGCGGCGCGTAGCCCTCCGGATCCTCCAGCGCCGTGCGGATGGCGGCCAGCATGTCCGGGCCGAATCGCGAGGTGGCGAAACCCTTGGGCACCGAACGCAGGCGGTTCAGCCCGTCGGCGTCGGTGGGCAGCTGAGTGGCGATCTCGTCGATGGCCTCGTCCTTGAGGATGCGGCCGCGGGGCTGGTCCCGGGTCTGGGCGGTGCGTTCGCGCCACGCCGCCACGGCCTTGAAGACCGCGAGATACTTGGCGGTGAACCGCCGGGGCTTCAGCCGCCGCCAGGCCTTTTCCGGATCCGTGTCATAGAGCGCCGGATCGGCCAGCTGGGCCATTTCCTCGGCCACCCAGCCCAGACGGCCGTCCCGCTCCAGCCGCGCCCGCAGCTTGGGATAGAGGGCCGCCAGATGGGTCACGTCGCCCGCGGCGTAGACGATCTGCGCCTCCGACAGGGGGCGCCGGGCCCAGTCGGTGAAGCGGCTGGACTTGTCCACCTCGATCTTCAGCATCTGGCGGACCAGGGCGTCATAGGCGATCTGCTCGCCGAAGCCGGCGGCCATGGCGGCCACCTGGCTGTCGAACACCGGCGTCGTGCGGACGCCCAGGTTATGGAAGATCTCCAGGTCCTGGCGGGCGGCGTGGAACACCTTGGTGATGGCCGGGTCCGCCAGCAGGGCCAGCAGGGGGGCGAGGTCGAGCCCCTCGGCCAGCGGGTCGATCACCGCGGCTTCGGTCTCGGTGGCGACCTGGATCAGGCACAGCTTGGGCCAGTAGGTCGTCTCCCGCATGAACTCGGTGTCCACCGTGATGAACGGGGCGTCCCGCAGACGGTCGCAGAAGGATTGAAGCTCTGCATTGGCGATTATGGGCGTCATGGTTTAGCTATGCCCGTGCGAGGCGGTCCTGTACAAGAGCGCGCCTGCGCGATCTGTGATTTTGCTGACAGGAACCGACCCTTGACCACTGACCGGGCAAATGGCCTGACCTATGCCGCCGCGGGTGTCGACATCGACGCCGGCAACGCCCTCGTGGACGCGATCAAGCCCCTGGCCAAGTCCACCCGACGCCCGGGCGCGGACGCCAGCCTGGGCGGGTTCGGCGCCCTGTTCGACCTGAAGGCCGCTGGCTTTTCCGATCCCCTGATCGTCACCACCACCGACGGGGTCGGAACCAAGCTGAAGATCGCCATCGACACCGGCCTGCACGACACCGTCGGGATCGACCTGGTGGCCATGTGCGTCAACGACCTGCTGGCCCAGGGCGCAGAACCCCTGATGTTCCTCGACTACTACGCCACCGCCCGGCTGGAGGTCGAGGTGGCGCGGCGGGTGGTGGCGGGCATCGCCGAGGGCTGCCGCCAGGCCGGCGCGGCGCTGGTCGGCGGCGAGACGGCGGAAATGCCGGGCATGTACAGCCACGGCGACTACGACCTGGCCGGCTTCACGGTCGGCGCGGTGGAGCGGGACGGCGTCCTGCCCCGGCTGGACCGGCAGCGGGCGGGCGACGTGCTGATCGGCCTCGCCTCGTCCGGCCCGCACTCCAACGGCTATTCGCTGATCCGCAAGATCGTGGAGCGGTCCGGGCTGGACTGGTCCGCGGCCGCGCCCTTTGCGCCGGGTCAGACCCTGGCCGAGGCGCTGATGGTCCCCACCCGGATCTATGTGAAACCGGTGCTGCCCCTGCTGAAGGCCGGCCTGGTGAAGGCGGTGGCGCACATCACCGGCGGCGGGCTGATCGAGAATCCGCCCCGGGTGATCCGCGAGGGTCTCGCCGCCCGCTTTGACTGGAGCGCGTGGGCCCTGCCCCCGGTCTTCCAATGGCTGCAGGAGACCGGCGGCGTGTCGGATCACGAGATGCGCCGCACCTTCAACTGCGGCATCGGCCTGATGCTGGTGGTGGAAGCCAGCCAGGCCGCGCCGGTGCTCGCCGCCCTGCTGAACGCCGGCGAGGACGCCTTTGTCATCGGCGAGCTCGCCGCCGCATGAGGCGCGTGCGCACGGCGGCGCTGATCTCCGGCCGCGGCTCGAACATGGAAGCGCTGATCCGCGCCGCCGCCGACCCGGACTATCCCGCCGAGATCGTCCTGGTGCTGGCCAATCGCCCCGACGCGGACGGGCTGGCCACCGCAGCTGCGGCGGGGGTCCCGGCCGAGGCCATCGACCATCGCCCCTTCGGCAAGGACCGGGAAGCGCATGAGCGCGTCCTCGACGCCCGGCTGCGGGACGCCGGCGTCGAACTGGTGGCCCTGGCCGGCTACATGCGCGTGCTGACGCCGTTCCTGGTCCGGGCCTGGGCCGGGCGGATGGTCAACATCCATCCCAGCCTGCTGCCCCTCTATCCCGGCCTGCACACCCACGCCCGCGCCCTCGCCGCCGGCGACGCCGACGCCGGCTGCACGGTGCACATGGTGACGGAGGGGGTGGATGAGGGCCCGATCCTCGGCCAGGCGCGGGTTCCGATCCTCGCCGGCGACACCCCGGACACCCTTGCCGCCCGGGTGCTGGCGGAGGAGCACCGCCTCTATCCGCAATGCCTGGCCGAGCTGGCCCGCCGCATCCGCGCGGCATGAAAAAACCCCCGCCCTGTCCGCGCGGACAGAACGGGGGCTGGTGTCGGTCAGGCGATCCGGACAGATCAGCCGACGATGTCTTCGGCCTTGAAGAACTGGGCGATCTCGATCGCGGCGTTCTCGTCGGAGTCCGAGCCGTGCACCGAGTTCTCGCCGACATTCAGGGCGAACAGCTTGCGGATCGTGCCCTCGGCCGCGTTTTCCGGGTTGGTGGCGCCCATCACTTCCCGATAGCGCGGCACGGCGTTCTCGCCTTCCAGCACCTGGACGACGACGGGGGCGGAGGTCATGGTGTCCACCAGTTCGCCGAAGAACGGACGGTCCTTGTGCACGCCGTAGAAGGTCTCGGCCTGGGCGCGGGTCATGCGGATGCGGCGCTGGGCCACGATGCGCAGGCCGGCCGCTTCGATGACGGCGTTGATCTTGCCGGTGATGTTGCGGGCGGTGGCGTCCGGCTTGAGGATCGAGAAAGTCCGTTGGGTCATGGGTGGCCTTCGTTGAATGACTTGCGTTTGGAGGAGGTCGCGGGCTTATAGCGGCGGCTTCGCCAAAGGCCAAGCGCCCTCCCCGTTTCTCCTGTATTCCCGGGCCCATGCTGCAGATCAAAGACCTGACCTTCGACGCCTGGGGCCGCCGGTTCTTCAACCAGGCCAACGCCAGCCCGCCCCCCGGCGCCAAGATCGGCCTGGTCGGCCGCAACGGCGCGGGCAAGTCGACCCTGTTCAAGCTGATCAAGGGGGAGCTGACCCCCGGCGGCGGCGACATCAACCTGCCCCGCAACGCCCGCATGGCGTCGGTGGACCAGGAGCATCCGGCGACGGACGTCTCCCTGCTGGACACCATCCTCGCCGCCGACATCGAGCGGGCGACCCTGACGGCGGAACTGGACACCGCGCCGCCCGAACGGCTGGGGGAGATCTACAACCGCCTGATCGAGATCGACGCCGACCGGGCGCCCTCCCGCGCCGCGGAGATCCTGGCCGGCCTCGGCTTCTCCACCGCCGACCTCGCCCGGGCGATGGCGGAGTTCTCCGGCGGCTGGCGGATGCGGGTGGCGCTGGCGGCGGCCCTGTTCGCCGAGCCGGACCTCTTGCTGCTGGACGAGCCCACCAACTATCTGGACCTGGAAGGCGCCCTGTGGCTCGAGGCCCGGCTCAAGAAGTACCCGCACACCGCGATCATCATCAGCCACGACCGGGAGCTCTTGAACAACTCCGTCGACTTCATCCTGCATCTGAGCGAGCAGAGGCTTGAGCTCTATACCGGCGGCTATGACGCCTTCGAGAAGGCCCGGGCGGAGAAATCCCGCCTGCTGCAATCCGCCAAGGCCAAGCAGGAGGCGGAGCGCGCCCACCTGCAGTCCTTCGTCGACCGGTTCCGCGCCAAGGCCTCCAAGGCCACCCAGGCCCAGTCCCGGCTGAAGCGCCTGGCCAAGCTCGAGCCCGTGTCCCTGACGGTGGAGGAGCGGATCGCGCCCTTCGTGCTGCCCTCCCCGCCCCGCCCCCTGGCCCCGCCCCTGGTGCGGCTGGAGGATGCGACGGTGGGCTATGACGGCAAGGCGATCCTGCGCAAGCTGAACCTGCGCCTGGACATCGACGACCGGATCGGCCTGCTGGGGGTCAACGGCGCGGGCAAGTCGACCTTCGCCAAGATGATCGCCGGCGCCCTGCCGATCATGCACGGGCATGTGCACCGGGACCGGCGGATGCAGGTGGGCTGGTTCCACCAGCACCAGATCGAGGCCATGGACCCCACCGACACCCCGCTGGAGATCATCCGCCGGGCCCTGCCGGACAGCGCCGATTCCCAGCGCCGCTCCCGCCTCGCCCAGTTCGGCCTGGGCTTCGACAAGCAGGAGACCACCGTCGCCAATCTGTCCGGCGGCGAACGGGCGCGGCTGCTGCTGAACCTGGTGGCCATGGCCGCGCCGCACCTGCTGATCCTGGACGAGCCCACCAACCACCTGGACATCGACAGCCGCCGGGCCCTGCTGGACGCCCTGAACGACTATTCCGGCGCCGTGATCCTGATCACCCACGACCGCTCGCTGATGGAGCTGGTGGCGGACCGGCTGTGGCTGGCGGCGGACGGCTCGGTGAAGCCCTTTGACGGGGACATGGACGACTATGCGAAGTTCGTGCTGGACCGGGCCCGGGTCGCCGCCCGGGCCCCCACCCAGATCAAGGACGAGGTGAAGTCTGCGCCGGCCGCCGCCGCCGCGCCGTCGCCGAAATCCGCCGCGGCGAAGCTCAGCCCCCTGAAGCGCAAGCTCGAGGCGGCGGAGCAGACCCTGGCCCGCTGCACGGCGGAGGTCGCCGATCTGGACAAGCGACTGGCGGAGCCCGGCCTCTACACAAAGGACCCCATGGGGGCCAAGACCCTGGCCGACCGCCGGGCCCGGGCGCAGGACCGGCTGGACAAGGCGGAGGCCGAATGGATGACAGCCGCCGAAGCCTATGAGGAGGTCCGGGCCGTGGCGGAGGGTTAGGGGCGGAGGGCTAGGGGCGGAGGGTTAGGGACCGAGGCTCAGGCGGGGCTCAGCCCTGCTTCTCCCAGCCCTTCGCCCCCTGCTTCCAGTAGGTGACCGGCAGGCCCAGCCCGCGGGCCAGCTTCCAGCGCCCCCGCGCCGCGGCGACCGCCGCCTCGTCCCGGCCGTCGAACAGGTCGATGCACCGACGATACCCCTGGAAGCGCTGCTCCTCCGCCCCGTCCACCAGGAACAGGGCGTCGGCGCGATTCAGATTGTCGTCGGCAGTGGTCAAGAGGATCGGCTGGCGCGCGGCCTCCGGCTCGTCCGCCAGGCCGTGGGCGAGGAAGCTGTCGTCCTTGTAGGTCCACAGCCAGCCGTCCAGTCGCGCCAGACGCTCCGCCGTGGTCGACCGGACCACGGCGCGCCAGCCCTTGGCGAGGGTCTTTTCCAGCAGGTCCGGCAAGGCCTGGTCGAGGGACGTCCGCTCGAGATGGTAGAACCAGACCTCGCAGGCGCCCTCGCTCATGGCCTCAACCCTCGTAGTGGTCGGCGACCAGCTGGTTCAGCAGCCGCACGCCAAAGCCCGTGGCGCCGTCCGGAATGGTCGGGATCGCCGACGGCTTCTTCCAGGCGGTGGAGGCGATGTCCAGGTGCGCCCAGGGCAGCTTGTTGACGAAGCGCTGCAGGAACAGGGCCGCGGTGATCGATCCCGCTGGCCGACCGCCGACGTTCTTCATGTCCGCCGCCATGCTGTCGATCTGCTTTTCATAGGCCGCAGGGATCGGCAGACGCCACAGCAGATCGCCCGAGGCCTGGGAGGCCGCCAGCAGCCTGTCCGCCAGCTCGTCGTCATTGCTGAACAGGCCCGCATAGTCGTTGCCAAGGGCGATGATGATGGCGCCGGTCAGGGTCGCCAGATCGATCATGAACTTCGGCTTGAAGCGGTCCTGGCAGTACCAGAGGGCGTCGGCCAGGACCAGGCGGCCTTCCGCGTCGGTGTTGATCACCTCGATGGTCTGGCCGGACATGGAGGTGACGATGTCGCCCGGGCGCTGGGCGTTGCCGTCGGGCATGTTTTCCACAAGGCCCAGGATGCCGACGGCGTTGACCTTGGCCTTGCGGCCGGCCAGGGCGTGCATGAGGCCCGAGACGGCGGCCGCGCCGCCCATGTCCCACTTCATGTCCTCCATGCCGTCCGCAGGCTTCAGCGAGATGCCGCCGGTGTCGAAGGTCACGCCCTTGCCGACAAAGGCGACAGGCTGGGCGTTCGGGTCGCTGGCGGCCCTCCACTGGATGACCACCAGCTGGCTCTCCCGGCGGCTGCCCTGGCCGACCCCCAGCAGGGAGCCCATGCCGAGCTTCGTCATCTCCGCCTCGCCCAGGATCTCGACGGTCAGGCCCAGGGTCTCCAGCGCCTTCACCCGCGCCGCGAACTCGGCGGGGTAAAGGATGTTGGCGGGCTCGGACACCAGGTCCCGGGCGAAGAGGGTGGCGTCCGCCACGGCCTTGAGGGGCGCAAACGCCGCCTCGGCGCCGGCGGGCTGGTCGAGCTCGACGACGACCCGGCTGGCGGAGGGACGGGCCTCCGGCTTTTCCGTGGTGCGGTAGCGATCAAAGCGGTACGAGGCCAGGGCCGCGCCATAGGCGGCCTGGGCCGCCACGGCGGCGGACACCGGCCCGAGCTGGACCACCACGGTCTCCACGCCGGTGGCGGCCAGCGCCTTCCAGGCGACCGCAGCGGCGGTTTCCGCGGCGGCGGCGGTGATCTCGCCCTCCAGCCCCGTGCCGATCAGCGCGATCCGGGCCGGCCCGTCCGCGGCGCCGGTGATCAGGTCCAGCGTCTGGCCCTTGGCCCCGGTGAAGCGCCCGCCGGCGACGGCGCGTGTCAGAAGTCCCGCCAGAGCCGCATCCGCCGCCTGGGCCGCCGGGGTCAGCACGGCCTTGTCCAGCGCCAGGACGGCGACGCCGGCGCCCGACCGCGGGGTGGCGCCGGTGGCGGCGAATTCGATCTTCATGAGCAGGGACTCCGTCGATGAGTTGCAAGACAGGACTGGTTACGCCGGATGGCGCGCTTCGTCGATATAGGTGAGCGCAACGCCCGGGACGACCCGAACCTGCAAATCCGGTGATGCGGCGGGCGCCGCCGGGTCCGGACCGCCGGACCAACGGCGATGCGCGTCGGAATTGACCGGTTTCCCGTGTTGGCGCCGCGGACGGGCGCCTGTAGAAGCAGACACGGTTGCACCGTCCTCAGGGTTAACTGAGCCGGCGCCGCTCCGCCCGCCCGCTGTCACCGGCCTCCCTCCGATGAGCCCATCCGCCCCATGCGTCTGATCGACAGATACCTGTTCCGGCAGCTGCTGGGGCCCGCTCTGGCCGCGACCGCAGCGCTGGTGGCGGTGCTGACGCTGAGCCAGACCCTGGTGTTCCTCGACATTCTGGTGGGCCAGAAGCAGGGACTGCTGGTGTTCGCCAAGGTCGTGGCGCTGACCCTGCCGCAAATGCTGGCCATGGTGTTGCCGGTGGCGGTGTTCGTGGCGACCCTGATCACCCTGAACCGGCTGCATACGGAGCAGGAGATCGTGGTCTGCTACGCCGGGGGCATGAGCCGCTGGCAGGTCACCGCGCCGGCGTTCCGGCTGGCGGTGATGGCGGCCCTTCTGACCCTTGCGGTGAACCTCTGGGTGCAGCCGCTGGCCATGCGGGCGCTGCGCGAGGAGCTGTTCCGGGTGAAGACCGACCTGGCCGCCAGCCTGATCCGGGAGGGCGAGTTCAACTCGCCGGCGGCGGGCCTGACCGTCTACGCCCAGACCGTTGATTCCGAAGGCCTTCTCAAGAACGTCTTCATCCATGAGAACAAGCCGAACGGAGAATCGTCGACCTTCACCGCCGACCGGGGCCTGGTGACCTCGCGCAATGACCAGCCGGTGATGATCCTGCGGAATGGCTCCAATCAGCAGTTCAACGCCAAGGGCGTGCTGAACTTCATCCTGTTCGAAGAGTATGTCTTCGACCTGTCCAGCTATCTGACCACGACAGAAAAGGTGGTCTACAAGACATCGGACCGGTTCCTGCATGAACTGGTCTATCCGGACACCACCAATTTCTGGGACCGGAAGGATCGCAAGATGCTTCTGGCGGAGGGGCATTACCGGATCTCGTCGCCGATCTACACGATCACCTTCATGGCGCTGGCGCTGTACGGGGTCCTCGGCGGCTCGTTCAGCCGGGTCGGCTACACCCGCCGCATCGCCCTGGTGGCGGCCACCGCCGGCGTCGTCCGCATCCTCGGCTTCGCCGTGCAGGCCGCCAGCACCCATGCGCCGGCGCTGAACATCCTGCAGTACGCCCTGCCCATCGCGCCCATCCTGTTCGTATGGGTCCGGCTGTACGGACGGCCGCGCGCCGCTCAGGCCCTGACGTCGCTGACGCCGCTGGCTCCGGGCGTGCGGCCATGAGCGGGGCGCGCGCCCGTCCCGGCCTCTGGCGGCTGCGACCGCGGCTGGCCATGCTGGAGCGGTATGTTCTGGCTCACACCCTCGGCGGCATATCCGCGGCCATCGGCGTGATCACGGCCCTGATCATGCTGGTGAACTTCGTGGAGATTTCCCGCGCCGTGGGCGGCCGGGCGAAGGACGTGACCACCGCCGACATCTTCGTGATGACCCTGCTCCAGAGCCCGTCCATCGTCCTGGTGCTGGTGCCCTTCGGCATCCTCTTCGGCGTGATGGCGGCCTATGGCAACCTGAACCGCCGGTCCGAGCTGATCGCCATGCGGGCCGCCGGCGTCTCGGCCTGGCGCTTCACCTTTCCGGCGGCGCTGGCGGCCATGACCCTGGGAATCGCCACGGTGCTGGCCCTGAACCCGATCGCCTCGGCCATGAATGCGGAGTTCCAGCGGCGGGAAACCGCCCTGATGGACAATTATCTGGGCGACCTGAACCGCCCGATCTGGCTGCGCCAGGGCGACGGCCGCACCCAGGTGATCATCCGCGCCCGGGCGCGCGCGCCCGGCGTCGGCATCCGGTTGCTGGACGTGTCCCTGTTCCGCTACGCCGTGCGGCCCGACGGACATCTGGATTTCCGCCAGCGGGTGGAGGCGAAGGAAGCGGTGCTGAAGTCCGGCCAGTGGCTGCTGAGCGGCGCCCGCTCGGCCGAACCCGGGGCGCAGTCCGAGCAGTACGGCTCCTATTCCCTGCCCTCGACCCTCGATGAGCGAACGGCGCTGGAGCGGTTCGCCGCGCCGGCGGCTGTGCCGTTCTGGTCCCTGCCCGGCGTCATTGCGCGCACGGAAAAGGCCGGATTCTCGGCGACGGCCTACCGGCTGCAGTTCGACCAGCTGCTGGCCACGCCGTTCATGTTCGCGGGCATGTCGGTGCTGGCGGCGGCCTTCTCCCTGCGGCTCGTCCGGCTGGGCGGGCTGGCGCGGCTGGCCGCCTCGGGCGCGGCCCTGGGATTTGCGATCTTCTTCCTGAACCAGCTGTGCAACTCGCTGGGCCGGGCCGACGTCATTCCGACCTTCTTCGCGGCTCTGACCCCGCCGCTGCTGGCGCTCTTGTCCGGTTTCACCCTGCTTTGCTACACCGAAGATGGTTGACGCGGCGCCCAGCGCTCATCACGGTCGGCCCGCGTGGTCGTGTCAGGCCGGGCTCATCGTGAGGGGAAGGACTTCGAACGTGTCGGCAGGGGCCAAGCGATCACTGTTCGTGCTGGCCAGCGCGCTCGCCCTCAGCCTGGCCTGCGCGGCTCCGGCGCTGGCGAGCAAGCCGGACAAGACCTCTCACCGCGCGCCCAAGCCCGCCCCGCCGCCGCCCGAGGACGACGGTCTGGGGCCGCGGGACGTCTATCTCGAAGCCGACCAGCTGATCGACGACCAGGACAACAAGGTGGTCACCGCCATCGGTCACGCCGAAGCCCGCTATCAGGGACGGATCATCCGGGCGCGCAAGATCGTCTATGACGCCAACACCGGCGCCAGCCACGCCAGCGGCGACGTGGTGATCATCAACCCGGACAAGACCGAGCAGTTCGCCCAGGAAATGGACCTGGACGAGGACATGAACACGGGCCTGGCGCTGGCCTTCTCGGCCCATCTCGAGAACAACGTCACGGTCGCGGCGGGGGCCGCCATCCGGCGCAACGAGAACGTCCTCGAACTGAACCACGGGGTGCTGACCCCCTGCCAGACCTGTCGCGCCGACGGCAGCACCAAGCCCCCGACCTTCTCCATCCAGGCGACCCGGATCCTGCAGGATCACGAGCGTCAGGTGGTCTATTACCGCAACGCCATTGTCCGCGTGTTCGGCGTGCCGGTGTTCTACGCGCCGATCTTCTGGCACCCGGACCCGACGGCGGAGCGGCGCTCCGGCCTGCTGACGCCGCGGATCAGCGTCAACAACAAGCGCGGCCTGTCCTATGAACAGCCCTATCTCTGGGTGCTGTCGCCGTCTGCGGACCTGACCATCTCGCCGCAGATCAACACCACGGTGAATCCGTTCCTGAACCTGCATTTCCGGGAGCGCTTCTACTCCGGAAAGATCGACATCCGGGCGGGCTACACCTACGACCGGTTGTTCGACAACAACATCAAGTACGGGACCGAGAGCTCCCGGAGCTACATCCTCGGAACCGGCGAGTTCGATCTGGACAAGAACTGGAAGTGGGGTTTCGGCCTGGAGCGCGTCAGCGATCCGGCGCTGTTCAACCGCTACACGATCCGCGAGGTCTATTCCGACCGCGGCCCCTATGGCGCCGACACGGCCCGGTTGCTGTCGCAACTGTTCACCCAGCGGGAGGACGATCACTCGTTCATCTCCGTGGCCGCCGCCAGTTTCCAGAGCCTGCGGGCCATCGGCTCCACCACGGTGACGGTCAACGGCAAGCCGTTGATCGTGAACGGGGCGCCCTATTACACCCCGGCCTTCGAGAATGGCGCGACCTTCCCGACGGTGGCCCCGCTGATCGAGGCGCGCTTCGACCGCTGGCTGCTGGGCGGACGTCTGGAACTCACCGGCAGCGCCGTGTCCCTGGACCGCTCCCAGCTGAGCCAGTCGGTGACGGGCGCAGCCAATCTCAACCCGGTGGTCGCCGTGATCGACCCCACCGGCGTGCAGCAGAGCGGCCCCGTCGCCACCGGAACCGCCCTGTCCGCCACCGCCGCCCTGAAGGGCCTCAGCTACAGCAGCAGCACCCGGGCCAGCCTCAACGCCGACTGGCGCCGCAGCTTCATCCTGCCCATCGGCCTGCGGGTGGATCCCTTTGTCGAGGGGCGGGTGGACACCTACGCCATCGACAACGCCCGGCTGGTCAGCGTGGCCGCCGACGGCTCACAGACCGACATCGGACCGGCCAAGGCCAACAGCGAACGCAGCTTCGCCACCGCCGGCGCCGATTTCAGCTATCCGCTGATCCGGCCGATCGAACACACCGGCTCGATCATCCTGGAGCCCCTGGCCCAGGTGGCGGTGTCGCCCCGGGCGAAGCTCGACCCCAACATCCCCAACGAGGACTCCACCGCCTTCGAGTTCGACGAGAGCACGCTGTTCTCCATCAACCGGTTCCCCGGCTTCGACCTCTACGAGGGCGGCGGCCGGCTGAACCTGGCCGGACGGGCGACGATCAATCTGGACGGCGGACGTTCGGCGAGCGTCCTGCTGGGCCGCGCCTACCATACCGAGGTGCAGCCCCTGTTCTCGCCGACCTCGGGCCTGCGCAACACCGCGTCGGACTGGATCACCTATGTCTCGGTGCAGCCGCTCCCGAACCTGGTCGTGTTCAACCGGTCGCGGCTGGACCGGTCCAACTGGTCGATCCAGCGCAACGAGACCGGAGTCAACGCCAGCTTCGGGCCCGTATCGGGGTCGTTCCGCTATGACTACAACACCTCGGGCCTGACCTACATCACCACCGGCGTCGCGCCGAACCTCGTCTACCGCTCCGTCGTGGGCCGGGTCGAAGACATGTCGGTGAACGGAACCCTGGCCCTGACTCGCAACATCGGGTTGGAAGTCAACGCCAGCCGGGACATGCGCACCCGCGTCTACCCGCTGGCCCAGATCGGTGTTTTCTATCAAGACGATTGCATTCGTATCGATGCGCTTTATCACCACAATGAAATCTACCGGGGTCTTGGCGCCAAGGTCGGGGCGTCGGACGGGATTGGCATCCGCCTAACTGTCGTCACATTCGGTGATACACCTGCATTCGGGGCGCGCCGTAATGATGCTCGATAGACGTTCTCCGGGTCGCCACAGGATTGGACATATGAATTTGTCGCGTTTCATCGTCGTCGCCTCGGTCCTTGCGACGGTGCTGGGCGCAGAGGCCCCGGCTCAGCCGGCGCCTGCGTCCGCGCCCGTTCCGGCGCCTGCGCCGGCCGCCAAGCCGCCTCCGGGACGCAACCCGCTGGCCTTCGCCGCCCATGTGGCCGCAACGGTCAATGACGAGGTGATCTCCACCTATGACCTGCAGCAGCGGATGCTGCTGCTGATCGTCACCTCCGGGGTCCAGCCCACCGAACAGAATGCGCCCCAGCTCCAGCGGGAGGCGCTGCGCGGCATGATCGACGAGCGCCTGCAGCTGCAGGAGATCCGCAAGATCCAGACCAAGCAGAAGATGAAGATCGAGCCGACGGACAAGGAGGTCGACGAAGAGCTGACCGACCTGGCCCGCAGCAACAATCTTCGCTACGACCAGCTGGCGCAGCAACTGGCCAATGCCGGGGTCAGCATCAACACCCTGCGGGACCAGATCCGGGCTCAGGTGGCCTGGCGCCGCTACATGGGCGGACGGTTCGGCAGCTCCATCCGGATCGGCGACGACCAGATCAAGGCCAGCCTGACGCGGATCAACGCCGCCGCCGCCAAGCCCCAGTTCCTGGTCAGCGAGATCTTCCTCGACGCCCAGCGGGTCGGCGGCGCCGACGTGGCGCTGAACGGCGCCAAGCAGCTGCTGGAGCAACTGCAAAACGGCGCGCCCTTCCCGGCGGTGGCGCGGCAGTTTTCCTCGGCCTCCTCCGCCCAGCAGGGCGGCGACGAGGGCTGGCTGGTGTCGGGCGAGATCGCCCCGCCGCTGCAGGCGGCCCTGGACGGCCTGAACCCCGGACAGCTATCCCAGCCGATCGAGACGCCGGAAGGGGTCTATATCCTGCTGCTACGGGATCGGCGGGCGGGGTCGTCCTCGACCATGGTCAACCTGAAGCAGGCCCTGGCGCCCCTGGCCGACAACGCCACGCCCGATCAGGTGGCGGCGGCGACGGCGCGGCTGAACGCTCTCGCCAGCAAGTTCAAGGGCTGCGACGACCTCGAGGCCCAGGCGGAAAAGCTCGGGGGTCTGAAGGCTGGGGAGACCGGCGAGGTGGACGTCAAGGACCTGGCGCCGGCCTTCCGCGACGCCGTCGTGCCGCTGAAGCCCGGCCAGCTGACGGCGCCGATCCAGACCCGCCAGGGCCTG
Source organism: uncultured Caulobacterales bacterium (assembly GCA_903851655.1). Lineage (GTDB taxonomy): Bacteria > Pseudomonadota > Alphaproteobacteria > Caulobacterales > Caulobacteraceae > CAIMFV01. Next base: position 27,951 of record CAINOV010000200.1, read on the forward strand.
CACCTGGTGGCGGTGTGCAGCAAGCGCCAGGGCGGGCTGCACGAGCCCAGCCATTCGGAGATCGAGAACCGGCTCTACAGCGAAGAGCTGAGCATGCTGGCCAAGCGCTTCCTGCGGGACCTGCACAACTCGGCCACCATCGAAGCGCGATGAGCCGGCCACAGCCGCTGGCGCTCAGCCTCGGCGACCCCGCCGGAATCGGTCCGGAAATCATCCCCGCGGCCTGGACCGCCCTCCGCGGCACGGGGCTTGTCTTCGCCGTGCTGGGGGACGCCGATCTGCTGGCCGCCTCAGGCGTTCCGGTGGCGCGGATCGCCGAGCTCGGGGACGCCGCCGCCGCCTTTCCCACGTCCCTGCCCGTGCTCCACAGCCCGGTCGCCGCCGCGGTCGTGCGCGGACAGGCCGATCCGGCCCATGCCGGTGCGATCCTGGGCTGGATCGAAAAGGGTGTGACCCTGTGCCGCACGGGCGCCGCCAGCGGCCTGGTGACCGCCCCGATCGCCAAGGCCCCGCTCTACGCCGCCGGTTTCCGCTTTCCCGGACATACGGAGTTCCTCGCCGAGCTGACGGCGGATGCGCCCATGGCCGGCCGGCGGGGACCCGTGATGATGCTGACCGCCGCCGACCTGCGGGTGGCGCTGGTCACCATCCACACGCCCCTGTCCGCCGTTCCCGCCGCCCTGACGGTCGAGGGGATCGTCCAGGTGGGCGAGGTCACGGCCGAGGCCCTTCGCCGGGACTTCGGCCTTGCGCGTCCGCGGCTGGCCATGGCCGGGCTCAACCCCCATGCGGGTGAAAGCGGGACCCTTGGCCGGGAGGAGATCGATGTCATCAATCCCGCCGCAGCGGCGCTGCGCCGGCGGGGGATCGACTGCACCGACGCCCGCCCGGCGGACAGCCTGTTCCACGCCGAGGCCCGCGGGCGGTTCGACGCGGTGATCTGTCAGTACCACGACCAGGCCCTGATCCCGGTCAAGACCTTGGACTTCTGGGGCGGCGTGAACATGACCCTCGGCCTGCCGATCGTCCGCACGTCGCCCGATCACGGAGTCGGCTACGACATCGCCGGACGCGGCCTTGCGCGCCCGGACAGCCTGATCGCCGCCGTCCGGCTGGCGGCCGAGACCGCCGCGCACCGCGCCCGGGCCGGCGCATGAGCGGTCTTGAAGACCTCCCCCCCCTGCGCGAGGCGCTGGCCGCCGAGGGGCTGCTGGCGCGCAAGAGCTTTGGCCAGCATTTCCTGCTGGACCTGAACCTAACCCGCAAGATCGTGCGACTGGCCGCGCCCCTGGACGGCGCCGTGGTCATCGAGGTGGGCCCGGGTCCGGGGGGGCTCACCCGGGCGCTGCTGGAAAGCGACGCGGCCCTCGTGATCGCCGTCGAGAAGGACCCCCGCTTTCTGCCCCTGCTGCAGGAACTGGCGGACGCGGCCCCCGGCCGGCTGGTGGTGATCGAGGCCGACGCCCTGACCGTGGACGAGGCCGCGCTGGTGGCCGCCCACGCCCCCGGACGCCCGGTGCGGGTGATCGCCAACCTTCCCTACAATGTGGGCACGCCCCTGCTGATCAAATGGCTGACCGGCCCGCTGCGCCCGGCGGCCATGCACCTGATGTTCCAGAAGGAAGTCGCCCAGCGCATCGCCGCGGCCGTGGGGTCGGACGCCTATGGCCGGCTGTCGGTGATCTCCCAGGCCGTGGCCGAGGCGCGCATCGCCCTCACCCTCCCCGCCCGGGCCTTCACGCCGCCGCCCAAGGTCGACTCCGCCGTCATCGAGATCACGCCGCGGGCGCAGGGGCCGTCGGCCGCGCTGCTGGCGGCGCTGGAAACGGTCACGGCCCACGCCTTCGGCCAACGGCGCAAGATGCTCCGGTCGAGCCTCAAGGCCCTGGGCGGCGCAGCCCTGTGCGAGGCGGCGGGGATCGATGCGGACGCCCGGGCCGAGACCATACCGGTCAGCGGTTTTCTGGCGCTGGCGGAAGCGGTCAAGGGATGAAGCACGTCACCATTGTCGGCGGCGGACCGGCGGGCCTGATGGCCGCCGAGCGCCTCAGCGGCGCCGGTTTGCGGGTGACGGTGCACGATCGCATGCCGTCGCTGGGTCGCAAGCTGCTGATGGCCGGCCGGGGCGGGTTGAACCTGACCCATGCCGAGCCCTGGGACCGATTCCAGACGCGCTACGGCGCCGCCCAGCCCAGGCTGGCGCCGATTCTGGCGGTCTTTGACCGCGAGGCGCTTCAGGCCTGGTCGGCGGGGCTGGGCCAGCCGACCGTCACCGGGCCGTCGGACCGGATCTTTCCCGTGGCGATGAAGGCCTCGCCCCTGCTGCGGGCCTGGCTGGCTCGGCTGGCGGCGCAGGGCGTGACGTTTCGCACCCGCTCCACCTGGACCGGCTGGGACGGGACCGGCGCCCTGACCTTCGCCTCCGAGGACGGCGCGGTCTCGACGGAGCGGCCGGACGCCGTGGTCATCGCCGGCGGCGGGGCCAGCTGGCCCCGGCTGGGGTCCGACGGGTCGGCGGCGGCGATCCTAAGCGACGCCGGCGTCGGCGTGCAGCCCTTTGCGGCGGCCAATGTCGGGGTCGATGTGCCCTGGAGCGCGCCGTTCCTCGCCCGGTTCGCCGGCGCGCCGCTGAAGGGCTGCGCCTTCACCGTGGGCAACCAGCGGGTGCGGGGCGAGGCCGTGATCACCGACTCTGGGCTGGAGGGGGGTGCGATCTACGCCCTGGGCCCCGCCCTGCGGTCGGCGCTGGCAAGGGACGGCGCCGCGCGCCTGTGGCTCGACCTGCGTCCCGATCTCAAGGCCGACGCCCTCGCTGCGAAGATTCTCGAGACCCCGGCGCACCAGTCCCTGTCCAACCGCCTGCGCAAGGCGGCCAGCCTGCCCCCCCTGACCGTGCCGCTGCTGCGCGAGCACCTTCCGGCGCTCCCCGCCACGCCTGCCGCCCTGGCCACGGCCCTCAAGGGCGTGTCCCTCGCCGTGACCGGCCTTCAGCCCCTGACGCGGGCCATATCCTCGGCGGGCGGGGTGCGGTGGAGCGACCTGGACGACGACCTGATGCTGACCGCCCGTCCCGGCGTGTTCTGCGCGGGAGAGATGCTGGACTGGGAAGCCCCCACCGGCGGCTATCTGCTGCAGGCGACCCTGGCCACCGGCGCAGCCGCGGCGCAGGGCGTGCTCCGCTGGCTGGACCGCCCCGACGCGCCGCCGGACGCGGCCTAGCCGTCCTCCCCGGTCAGGCTGCGATTGGCCTTGTCCAGCTCCTCCGCATACCGGCGGCTGGCGTAGGTCTCGGTCAGCAGGCCCACCACCTTGAGGGAGTTCGCGTCGTCCACCACCGCCAGGGTCTCGGCCTCCGACTGGCCGAAGGCGGCCATGGCCGCCTTCACGTCCAGCTCCGGGGTCAGCACCGCCGTCCGCCAGCGGGCCAGGGTGCGCACCAGACGGGTGGAGGCGTCGGCGTCCAGCTCCGGCGCATGGGCCTCCGCCGTCGGCACCAGGCCCACATAGGTCCCGTCGGTCTGGCTCAGGATCACCATGTGCCGCGAGCCGAGGGGATAGGCCCGGCGGAACTCGGCCACCGTGGCGTCGGCGGCCAGGGTCGCCGGATCCCGCCGCATCAGCCGGGCCACGGTGAGGCTGCGCATCCAGCCCACATCGGCGGCGGAGCGGATGCTCTCCCCCCGCAGGTGCAGCCGCCAGGTGGAGAAGGAATAGCCGAACGCCTCCCGCACCGTCAGGCTGGTGACGACGCACGCCGCCAGCACCGCGCCGGTCAGGCTGTAGTCGCCGGTGGTCTCCAGCACCAGGAAGGACATGGTCAGCGGCCCGCCGACAATGGCCACGGCGAACACGCCCATGCCGGTCAGGGTGCAGGCGGTGGGGTCGATGGCCAGGTTCGGCAGCAGCTGGATCGCCACGCCGCCATAGAGCTTGCCCAGCAGCGCGCCGACGAACAGGGAGGCGAAGAACAGCCCGCCGCGGAAGCCCGATCCAAGGGAGATCAGGGCGGCGACCAGCTTAAGGGCGATCAGCAGCATCAGCCGCCGGGCGGTCAGGTCGAGGGACAGGTCCAGCTTCATGGCCCCGTGGCCGGCGGCCAGCACCTGGGGCGTGACCAGGGCCAGCAATCCAAGGCAGAGGCCGCCCAGGGCCGGACGGGCCCAGACGGGGATGCGGCTGCGGTCAAAGGCCTGCTCCACCACCGCCACGGCGCGCATGGTCAGGATGCCCAGGCCACAGGCCAGGATCCCGAGGATCATCAGCACCACGTAGTGCAGGGGCTGGACATTGCCCACGGTCGGCGCGTGGATCGAATAGGGCGCCCCGATCAGGGCCTGGGCGGTGAGGAACCCGGCCAGGGAGCCGGCCATCACCGCGGCGACATTGGACAGGGAATAGACCCCGATGATCAGCTCGAAGGCGTAGAAGGCCCCGGTCAGCGGCGCGCCAAAGGCCGCGGCGATGGCGCCGGCCGCGCCGCAGCCGACCATGATCCGCAGATCGCTGCGCCGCAGGTTCAGCCACACGCCCAGCCGCGACGCCAGGCCCGCCCCGATCTGGGAATAGCCCGCCTCCAGCCCCACCGAGGCCCCGAAGCCGTTGGACAGCAGGGTCTGCAGGGTGACGAGCGCGCTGTCGCGCAGGGACATGCGTCCGCCGCGCAGGGCGTTGGCCTCCACCGGGTCCACGGTCGGCCTCGCCCCCGTCCGGCGGCGCCACAACTCGATCAGCCCCAGCAACAGGCCGCCAAAGACCGGCGCGGCGATGGCGCGCCAGGGAGCGATCCGGTCGACCGCGGACAGGCGGACATCGATGGGGATGCCGAAGCTGAAGGCGTGCAGCAGTTGCGCCGTGGCCGCGATCAGGGTGACGATCACCCCGGCCATGGCCCCGACCACGGCCCCGGTCACCGCCAGCGCGACGCTGGAGCCACGAACCACGCTGCGCAGCCGCGCCGGCCACGCCAGCGCCCGCACCATCGCTCCGGCCTCCGCGACCGGGCGGCTCATGCGGCGCCCCGCCGCGCCAGCCGGACCTGCAGGGCCCGATAGCTCATCCGGTGTTCGGGACAGGGGCCCAGGCGCTCCAGCGCCGCCGCGTGGGCGGGCACGCCATAGCCCTTGTGCACGGCGAAGCCATAACCGGGCCAGCGGCGGTCCAGCTCCTCCATCGCCCGGTCCCGGGCGGTCTTGGCCAGGATCGAGGCCGCGGCGATCGAGGCGCTTCGACCGTCCCCGCCGATGATCGCCACCCCGTGGCAGCCCAGATCGAACACCCGGTTGCCGTCGATCAGCGCCGTGACCGGCCGCAGGGCCAGGGCGTCCGTCGCCCGGCGCATGGCGAGCCCGGTGGCCTGCAGGATGTTCAGCGCGGCGATCTCCTCCACCGACGCGAAGCCGACCCCGAAGGCCAGGGCGACGGCCCGGATCTCCGCCTCCAGCGCCGCCCGCGCCCGGGCCGTCAGCGCCTTGGAGTCGTCGAGGCCCGCCGGAATGCGCTGCGCGTCGAGGATCACCGCCGCCGCGGTCACCGGTCCCGCCCAGGGACCGCGCCCGGCCTCGTCGACTCCGCAGACCGGGCCGGGCCAGCCTTGCTCCAGGGAGAAGTCCGGTCCGGGCCGAAGGGCCTTGCGCCGTGGGGCCGTCCTCACGAAGGGGCCTCGCCGTCGCTCAGGGCCTGCACCTCAGACCAGCGGAAGCAGTCGGTGGAATGATCGTTCACCAGGCCCGTCGCCTGCATGAAGGCATAGACGATCACCGGACCGCAGAAGCGAAAACCCCGTTGCTTCAGGGCCTTGGCCAGAGATTCGGACTGTGCGGTCTGGGTCGGCGCATGTTTCGCTGTCGGCCAGGCGTTCTGCACCGGTCGCCCGTCGACAAAGCTCCAGACGAACGGCGCGAAGGCCTCGCCCCGCTGCTGCATGTCGAGATAGGCCCGGGCCGAGCCGATGGCGGCCTCGATCTTGGCCCGGCTGCGGACGATCCCCGCATCCGCCAGCAGGCGCGCCACGTCGGCCTCGCCATAGCGGGCGATCCGCTCCGGATCAAAGCCCTCGAAGGCCCGGCGAAACGCCTCGCGCTTGCGCAGGATAGTGATCCAGGACAGGCCCGCCTGGAACCCGTCCAGGATCAACTTCTCCCACAGGGCCCGGTCGTCCCATTCCGGCGTCCCCCACTCCTCGTCGTGATAGGCGCAATAGAGCGGGTCGTGACCGGGCCAGCTGCAGCGGACGGGCGTTTCCATGCGGAGACCTTCGGGGACAGGGCGTCGGGCGCGCCCCCCGCCGACGCGGAATCTGTCTCGGCGGGCAGCGCGAGCCCATGCTAGTCTGACCCCATGCGGACAGCAAAGCTCGCCCCCCTGCTTTTCGCCCTTTTCAGCGGGACGGCGCCTCTGGCGGCCGGGGCCGGGGGCGTTTTCGACGGCTGGCGCTATACCACGGAAGCCGTCGGCGCCCGGGACGCCGACCGGATTGCGTGGATCAACCAGCACCAGTCGGCGACGGAGCTGTTCGTCGCAGCCGGACCGGACTATCGACCCGTCGAGGTCGCCCGCAACGCCCCGGACGACGGAACGCCCATCGAGGCCCTGTCCATCTCCGCGGACGGCCGGTGGCTGGCCTGGGACCGGGGCGGGGTCGGCGACGCCGCCGGCCGGGGCGAGCTTGCCGATCGCGGGGTCTGGCTGCTGGGTCCCACCGGCGTCGCCTGCCGGATCGGCGAGGGCGGCCGTCCCACCCTGTCCCCCGACAACGCCCGGGTCGCCTGGATGAACCACGGACGCCTGTGGGTCGCGCCGCTGCTGGCGGACTGCACAGCGATCCAGGCGGCGGCAACCGAGATCGCCGGCGGCGGCGTGGTGGCGCCGGTCTGGTCGCCGGACGGGCGCGCCCTGGCCTTCGAGACGCCGATCGGTCGCGCGCGCAGGGTCGGGCTA
>CAINOV010000201.1 GCA_903851655.1 uncultured Caulobacterales bacterium
CGCCAGCCGATCTCCCGCGCGGTGCGGCGCAGCCATCCCGCGATCTCCGACGGCGTCGACACCACGGGGGGGACCGGCAGGTCCTGCGGCGGCGGCCCCTCGTGGGCGTTCGGCCGCAGGCCCCGGCGCGACAGGGCCACCAGCGGCCGATCCGGTTCGGTCCTGTGGCAGGCCAGGGCGACGTCCACCATGGTCAGTCCCGTCCCGATGAGCAGCACCGGATCCTGCGACGGCGTGTCGGCGGCCACGCCCTGCCAGCTCCACGGATCGGCCACATAGAGTCCCGACGCCGCCAGGTCCGGCGCGACGCCGGCCGGCGTGACCGGCGGCGGATTGCCCAGCGCAAGCACCAGGGCGTCGACCCGGCAGCGGCGACCAACGCCGAGCTCGATCCGCCAGCCGTTCCCGTCGCGGACCGCGTCCACGACCTCGTCGGGAACCACCACCAGACGTCCGGCGGCGGATGCGCACTCGGCCTCCCGGGCCAGCAGGTCCTGCAGATACCGGCCGTAGTCGCCCCGTGTTGCGAACATGTCGTCGCGGGGCGGCTCATGTCGCGCCTGGGCCAGCCATTGCACGAAATGCCCCGGCGCATCGGGCCAGGCGCTCATGTTGCCGGCCCGGACATTGAGGACATGATCGGGATTGGCCGAGGCATAGGCCGCCCCCCGCGCAAAGGGCGTGCGCCGGTCGAACAGCATCACCCCCGGGGCGTCGGGGCGACGCAGGAGGTGCAGCGCCGCCATCACCCCGCTGAAGCCCGCGCCCACCACGGCCACGACGCCGGTTCCGCGGGGATGCACGCCGGGTGTGTCGGACGTTGGCACCGGGCCTCTCCCTTCCGTCGATTGCGGTTGAAGATGAACCCTAGCACAACGGCAGAGCGGGCGGACGAGGTCTTGCTGAACCGCTGCGACTTTGAGGCGTCGACGACGTCGGCCGGCGCGGCGAAGCGGCCGCTGATCACCGACGCATTGGCCCGAGGCCCCGGCGTTGGCCGCGCAACGCAAAGAGCCGCCCCCCGATGGGGAGCGGCTCTGGGTCGCGGGCGGAACGGACCGCCCGAAGCGTGGACCGATCAGGGACAGGCGACGCCGCCCGCCCCCGAGACGGCGCTTAGTTGGTTCCGGTGAACTTCACGGGAATCTTGATGTCGCCCGTCTTGGACCCCATGGGCAGGGCTTCGGCGACGCAGATGGCCGCCTTGTCGAAGCCGCGACCCGGCAGGGAGTTATCCACCACCTTGCAGTCCGTCAGTTTACCGCCGGCAGCGGTGCACTGAAGCGTGACGCTGGCGGCGTCATGAGTATTGGCATGCTTTTCGAGGCACTGGTCCATGTGCTCTTGGAAGCTCGCGCTTGCCGAAGCGGCGCCGATCAAAGAAGCACATGCAAAAACACCAAAAATGACCGAGATCTTGTTTTTCATTGGAAACACCACCCTAGTTGTGATGCGAGCAACTTGACCTGAATTGGTAAAATTTTTGACTAAATCGCGATGGCTAAGAAGGATACATAGTTAAGCAACCCTTCACTTGGCAGGCTTGGCCAAAGGTCGGCGTCGTTACATCCTCATTAAGCATTACTGGGTAGGCTCTCCACCACGATCGACACGCTATGTCTCATATCGTTTGGGGGCCTTATGAAATTCGCTCGGTTCACGGACTTGCCGATTCTGGTGAAGATGGGCGTTGCGCCCGCCTGCGCGGCGTTGATGGTCGCCGTAGCGGCGACCGCGATGCTGACAATTGAGTCCAAGCAGTCCAGCGAACTGAAGCGGATCGTCCAGACCGACCTGCCCTTGAGCCTGCGCCTGAAGTCGGTGGCGGAACGGATCACGGCGGCGCACGGCCGGCTCTACATGCTGATGACGCACCAGGCGGCGGACATCGACACGGCGAAGGTCAGCGACCAGATGACCGCCCTGCTCACCGAGATCGACAAGATCTCGGCCGAGGTAAAGTCCATCGAGGACGCCTCCGATCCGGACCAGCGTCCGGAACTGGCGGCCCTGCGCAAGGATCTTGGCGAGACCCGCAGCGCCCTTGACGCCGTGGGCGCCATGATCGGCGTGGACTTCAAGACTGCGGCCGGCTTTGTCGCCCCCTTCGAGGAGAACTACCAGCACATGGCCGCGCGCCTGTCGGCGATCGTCGACAAGCAGACCGCCGCATCATCGCAGCGGGCGGACGCCAGCTACGCCACGGCCCAGGCGGCCGCCAGCGCCATGGGCATCGGCGCCGGCGTGATCCTGCTGCTGGTGCTGGGATCGGCCTATGCCTCGGTCATGCCGTTCCGGCGCGACATCATGAAGATCGCCGGCGCCACGGAGCGCCTGTCCAATGGCGACAACTCCGTCGACCTGGACGGACTGCGCCGGGCGGACGAGCTGGGCGCGATGGTCCGCGCCCTGGCCGTCTTCCGCGACAACCAGCGCGCCATCGCCGAGATGCGGGACCAGCAGGCCGCCGCCAGCCGCATGACCGAGGAAGAGCGTCGGGTGGCCGAGGCCGCGCGCGCCGCCGCCCAGGCCGAGCAGGCCAAGGTCGTGGGTCAACTGGCCACCGGGCTCGAGCGCCTGGCCTCCGGCGACCTCACCTTCCGCATTTCCGAGCCCTTCGCCGGCGAGTACGAGCAGCTCCGCACCGACTTCAACAACGCCATCGCCCAGCTGCAGGACGCCCTCAAGGTCGTCATCGCCAACACCGTGGCGATCCAGTCCGGCACGGTGGAGATCAGCAGCGCCGCCGACGACCTGTCCCGCCGCACGGAACAGACCGCCGCCAGCCTCGAGGAAACCGCGGCCGCCGTCGAGCAGATCAGCGCGACCGTCAACCGCACGGCGGAAGGCGCCAACCACGCCAAGACCGTGGTCACCTCCGCCCAGGCCAAGGCCGAGCGCTCCAGTGAGATCGTCAGCGACGCGGTCAAGGCCATGAGCGAGATCTCCTCCTCGGCCCGGCAGATCAGCCAGATCATCGGCGTGATCGACGAGATCGCCTTCCAGACCAACCTGCTGGCCCTGAACGCCGGGGTGGAAGCGGCCCGGGCGGGCGACGCCGGCCGCGGCTTTGCCGTCGTGGCCTCCGAGGTGCGGGCCCTGGCCCAGCGCTCCGCCGACGCCGCCAAGGAAATCAAGGCCCTGATCTCGGCCTCCACCGCCCAGGTGAATGTGGGCGTCAATCTCGTCGGTCAGACCGGCGAGGCCCTGACCAGCATCGCCTCGAATGTCACCGAGATCACCCAGCTGGTGAACGAGATCGCCGCCTCCGCCCAGGAACAGGCCACCGGACTGCACGAGGTCAACTCCACCGTCAGCCAGATGGACCAGGTCACCCAGCAGAACGCCGCCATGGTGGAGCAGACCACCGCCGCCATGCGCAGCCTGCGCGAGGAGGCCTCGGAGCTGGCGCGGCTGTTCGAGCGGTTCAAGATCGGCGCGACGTCCGGCGTGATCCAGCCCCCGGCCCGGTCCGGCGCGGCGGCCCCTGCCCGCGCCCGCGCGCCGGCGACGCCGCAACGCGCCGTGGTCATGCGGTCTTCGGGCGGCGCGGCGCCGAAGCCCGCCGCTGCGCCCCGTGAGGACAGCTGGGACGAGTTCTGATCTCCCAAGGCTCGGGACAAGATCCGCGCCCCCGGCTCCTCTCATGGAGCCGGGGGCGTTTGCCTTTGATCGGCCGGGCGCGGGTCGAGCACAGTGCGCGCTACCGCCCAGAACGGTCCGAGCCGCGATCGGCGCAGCTGCAGGCACAGGCTGTGGCGCCCGGATTGGGGCGGAAGGTCCAGGATTGCCGCCCCACGGTCTGAGCGGGACGGATCGTCCAGGATCTGGGTGGCGAGCAGGAGCCCGTCGCAGCGGTCGAGGCGCGCCTCCAGCACGCCGCCGTCCCCCGCCGTCGCGTCCAGAGGGATCTGTCGCACGTCCTCGCCCAGCTCGAAATTGAACGGCAGGGACACGAGGCTCAACCGCAACCGGGCGCCGGTCCCCAGGCCCGTCGCCGGGGTCAGCCAGCAGGGGTTTTCAGCGTCGACCCGCACCACAGGCCCGGCCTCGGATTCGAGGCTGAGGGCGAGCTTGGCGGTGCACAGGCCGAGCTGGCCGTTGGACCAGTCCGGTCCCGACGCGGGAAACACCGCCTCGGCCGCGCCGGGCAGCGCCGCGCCGCCCAGGATGCGAACCGCGCGGACATGCGCCGGCAGGACCGCCGGAAAGGGACCGGAATAGACCGGGGCGTTTGCGTCCGGGGCCGTCCCATCCGTGGTGTAGCGCAGCTCGCCCAGGGGATATTGGCTGTTCAAGGCGACCGTTGCGCGCCCGCCTTCGGAGATGTCCGCCGAGATCCTGACACGCAGGGCGCTGTCGGCCGCGTTCACGCCGCGGCTGCGATACCGGGCCAGTTGGCGCGGCAGGCGGCCCAGAAAGTCCGGCCAGTCCCGCTGATCCGCCGGCGTCCAGGCCACTTCGGCCAACGCCGCCAGGCGCGGAAAGGCGGCGAACTCCACCCGCGCCTCGCTGCGCAGCAGTTCGGTCCAGATATTGGCCTGGACCCCCAGGACGTGGGCCGCCGCCGCCGGGTCCGCGCCCGCGCCCGCGGGAATGGGGTCGAAGTCGTAGACCAGCCGGAGGGGAAACACCCCGCGCCCGGGGCCTTCCCCCTCCCCGTCCGCCTGGCGATAGTCAAGATAGAGCGGCAGGACCGGGGACAGCACCGCGTCATGGCCGCTGCGGGCGGCGGCCAGCCCCCGGCTCACGCCCCGCCAGGACATCACCGCCGCGGTGTCGGGCAGATCGCCCTGCAGGATCTCGTCCCAGCCGATCATCCGCCGGCCGTGCGCCGCCAGATGCGCAGCCAGGCGCCGGATCATCCAGGCCTGAAGCGCGGTTTCGTCCTTCAGCCCCAGTTCCCGGATCCGCTGCTGGACCTCGGGCGACGCCTGCCACTGATCCTTCAGGGCCTCGTCGCCGCCGAGATGGATGATCGGCGACGGGAACATCTCCATCACCTCGTCGAGGATGTCCTCCAGCGCCTGCATCGTCTCCGGCGTCGGGTTGAACAGGTTCGGGTAGACGCCCCAGCCGGACGCCGGCGCGGGCGGCGCAGGGCCGGCCCCCAGCCAGGGATAGGCGGCCAGGGCGGCGGTGGCGTGGCCGGGAATGTCGATCTCCGGAACGATGGTCACGTGGCGCGCAGCCGCGTAGGCCACCAGCGCCCGCACATCGGCGCGGGTATAGACGCCGCCGGAGCGCGCCGTCTGCCCCGCCTCCACCCGCCAGCCCCCCACCTCGGCCAGCCGGGGATATTTCCGGATCACCAGCCGCCAGGCCTGATCATCGGTCAGATGCCAGTGCAGGACGTTGAGCTTGTGCCGGGCGAGTTCGTCGATGAACCGACGGATCCAGGCCACGGACTGATAGTGCCGGGCGCTGTCCAGCATCACGCCGCGCCAGCCGAACCGGGGCGCGTCGACGATCTCCACCCCCGGCAATCGGAAGCCGCCGGTCCCGTCCCGTTCCAGCAACTGAACCAGCGTCACCGCGCCATAGAACAGGCCCGCGTCATCCGGCGCGGCGAGGGTCACGCCGCGGGCGCCGACCTGCAGGTGGTAGCCCTCCGCGGGCTGCGGGTCGCGGGACCGGACCAGGCGAATGTCGCCGTCCGGACCGATCCGGACCGGTCGGCGGAGCTCTCTTTCGAGCTCCTGCGCCAGATACGCCGCCGTTCGCCGCGCCCCCGGATCGCCCGGCGGAGGGGAGATCACGACCCCAGCAGGCGGCGCATAGGTTTCGCCGGTCACCCGGAGGTCGGCGGGCCGGGGGATGATCGTGATCCCCGGCGCCGCCCAGGACGAGGCCGAGGCCCAGCCCGGCGCCAGCACGATCAGGCAGGCCGCAGCCCCCTGCAACAGCCATCGGATCAGGAACAGGTCGGGCCCAGCGCGCATGGCCGAAGCAGACCACAGGGCGCCACGCGTCACAACACGGCGGACCGCCGCATTCATATTCACCCTTGTGCCGCAGCCCCGACGGAGGCAAAGGGCGCAGGCGGAGCCGGATCAGCCGATCGGGCGCGACAGCTCCCGCCCCTGCGACCCAAAGGCAGTTTCATGCGCCCCATCCTCGAGATCCTCGCCCTCGCCCCGGTGATTCCGGTGATTGTCATCGAGCGGCTGGAGGATGCGGCGCCCCTCGCCGACGCCCTGTGCGACGGCGGCTTGACGGTGCTGGAGGTGACCCTCCGGACGCCGGCGGGCCTCGACGCCATCGCCGCCATGAAGGCGGCAAGGCCCGACGCGGTCGTGGGCGCCGGAACGGTCAACCGGCCGGCCCTGCTGGACGCCGCCGCCGCCGCCGGCGCAGACTTCATCGTGGCCCCGGGCCTGACGGAGGCCCTTGCGCACGGCGCGCGGGGCCACGGCCTGCCGTTCCTGCCTGGCGTCGCCACCGCCGGCGACATCCTCCGGGGGCTGGAGCTCGACCTGACCACGTTCAAGTTCTTCCCGGCGGAAACCAGCGGCGGCGTTCCGGCGATCAAGGCGCTGGAGGGGCCGTTCCCGGACCTCGCGTTCTGCCCCACCGGCGGCGTGACCCTGGCCAATGCGCCGAGCTACCTGGCCCTCTCCAGCGTCCGCTGCGTCGGCGGCAGCTGGATCACGCCCAAGGCCGCCCTCGACCGGCGGGACTGGGACTTTGTCCGGACCACGGCGGCTGAAGCCAGCCGCCTGCCGCGCTAGGGCTCAGCCGGCCGTCTTCCAGCTGTTCACATAGTCCAGGTTCTCCACCGCGGACATGGCGTCCGGCGCGTCCAGCGGATCGCGGGTGTCGATCATCACGGCGTACTCGTCCGTCGCCGGCTTGGCCTGGGTCAGCATGTTGCGCAGCGCCTTGGGGTGCGGCCCGTGGGTGAAGCCTGAGGGGTGGAAGGTCAGCATGCCGGCGTCGATATTGTCCCGGCTGAAGAAATCTCCGGCGTGATAGAACAGCACCTCGTCATAGTCGTCATTGTTGTGGAAGAACGGGATCTTCAGCGCGCCCGGGTCGGTCTCGAAGGGACGCGGGGCAAAGGTGCAGACCACGAACCGGTCCGACAGGAAGGTGGTGTGGGCCGACGGGGGCACGTGATAGCGATGGCTCATCACCGGCCGGATATGCCGCACGTTCAACCGGACCGGCGCCAGGTCCCCGTGCCAGCCCAGCGCATCCAGGGGGTTGTAGTCATAGCCGGCGAAGGACAGCTGGCCGCGCTTCTTGATGGTCACGGTCACCGGTCCGTCCTGCGCCTGGTGGGCGCGGAATGCGTCATCCATCACCGGCGTGTCCAGCAGGGCCGGATCGAAGATCGCATGCCCGCCCAGCAGGCCCTTGTCCGGCAGGGTGAGGTGGCTGTTGGTGGCCTCGATCATCAGGATCTGGAAGTCCCGGACCGGCGCGAGCCGCCACAGGGTTCCCCGGGGCAGGACCACATAGTCCCCCGCCGCGACGGCCAGGCGCCCGAAATCGCAGAACAGCTCCCCCTCGCCGGTGTGCACGAACAGGAGCTGGTCGCCGTCGGCGTTGCGGGCGAGGCCGGTCATCGGCGCCGACAGCTTCCAGAAACGGATTTCCACGTGGTTGTTGCGCAGCACCACGGGCGCGTCCCAGGGACGGTCCTGGCCCGGCGACAGGCGGGTGAGGTCGAACGCCCGGGGCCGCAGAGGGCCCTCGAAGCTCGACCAGCCCGTGGGCGGACGCGGGTGATAGAGGAAGGCCGCCGGGCCGAAGAAGCCCTCCTTGGACATTTCCCGCTCATAGGCGCCGGCGGGGAGGTCGGCATGCGCTTGGCGGCTGTGCTGACCCTGTGCGCCGCGGACCGGCAGCCAGTTGCGCTTGCTCATGGCCTCAGGCCTCCACCCGCCCCGGCAGGACCCCACGGCGGATCTGGTCGAGCTCGAGGCTCTCGAACAGGGCCTTAAAGTTGCCTTCGCCGAAGCCTTCGTTCCCCTTGCGCTGGATCAGCTCGAAGAAGATCGGCCCCACCGCGTTCTCGGTGAAGATCTGCAGCAGCAGGCCCTGGCCCTCGGACGGGGCGCCGTCCACCAGGATCCGGGCCGCGCGCAGCCGCTCCACGTCCTCGCCATGCCCAGGAACACGGGCGTCGATCCCGTCGAAATAGGTGTCGATCGTGTCCTGGAAGTTCAGACCCCGTGCGCGGATCGCTTCAACACTGGCGAAAATATCGTTGGTTCCCAGTGCGATATGCTGGATTCCTTCGCCTTTGTAGGAGCGCAGGAACTCCTCGATCTGACTGTGATCGTCCTGGCTTTCATTCAGGGGAATCCGGATCTTGCCGTCCGGGCTGGTCATGGCCTTGGAGAACAGACCCGTCTGCTGCCCCTCGATGTCGAAATAGCGGATCTCGCGGAAATTGAAGATCCGCTCGTAATAGTCCGCCCAGGTCTTCATGTTGCCGCGGAACACATTGTGGGTCAGGTGATCCAGATAGGTCAGCCCGCAGCCGTTCTCGGCCTCGCGCTCCGCCGCACCGGGGATCGGCCGGAAGTCCACGTCATAGATCTCGCTCGCCCCGTACCGGTCGACCAGATAGATGTGTGCGCCGCCGATCCCGACGATGCCGGGAATGTTCAGCTCCATGGGTCCCGTGCGCGATGCCACAGGCTCCGCGCCGCGGCGCACGGCCTCGGCGAAGGCGGCGGCGGCGTCACGGACCCGGAAAGCCATGGCGTTGGCGGATGGTCCCCGCGTGGCGCGGAAATCCGACACCTGACCGCTCGCATCATTGTTGAGCAGGAAGTTGATGTCGCCCTGCCTGTAGCGCGTCACATCCTTCGAGCGATGCCGCGCGACGGCGGTGAAACCCATCCGCTCGAACAGGCGGGCGAGGAGCTCGGGTTCAGGGCTGGTGAATTCCACGAACTCGAAGCCGTCGGTGCCCAGGGGGTTCTCGAACAGGTCAGTCACGACGTCGTCTCCTTCGCGAAACATCACCCGGTTAAAGTATCATTTGAAACTATCCGCGGCAAGTCGGGCAGCGGCCTGTTCGATCCGCCGGAGAAGTCGCTGAAGCCCCTCCACGTCCTGGGCGGACAAGCCCGCGATCACATCCTGCTCATATCGCAGGGCCAGGGGAGTCACCTCTGCGTGAAGCGCCCGCCCGGTCTCCGTCAGTTCCAGATGATGCGAGCGGCCGTCCGCGGCGTTGGGGGTCCGCTGGATCAGCCGGCGGACCGTCAGGGCCTGCGCCGCCCGGCTGACCACCACCTTGTCCGTCGCCGTCCGCGCCACGATCGACTGGGGCGTCGACGACCCGTCCTCCGCCAGGATGCAGATCAACCGCCACTGGGGAATCGTCAGGCCGAACCGGTCTTCATAGGCCCGGGCGATGAGCCGCGACACCTCGTTGGACGCCACGCTCAGCCGGTAAGGCAGATAGCTGTCGAGGCGAAGCCCCTGCGGCGCCTCGGACGGGGCGGTTGCGTCGGACATGGGGTCGGCTCCTCCAGAGTCGGCCCAGCTTAGGACGCCGCCCCTTGGCCCGTCGACGGCAATCCTTCGCCGGCCCCTCGCCCCGCCCGCCGGCGCAGGGCGAGGCTGAGGCCCAAAAGCCCGAAGGCGAGGATCTCCAGGGGCGGTCGCAGGCTCTCCCCCTGCGCCGGAACAAGGGCGCGCTCGACCACATCGACATCCGCCCCCGCCGACGGACCCGCCAGACGGCGCAGCCGGACCCGCGCCAGGTCTGCGGACAGGATCTGGGCGTCGGCGCGCAGGGCCGCGGCCTGACGCGCCAGAGGCTCCAGGCGCGGCGCCAGGCTCCGCGCCGCGGACCATGTCCGGGCCAGCGCCGCCAGACCCGCCTTCACGCCGCCCCGTCCGCCGTCGCCGGTCTTGCGCGACGCCGGCGGACGGACGGTCTCGGCCGGCGCCGAGGTCACCGGCGGGACATCGTCCTCGAAGGCGGCGATGACTGCGTCGATCTCGCGGATCGGCGCCGCGTCCGCCAGATAGCGCGCCGCCAGATCCGCGCGGCGAAGGCGCAGCCGCTCCAGGATCTCGCGCCGCCCGTCGCGATCCATGGCGGCCGGCGCGGGGCTCAACGCCGCCGGGACGGGCTCCGCGCCCACCGGGTTGCGGGCGTACTGATCCGCCAGCAGACGGGAAAAGGCCGGAGGGGCCGCCGCCGCCAACAGGTCGGGGGCCCCCGCGCCGCCTCCCCCCATCACGCGGTCGGCGGCCGCCGCATTGGCCAGCAGCTGGTCCTCGACCTCTGCAAGGGCGGCGGCGAACCGCTGCTCCTGCGCCGCGACGCGGGCGGCGCGGATGCGGACAAACTCATCGGCCAGGGTGTTGAGCACCAGCGGCGCCTGCACGGCGCTGAAGCTGCGGCGGGTCAGATGGAGCCGACCGGTTCCACCCACGAGCCGGATCTCTACGCCCAGGGGCGCTGGCAGGGTCGGCCCCCCGGACCCCACCGAAAGCAGGCCGTCAAAGGCGACGCGGGGCGGTGTCCGGCCGGACGGCGCGCGCATCACGTCGGCGTCGGTCCGCGCCACGAGCGACGCGGCGGCCAGCTCGACGGCGGCCTCCCGGGCGTCCGCGTCGAGGGACGTCGCCGCCGCATCGGAGTCCGCCGGCGCGCGGACCTGGAGAGTCAGGTCAGCCTGATAGATGGTCGGGTTGAGCGCGCCCACGGCTCCCGCGATCAGGGCCGCGGTCGCCAGGGCGACGCAGACCGGGTCCCGCCACCGCGCGCCACGGGACCGGAAGACGGTGGTCGCGGCGACGGGTGATGTCCGACGAGGGGCGGCGGTGGTGCTGGTCATGCGGCGAATCCCCGTTCCTCCCGCCAGAGTCGCAGTCGTGTATTAACCAGAAATTACGCCCTTGACGTGTTCTATGATGAACTCTTGAAACTCGGAGGTTGCAATGCCGCATCGTAGCGCTGCGCCAGGGGTGGCGCTTCTGTCCGCTCTGGTCCTGTCCGCCTGTGCGAGCCGGACGATTATGCCCGACCCGCTTGCCGATGTCCGGGTCGCCTATGCCGACTGGAACGCTGACGAACCTCCGTATCGCTTGTATCCCGGGGACGAGATCCGCATCACGCCCGTCTCCGCGCCGGAGCTGTCCCGGACGGCGCAGGTGCTGCCGGATGGGCGGATCACCCTCCCCCTCATCCCGCCCGTGATGGTGGCGGACCGGACAGTCGAGGACGCGGCCGCGGCGGTGGGCCTCGCCTATCGGTCGGTGCTGCGCCGGTCCGACGTGACCATCGAGGTTACGCGCACGGCGCCGATCCGGGTGTTTGTGGGCGGGGATGTTCTGCACCCCGGCGCCCTGGAGATGCCGGGAGATGTGGACGCGCTTCAGGCCGTGGTGATGGCCGGCGGATTCGGCGCCGACGCCGCCCGCGACCGGGTCATTCTGGTGCGACGGGACCCGACCGGCGCCCTGGTTCGCAGGGTCATCGACCTCGCTGCGACCCTCCGCCGGCCCCGGTCCGGCGACGCAACGCCGTTGCGCCGATTTGACGTGCTGTATGTTCCGCGGTCCCTGGACGGCAGACCCTGACCCAGGGTCCCGCAGGACCGGGCAGGATCAGGCGGCGTATTGCTGCAGCCACTGGCGGGCGGCGCGCTGGGCTTCAGCGACCATGTCCCGATCCATCTCGGCGCTGAGTTCCCGCCGGTAGCGCTTGGCGTCTTCCGATCCGCGCATCGCCGCCAGATTGAACATCATGTGCGCCGAGACCAGATCCAGCGGCGCGCCGCCGTGACCGGTGGAATACAGCAGTCCGATGCGGCAAAGCTCTTCGCCCGTGGAGTCGATCGCCGGCAACAGCGGGGTAGAGGTCTCGGAGATATTCTCGAATTCGGTGTGCATGTTCGCCCTCCTGAATCACACGCTTTCGACGTGCAAGCAGCCCGCTTGGAGGCCGCAAGACAAGAAAAGCCCGGCCGAATTGAATTTAAAGTTAATGCCGCAATTTATTTGAATTTTCGATATTCTATAATCATTTATTACTGTGAACTCATCAGTTTATACTCCGTATATCACTCCTAACAACTCGATATCAGCGTGAACCCCGGAAAGGATTGATTCACGTTCAGCACCGCGGATCCGTCGTCGCGCGTCCCCGCCAGACCCTGCGGCTTCCGCCGCCAGGTCCGTGCAAGCCATTGTTCTGACGGATGTTATCCATGTCTTGCCGTCCGGTCGCCCTGGATCCGCGCCTCACTCGCTGTTCAGGCTAGGTTCATGCGCCAGGCGTCACACAGACCCATGAACTGCAGGGTGCGGCCCTCCGCCGCCCGTCAAGGACATCGCCATGACCCCGTCCCGCACACGCCCCTGGGCGACCGTCAGCCCCGTCGCAGCGATCGCCGCGCTGCTCTGGTCCGCATCGATGGCGTCGCCCGCCTCCGCCCAGGTCCATGAACGCGACCACCCCGGACGTGACGCGCCCCGCGCCGCAGCCCCGGCCCCGCCGCCGGCCCCGGCCCCGCGCTCGGCGCCGGCCTACGGCGGTGGCGCAGGCGCGCCCGTCTATGCCGGGCCCGGCCGGATCCAGGGTGCGGCGCCCTCCCGCGGCCCCGAGGCCTACCAGGGCCGCTACGGCTATCAGGGCCGAGACGGGACCCAGGGGCGCGACGCCTATCAGGGACGGGGCGGCGCTCAAGGTCAGGGGCAACCCCCGGGACAAGGTCAGGGCCAAGGTCAGGGCCAAGGTCAGGGAAGGCCGGGCCCCGGCGCCTATGCCGGGTCCGGCGGCAACCCCGGCTACGGACGCGGCGGCGGCGATGGCCGCTGGGACCGCGGCGGCTGGAACGGCCGGTGGGACCGGGGCGGCGGCGATCGCCATGAGTGGCGGTACCGCGGAGAGGTCCATCCCGGGTACCGGCTGTCGCCTTTCCGCTATCCGGGCGGCTGGGGCTACCGGTCGTGGCGGATCGGAGAGCGTTTGCCCTTTCTGTTCCTGACCTCCTACTATTTCCTCGACTACGACGCCTATGATCTGCCGCCGCCGCCCTACGGCTATCGCTGGGTCCGGTACGGACCGGACGCTCTCCTTGTCAATGTCTATACCGGAGAGGTCGAGGACGTGGTCTACGGCATCTTCTACTGGTAGGCGTCGCGCGCGGCGGGACGGACGGAGACTTGGCCATGGCGCAGAACGGCGGATGCGGTCAGGGGCGGCGACCCGGGTCCCGGCGGTGTCTTTGCCTGTGGCTGGGCCTATGGCTGGCGGCGGCGATGACGGCCGCAGCCACCGTGGCAGCCGCAGCCCCTCCGACGCCGCCGGACGAACGCGCAGGGCATCCGCCCGCCGATCCCAAGGGGCACCCGGTCCGCGGAGGATTCCTGCCCGCCGAGCGGCTGGCGGACCGGATCGCCGACCCGCGGAAATACAAGGTCAGGCCGGCGCCCCCCGGATACAGCTGGGTGCATGTGGGCCAGGACCTGTTCCTGGTCCAGGATCACAGCGGACTGATCGTCGACACGGTGGAGGGCGGCTACCGCTGACGGCGGGCCGCCCCTAGGCGGGGTCGGTCATGCCCAGGCGTGAGCGGAGGATCTCGTTCACCGCCGCCGGATTGGCCTTTCCGCCCGTGGCCTTCATCACCTGGCCCACGAACCATCCCAGAGCCTGGGGCTTGTCCTTCACCGCCGCCGCCTTGTCCGGATTGGCGGCGATGATGGCGTCGATGGCCGCCTCGATGGCGCCGGTGTCGGTGACCTGGCGCAGGCCCTGCGCCTCGACGATCGCCGCGGGCGCCCCCTCCCCGGCCCACATCCGCTCGAACACCTCCTTGGCGATCTTGGACGAGATCACGTTGGTCTCGATCAACTCCACCAGGCTGGCGATGTCCGACGCGGGGATCGGGCTCTGGTCGAATTCCAGCCCGTCCTTGGACAGGTGGGAGAGCAGCTCATTGGTCACGAAATTGGCGACCAGCTTCGCATCCCGGCCCGCGGCGGCGGTTTCGAAATAGGCGGCCCGCTCGGCGTCGCTGACCAGCACGCCGGCGTCATAGGCCGACAGGCCGTACTGGGACTGCAGGCGGGCGCGCTTGGCGTCCGGCAGCTCCGGCAGGGTGGCCTCGATCTCCTTCACCCAGGCCGGGTCGAGGACCAGGGGCAGCAGGTCCGGATCCGGGAAGTACCGATAGTCGTGCGCGTCCTCCTTGGAGCGCATGGACCGGGTCTCGCCCTTT
Source organism: uncultured Caulobacterales bacterium (assembly GCA_903851655.1). GTDB lineage: Bacteria > Pseudomonadota > Alphaproteobacteria > Caulobacterales > Caulobacteraceae > CAIMFV01. The sequence goes on from CAINOV010000201.1 coordinate 14,205, forward strand.
CCGGCGTCGAACAGGCGGGTCTCCTGGTGGATCACGCCCCCGTCCTCCAGGATCTCCACCTGGCGGCGCGCCTCATAGACGATGGCCTGCTGGATATAGCGCATGGAGTTGACGTTCTTGATCTCGCACCGCGTGCCCAGCGGATCGCCGGGCTTGCGCACGGACACGTTCACGTCGGCGCGCAGGTTGCCCTTCTCCATGTCCCCGTCGCAGGTGCCGAGGTACCGCACCAGCTGGCGCAGGGTCTTCACATAGGCGGCCGCATCCTCGGGCGAGCGCATGTCGGGCCGGGAGACGATCTCCATCAGGGCCACGCCGGAGCGGTTCAGGTCCACATAGGTCAGGTTCGGCTCCTGATCGTGCAGCAGCTTGCCGGCGTCCTGCTCCAGATGCAGCCGCTCGATCCCCACCTCGAAGGTCGAGCCGTCATTGCGCTCCACCACCAGCACGCCCTCGCCGATGATCGGGTCCTTGAACTGGCTGATCTGGTAGCCCTGCGGCAGGTCGGGATAGAAATAGTTCTTGCGGTCGAAGCGCGACACCAGATTGACCTTGGCCCGCAGGCCAAGACCGGTGCGGATCGCCTGCTCCACGCAGAAGCGGTTGATCACCGGCAGCATCCCGGGAAAGCCCGCGTCCACCAGGCTGACCTGCTGGTTCGGCGCTGCGCCAAATCCCACGCCCGCGCCGGAGAACAGCTTGGCGTGCGAGGCGACCTGGGCGTGCACCTCGAGGCCCAGCACGAGTTCCCACTCGCCGGTGCGGCCGGTGATGCGATATGGGGCGCGGTCCGTCATGGCTCGATCCTGCTCAATAGACTTCCGTCCGTCTCAAACGTTCGGGCGCTGGGCCCCTGTTGTCGTTACGCATCATATGGGGGGGACGCAACCGTGCGACCACGCCGCGCTTGTGAGTTTGCCAAAAACCGGCTTCAATCGGCGGGCAAAACACAAACTTCACTCCTGAGGGAACTCCTATGTCGAAATTCATCAAGGCCGTCTTCATCGGCGCCGCGCTCAGCCTCGCCACCGTGTCGGTGGCCGGCGCCCAGACGACGCCCGCCGCCGCCGCCGCCGCCAAGTTCTCGGCGGACACCCCGATCGAGACCCTCGCCGCCAATCCGGCCGCCAAGGCCGCGCTGGACAAGGTGATCGGCGCCGACCTGACCAAGCATCCCCAGTACGAGGCCTTCAAGGGCCTCAGCCCCCGGGCGCTGGCGCCCTACTCGGAAGGCAAGATCACCGACGACACCCTGAAGGCCCTCGACACCGCGCTGGCCGCCGTCAAGGGCTGACACGCCCTTCAGGACCCCTGAAACGGCAAACCCCGCCCTGGCGACAGGGCGGGGTTTTTCGTGGGCGTCATGCGGCGGCGCCAAATCTCGGCCCCAGGGCGCGTGTCAGCCCCAAGGCTCGGGCCGGGCGGTGAAGCCGGCCGCCTGCTCCATGGTCGAGGCCAGCGAGAACAGCGTCCCCTCGTCCAGGGCGCGGCCGATCAGCTGCAGGCCCAGGGGCAGACCCTGGCTGTCGAGGCCCGCCGGCAGGGACAGGCCCGGTAGACCGGCCAGGTTGGTGGTCACGGTGAAGACGTCGTTGAGGTACATGGCCACGGGATCGTCCTGCTTTTCCCCCAGGGGGAAGGCGGCCGACGGGGTGGTGGGGGTCAGGATGGCGTCCACCTCCTGGAAGGCGTTGGCGAAATCCTCGGCGATGCGCGCGCGCACCTTCAGCGCCTTCAGGTAATAGGCGTCGTAATAGCCGGCCGACAGCACATAGGTGCCGATCAGGATCCGCCGCTTCACCTCTTCCCCGAACCCTTCGGCCCGGGTGGTCTCGTAGACCTCGGTCAGGTTCGCGCCCTCGCCCCGGTAGCCGAAGCGCATGCCGTCGTAGCGGGCGAGGTTGGACGAGGCTTCCGCCGGGGCCACGATGTAATAGGCCGGCAGGGCGTAGCGGGTGTGCGGCAGCCGCACGCTCTTGATCTCGCAGCCCGCGGCCCGCAGCCACGCCACGCCCGCGTCCCAAAGGCGAACGATCTCGTCCGGCATGCCGTCGATCCGGTACTCCTCCGGCACGCCGATGCGCAGGCCCTTCACCGACTTGCCCAGGAACTGGGAGAAGTCCGGGACCGGCAACGCCAGGCTGGTGGAGTCGCGGGGGTCATGCCCGGCCATGGACGACAGCATCAGGGCCGCGTCCTCCACCGACCGCGTGATCGGACCCGCCTGGTCGAGGGAGCTGGCGAAGGCCACCATGCCGAAGCGCGAGCAAAGACCATAGGTCGGCTTGATCCCCACGGTGCCGGTGAAGCTCGCCGGCTGGCGAATCGACCCGCCGGTGTCCGACGCCGTGGCCGCCAGGCACAGGTCCGCCGCCACCGCCGAGGCCGACCCGCCGGAGGAGCCGCCGGGCGTCAGGCTGCGGTTCGAGTCCTTGGCCCGCCAGGGGCTGACCACCGGCCCGAAGGCGGAGGTCTCGTTGGACGAGCCCATGGCGAACTCGTCCATGTTCAGCTTGCCCAGCATCACCGCCCCGTCCCGCCACAGGTGCGAGGTCACGGTGGACTCATAGGGCGGGACGAACTCGCCCAGGATCCTCGAGCCGGCGGTGGTGCGCACGCCCTCGGTGCAGAACAGGTCCTTGACCCCGACGGGGGCGCCGTCCAGCGGGCCGGCCGTCCCCGCCGCACGACGCGCGTCGGAGGCCTTTGCAGCCTCTAGGGCCCGGTCCGGCGTGGTCAGCACATAGGCGTTCAGCTGCGGATTGACCGCCTCGATCCGGCGGAGGAAGGCCTCGGTCAGCTCGACGGACGAGAAGTCCTTGTTCGCCAGACCGTCGAGGGCGGCCTTGAGGGTCAGACGGGTCAGTTCGCTCATCTTATTCGACCACCTTGGGAACCACGAAGAAGCCCTGATCCGTCCGGGGGGCGTTGCCCAGGACCGGGGCGGGGTTTCCGCCATCGGTCACCACGTCGTCGCGCATGGGCAGGGTCTGGGCCACGGCGGAGGTCATGGGCGCGACCCCGTCAGTGTCCACCTCGGCCAGCTGCTCGATCCACTGCAGGATTCCGTTCAGCTCCTGGGCCAGGGGGGCGAGCCGGTCTTCCGGCTCGGCGATCCGGGCGAGCCTTGCGACCTTGCGCACGGTGTCGACATCGATGGCCATCGGGGCCTCCAGAGTTCAGGGCGGCGTTACGTGTGGGTGGGTTAGACGCCTGATGCGCCATTTGACAAGGGGCCGCAATGTGCGGCACGCCGATTGCCATGGCCATTGTCGACATTCTGCAGCTCAGGGACGCCCTGCCCCCCCGCACGCCCGTCGTGGGGCTCGACCCCGGCGAGAAGACCATCGGGGTCGCCGTGTCCGACATCTCCCTGACCATCGCCTCGCCCCTGGCCCTGATCCGGCGCACCAAGTTCACCAAGGAGGCGGAGGAGCTGTTCGCCCTGATGGCGAGCCGCGGCGCAGGCGGCGTCGTCATCGGCCTGCCGGTCAACATGGACGGCACCGAAGGCGCCCGCTGCCAGTCCAACCGGGCGCTGGCCCGCAACCTCTTGCGCCTGCGGGACCTGCCCATCGCCTTCTGGGACGAGCGCCTGTCCACCGCGGCGGTGGAGCGGATGCTGATCGGCGAGGCCGACATGACCCGGGGCAAGCGGGCCGAGGTCGTGGACCGGGCGGCGGCGGGCTACATCCTGCAGGGCGCCCTCGACCGCCTCCGCGGCGGATGAGTTGCGCCCGTCTTCGCCGACGCCTATAGCCTGCCTTTCAATGACCAGCACCGCGGACCTCGAAACCCAGATTCGTGAGCGCATCTTTGCGTTCCCGACCCCGCATTTCCTCGGCGTCGACGCCCTCAACCGCCCCGTGGCCGAACAGCTTCTGGCCCTGGCGGACGCCTTCGTCGCAGTGAACCGGCAGAACGAGAAGAAGCTGTCGATCCTGCGGGGCCGGACCCTGGTCAACCTGTTCTTCGAGAACTCCACCCGCACCCAGATGAGCTTCGAGTTGGCGGGCAAGCGCCTGGGCGCCGACACCATGAACATGGCCCCCCGGACCTCGTCCATCGCCAAGGGCGAGACCCTGATCGATACGGCCATGACGCTCAACGCCATGAAGCCGGACCTGCTGGTGGTGCGCCATTCCGCCTCCGGCGCGGCGGAGCTGCTGGCCCGCAAGGTGGGCTGCAACGTGATCAACGCCGGCGACGGCTGGCACGAGCATCCGACCCAGGCCCTGCTGGACGCCCTCACCCTGATGCGGGCCTTCGGGCGGGTCGAGGGCCTGACCGTGGCCATCTGCGGCGATGTGCTGCACAGCCGGGTGGCCCGGTCCAATGTCGGCCTGCTCCAGACCCTGGGCGCCCAGGTCCGGCTGGTGGGCCCGCCGACCCTGATGCCGGCCGGGGTTGAGCGATGGGGCGCGGACGTGTTCCACGACATGCGCAAGGGCGTGGCCGGCGTCGACGTGATCATGATGCTGCGCCTGCAGCTGGAGCGGATGGACGGCGCCTTCGTCCCGTCGACCCGGGAATATTTCCGGTTCTACGGCCTCGACGCGGAAAAGCTGGCCCTGGCCCGCCCCCATGTCCGGGTGATGCATCCCGGTCCCATGAACCGCGGGGTGGAGATCGACAGCGGCGTGGCCGACGATCCCGCCGTCAGCCTGATCCGGGACCAGGTGGAGATGGGCGTCGCGGCGCGCATGGCGGTGCTGGCCTCCCTGTCCGCCCGCGGCGAAGGCGGAAACTGACATGCCCCAGAGCCAGCCCACCGCCTTCATCAACGCCCGCCTCGTGGACCCGGAAAGCCGCTATGACGGTCCGGGCGCGCTCGTCGTCGCCGAGGGCGTCATCGCCGACGTGTCCCGCCGGCCCCGCTTCGAGAACCTGTCCGCAGACCTTCGGGTGGTGGACTGCGCCGGCGCCATGCTGGCGCCCGGCCTGATCGACCTGCGGGTCAAGACCGGCGAACCGGGCGCCGAGCCGAAGGAGACCCTGAAGTCCGCCAGTCGCGCCGCCGCCGCCGGGGGCGTGACCTCCATCGTCGTTCAGCCCGACACCAATCCGGCGGTGGACGATCCGGCCATGGTCGATTTCATCCTGCGCCGCGCCCGGGACATCGAACTGGTCCACGTCTATCCCGCCGGCGCCGCCACCCGTCACTGCGCCGGCGAGCGGATGACCGAGATCGGCCTGATGCGCGAAGCGGGCGCCGTGTACTTCACCGACGGCGACCATTCCATCGTCAACTCAAAGACCTTCCGGCGGATTCTCACCTATGCGCGGACCTTCGACGCCCTGGTGGCGCACCGGCCGGCGGATCCGTGGCTGACAGAAGGCGCCTGCGCCACCGAGGGGGAGTTCGCCGCCCGCGCGGGCCTGCCCGCCTCCCCCGCGGTCGCCGAGCGGATCATGCTGGAGCGGGACCTCGCCATCGCCGAACTGACCGACGGCCGGCTGCTGGTGGACCAGATCACCACCGAGACGGCGCTGGAGACCCTGCACCGGTTCCGGGCGCGGGGCGTCCGGGCGCTGGCTACGGCCTCGATCAATCACCTGTGCTTCAACGAGATCGATACCGGCGACTACCGCACCTTCTACCGGCTGGATCCGCCCCTGAGACCGGAAAGCGACCGCCAGGCCCTGATCGACGCCGTGGCGTCCGGACTGGTGCCGATCATCGTCTCCGCCCACGCGCCCCTGCCCGCCGAGGACAAGCGCCTGCCCTTTTCCGAGGCCCTGCCCGGCGCCGTGGGGCTGGAGACCCTGCTTCCGGCCCTGCTCGGCTTCCACCATGAGAGCCGGGCGAGCCTGATCGACCTGATCCGCGCGGTCACCCTGGCGCCGGCGGAGACCCTGGGGCTGCAGGCCGGTCGCCTGTCCGCCGGCGCGCCCGCAGACCTGGTGCTCTGCGATCTGGACGCCCCTGTGCGGGTGGAGGCGGACCGCCTGATCTCCAAATCCAAGAACTCCCCGTTCGACGGCCGCAGACTTCAGGGGCAGGTGCTGATGACCCTCGTCGACGGACGGGTCGTGCATCAGGCCAGCGCCTGAACGTCTGCCCCCTCCCAGGAGCCCCCGGAATGACCGACCCGTTCTTCGCGCCCCTCCGGATCGCCCTTGCGATCGCAGGCCTCGCCGTCGCCCTGGCCGCGACGCCGACCCTCGCCGCCCCCCCGGCGAAGCCCGCGCCCGGCGCGACCGCCGGATCGCCTGCGCCCTTCTATGACGGGGCCTACGAGATGGGCTCGCCCAAGGCGCGCATCGTGGTGGAGGAGTACGCCTCGGCCGTCTGCCCCCACTGCGCGCGGTTCGACGCCGCCGTGTTTCCGGCGATCAAGGCCCGGTACGTGGACACCGGCAAGATCCGCTTCGTGTTCCGGGAATACCTGACCGAACCGGCGGAGGTGGCGGCCTCGGCCTTCATCATCGCCCGATGCGCGGGAAAGGCCGCCTATTTCAAGACCGTCGAGGAGATCTTCCGCGCCCAGCCGGAAATGTTCTCCGGCCGCGCCGGGGCGGCGCCGGTGGATGTCTTGATGCGCATCGCCAGGGACAACGGCGTCGACGCGGCACGCTTCCAGGCCTGTCTGTCCGACAAGGCGGCGGTGACGGCGCTGCAGGCGCGCATCGACCATGCGATCGAGGTCGACAATGTGGCCGGGACCCCGACGGTGCTGATCAATGGCCGCAAGGTCGAACCCGACGCCCCGGAATGGACCGCCGACAAGCTGGGCGCGGCGATCGACGCTGCGCTCAAGGCCGGCCGCTAGCACGCACCGTCGGCGGCGCGCCGCTTGCCTGCGCGATTCGTCGCCTTGCGCAGCTTCGGGGGATTGGCGACAGTGACGCAAAGAGCCGGAACCCTGTCCGGCCGATCTGCGGGAGCGCGACGCAATGATCCTGTTCGGCATGACCCCCCTGGCGCTGGCGGCCGCCCTGGTGATCGGCTACCTGCTGGGCTCGATCCCCTTCGGCGTGATCGTGACACGGGCGGCGGGCGTGGGGGATGTCCGCAACATCGGATCCGGCAATATCGGCGCGACCAATGTCCTGCGCACTGGTCGCCGCGACCTGGCCCTGATCACCCTGCTGGCCGACGCAGGCAAGGCGATGCTGGCCACGGTGATCGTCCGCGCCCTTTATGGGGAGGACGCCGGCGCGGTGGCCGGCGCGGCGGCCTTCACCGGGCATCTGTTCCCGGTCTGGCTGCGCTTCAAGGGCGGCAAGGGCGTGGCCACCTTCTTCGGCGTGATGCTGACCATCAACTGGGAGATCGGCGTGATCGCCGCCGCCCTCTGGATCGTGACGGCGGCGGTGTTCCGCATCTCGTCCCTCGCGGCCCTCACCGCCGTGGCCCTGACCCCGCTGGCCATGCTGGCCCTGGGCCAGCCGGCGGCGTTCCTGGCCGCGTCGCTGTTCATGGGCGTGCTGATCTATATCCGGCATGACGCCAACATCCGGCGGCTGCTCAAGGGCGAGGAGCCTCGCATCGGGGTCAAGTCGGCGCCGTCCCCCCTCGCCGACCCGGCCCCGCGCCCTTGAGCGGGCTTGCGTCCGACGAACGCCTCGACCGCCTGAGACTGGCGCGCACGGATCAGGTGGGGGCGGTAACCTTCCACGCCCTGGTCCAGCGCTTCGGATCGGCGGCGAGGGCGCTGGACGCCCTGCCCGACCTGTCCCGGCGCGGCGGTCGCCTCCAAGGTCTGAAGCCCGTCTCCCGGGCCGAGGCTGAGCGGGAACTGGCCGGCGGAGCCGCCCTGGGCGCCCGACTGATGGTCTGGGGGGATGCGGACTATCCCGCCCTGCTGGCCGCGGCCGAGCCGGCCCCGCCGGTCCTCTGGCTCCTGGGCGACGGCGCCCTGCTCGACCGCCCCTGCATCGCCATCGTCGGCGCGCGGATCGCCTCGTCCGCCGGACAGCGTTTCGCCCGGGCGCTGGCGGCGGACCTGGGGGCCGAGGGCGTCGTCATCGTGTCCGGCCTGGCCCGCGGGATCGATGCGGCGGCCCATGAAGGCTCGCTGGGCACGGGCGCCGCCGCCGTCCTGGCCGGCGGCGTCGACGACATCTATCCCCCGGAACACGAGGCCCTCTATCGCCAGATTGCCGCCCGGGGCGTGGTGGTGTCGGAAAACCCGCCCGGTCGACGGGCCCAGGCCCGGGACTTCCCCCGGCGGAACCGGGTCATATCCGGCCTCTGCCGCGGAACGGTGGTGGTGGAAGCCGAACTTCGGTCCGGCTCCCTCATCACGGCCCGGCTGGCCGCAGAGCAGGGTCGCGACGTGTTCGCCGTACCGGGTTCTCCCCTCGACCCCCGGTCCCGCGGGGTGAACGATCTCCTCCGCCAGGGCGCCATCCTGTGCGAGGGCGCCGCCGACGTGCTGCGGGAGTTGGCGGCCCCGCGGCCGCTGGACGAGCCGGACCGCGGCGCCTATGTCGGTCCGCAGATGGACGAGGCGGCCCTGCGCCAGGCCGCGGAGCAGCTTCGCGCAGAGGTGTTGCAGCGGCTCTCGCCCGTGCCGGTATCCTATGACGACCTGGTGCGGGCCACCGGCGCGCCGGTGGGCGTCGTGCTGGCCACCCTGGTGGAACTGGCCCTGGCCGGGCGGGTGGAGTTGCACCCGGGCAGCCGGGTCAGCCGCGTCGAGGACTGAGCGCCCGCCCCCTGTCTCTGACGGCCCGATCCTTTGGCCCGATCCCCGGGTCAGATCAGTTGGCGAGATCCCGCCAGGTCCGCCGCCGCGCGCTCAGCAGGCGAATCTGCAAGGCGAGATCCGGCTCGCCCTCCCGGTCCGCCAGCGTCGCAAGCGCGCCCAGCATCTCGTAGACATAGGTGATGATATCTTCTGGCGCGCCATCGAAAAATAGCGAAGGGTCGAAGGGATCGGACATGAGGGCCTCGCCACCTGAGCGCGTAAACTATCACCATACCACCCAAACGCGCAATCCGCATGGTTGCGGTTCCTGACCGCGACGCCTATGGAACGCGTCTGTTGACATCGCCCCCCCTGGGCGCCCACCTTCCCGCCTCTGCCGCCTCCCCCCGCTGCAGCGCCAGCCATCCCTCAACCTGACAGGTCGAATGAACGTCGTCGTCGTCGAAAGCCCCGCAAAGGCAAAGACCATCAACAAGTACCTCGGCTCCGACTACACGGTGCTGGCCTCCTACGGGCATGTCCGCGACCTCCCGTCCAAGGATGGCTCGGTCAAGCCGGACGAGGACTTCGCGATGCTGTGGGACACCGATCCCAAGGCCAAGAAGCGCCTGGCGGACATCGCCGACGCCATGAAGGGCGCCACGCGCCTGATCCTGGCCACCGACCCGGACCGGGAGGGCGAGGCCATCTCCTGGCACATCCTCGACGAGCTGAGCCGCAAGAAGGCGGTCAAGGGCGCCGAGGTGCAGCGGGTGGTGTTCAACGCCATCACCAAGTCCGCCGTGACGGAGGCGATGAAGCATCCCCGCCAGATCGACCAGGAGCTGGTGGACGCCTATCTGGCCCGGCGCGCGCTGGACTATCTGGTGGGGTTCACCCTGTCGCCGGTGCTGTGGCGCAAGCTGCCCGGCGCCCGCTCGGCCGGTCGCGTCCAGTCCGTCGCCCTGCGCCTGATCGTGGAGCGCGAGCAGGAGATCGAGGCCTTCGTCGCCCAGGAATACTGGACGGTGGAGGCCGACGTGTCGGCCGGCTCCGATCCCTTCCTGGCGCGGCTGGTGAAACATGAGGGCAAGAAGCTCGGCAAGTTCGACCTGCCCAACGAGTCCTCCGCCATGGCCGCCCGGCAGGCGGTGGAGGCGGGCCGCTTCACCATCACCGCGGTGGAGACCAAGCCCGGCAAGCGCACGCCGCCGCCGCCCTTCACCACCTCCACCCTGCAACAGGAGGCGGCCCGCAAGCTGGGCTTCGCCGCCCAGCGCACCATGCAGGCGGCGCAGAAGCTGTACGAGGGCGTCGACGACAATGGCGGGCTGATCACCTATATGCGAACCGATGGCGTGCAGACCGCGCCGGAGGCGATCGAGGAGGCCCGCAGCGTCATCGCCAGCCAGTTCGGCGCCGCCTATGTGCCGGACAAGCCTCGCTACTACGCCAACAAGGCCAAGAACGCCCAGGAGGCGCACGAGGCGATCCGTCCCACCAGCCTGGCGCGGCGACCGGACTCCCTGCGTCTCGAAGGCGATCTCGCCCGGCTCTACGAACTGATCTGGAAGCGCATGGCCGCCAGCCAGATGGAAGCCGCCCGGGTGGAGCGGACCACCATCGACCTGACCACGCCGGATGACCGGACGGGCCTTCGGGCCTCGGGCCAGGTGATCAAGTTCGACGGCTATCTGCGGGTCTATGAGGAGAGCTTCGACGACGCCGCCGGCGACGAGGACGGCGGCCGGCTGCCGGCGGTGAACGAGGGCGCCGCCGCCACCGTGACCGAGGCCCGGGCCGACCAGCATCACACCGAGCCGCCCCCCCGCTACAGCGAGGCCAGCCTGGTGAAGAAGATGGAGGAGCTGGGCATCGGCCGCCCCTCCACCTACGCCTCGATCATCACCGTGCTGCGGGATCGCGGCTATGTGGTGATGGACAAGAACCGGTTCATCCCGGACGACAAGGGCCGGCTGCTCACCGCGTTCCTGTCGCACTTCTTCAAGCGCTACATCGAGTACGACTTCACCGCCGAACTCGAGGGCAAGCTCGACCTGGTCTCCGCCGGCGAGCTGGACTGGAAGGTCCTGATGCGGGAGTTCTGGACCGGTTTCGACAAGCAGATCTCCGAAGTGGGCGACAAGCGCGTCGGCGACGTGATCGACATCCTCAACGAGGACCTCGGTCCCTGGGTCTTCCCGGACAAGGGCGACGGCAAGAACCCGCGCATCTGCCCGCGCTGCGGCGTGGGCGAGCTCAGCATAAAGCTGGGCAAGTTCGGGGCCTTTGTCGGCTGCAACAACCGGGAGAACTGCAGCTTCACCCGCCAGCTGCAGGACGGCGCCGCGGCGGACGGCGGCGCGGACAATGGCGACCGGGAGCTGGGCGTCGACCCCGACGGCGGCAAGCCGGTCTGGCTGAAGATCGGGCGCTTTGGCCCCTATGTGGAGGTCGCCACCGAAGACAAGCCCAAGCGGTCGAGCCTGCCCAAGGGCTGGACGCCCGCCACGGTGGATCTCGAGGGGGCGCTTCGCCTCCTGTCCCTGCCCCGGGACGTGGGCGCCCACCCCGATGACGGGGCGTCCATCACCGCGGGTCTCGGCCGCTACGGCCCCTATGTGCTGCACAGCGGGACCTATGCCAGCCTCGACGGTTTCGAGGATATCTTCGAGGTCGGGATCAACCGCGCCGTCACCCTTCTGGCGGAAAAGCGCGCCGGCGGCGGGCGGCCCCAGCGGGGTCAGGCCACCGCGCTGAAGGAGCTGGGCCCCCATCCCGAGACCGGCTCGGCGATCAAGGTGCTGTCCGGGCGGTTCGGCCCCTACATCGCCTGTGACGGGGTCAACGCCAATGTGCCCAAGGGCAAGGAGCCCGCGGACCTCACCCTGGACGAAGCGGTCGCCCTGCTGGCGGAGCGCGCGGCCAAGGGCGGCGGCAAGAAGCCGGTGAAGAAGGCGGCCAAGACGGCGACGGCGAAGAAGGCTCCGGCCAAGACCGCCGCCGCGAAGAAGGCGCCCGCGAAGAAAACATCGACGGCCAAGCCTGCCGCCGGTGGAAAGGCGTCCGCGAAGACGGCGAAGGGCGCGTGAAGCGTCCGCGCAAGCCCCGCCCGGATGCGGTCGCCGCGCCGGACGGCCCGAGGCGCGCCACGGGCCTTCCGGACCACGCGACCCTGGCG
>CAINOV010000202.1 GCA_903851655.1 uncultured Caulobacterales bacterium
ATGACATCCCCTTTATTCATGGCGAACCCGGTCCTCGACCGATGATCCGTCCATGATTTTGATTTGGCGTCCGCTTCTAGCCAGTGCAGCGCGGCCGCCGGCGCCAGAAATTCTTGGTTGACGCTAATTTTAGCTTAATGCTGCCGGGTTTCTGAAACCTGAACAGCCGAAGTTGCTGAGCGACACGTCGCCTGAACTCAACCGATAGACCGCGGCTCCGGCGGGCGTGCGCCAAGGGCGACGCCAGCAATGCGTTATATAGTCGGACTACATAACACGGCGCGTCTCGCCGGCGCCAGAGGGTTTCCGATGGCGCACAAGTCTCCCGGACCAGGCTTCGATGCAACTTCGGCGAAACCCGTAGCGCAGGGGGCGGAGTCCGGGCCGGTGGAATCCTGACGAAGGTGTTCAGGTGCGGTTCATGAGGGGCGACATAGAAAGTCCTCATCTTCACTGGAAGATCGAAATCAAACATCTATCGGAGGAAGCAAAAGTGGTTAACTTCAAGACTATTTCTGCCGTCGCATGCGTCGCTGGACTGGTGCTCATGGGCGCAGGTTCTGTCTTTGCTCAGCCCGTTACCCCGGATCCGGGCCACCCCCGGGTCAATGAGGTCGAGCGGCGGATCGATCGTCAACAGGCGCGCGTGGACCGGGGCGTGTCGGCCGGTCAGATCAATGCGTCCCAGGCGGCGCGCGATGACGCCAAGCTGGGCCGGGAGCAGGCGAGCCTGAACAAGGACATGGCTGGCGACAATGGCCACATCACCCGGGCCGAGCAGCGCAACCTGAACCGGCGCCTCAATCGCGGCAGCGCGACGATCCATCATCAGCGCGTCAAGGGCGGCAAGTCCTGAGTCGACGGCCGGGCCAGTTGTAGCCCCTCTCGTCCGCCGCCGCTGGCCCAGGTCAGCGGCGGCGTTTTACGTCGCGCCAGGGCGTCCGCGGGGCGGGGCGGTCAGCCCGCCCGCGAGCACCACCGCTCCAGATCGGACTCGGCGCCGATCAGGGCCAAGCCCGTGGCGATCGACTCCAGCTCCGAACCGGATGCGATCCTCGCGGGATCGAACCGGGCTTCGAACAGGGCGCGGACAGCTGGCACGAAGGAGGAGCCGCCCGTCAGGAACACGCGGTCGATCTGATCGGGTTTCAGGTCGGCCTCCGCCAGAGCCTCGTCGACGGCCCGGGCGATCGCGGCCAGTTCCGGGGCGATCCAGCGGGTGAAGGCGGACCGCTCCACCATCTGCGCGATGTCGATGCGTCCGGCCTGGAAGGAGAACGTGGCGCGGCTCTCCGTCGACAGGGTCTCCTTCAGCCGCGAAACCGCCTGGTACAGGGGGTAGCCGTGATTGCCCTCGATCAGCTCGATCAGTTTCTCGAGCTTCTCCGGCTCCAGGGACTTCCGCACCAGTCCGCGGATGTCCCGCATATCCCGGGACACCTGCATCAGGGCCAGCTGATCCCAGCGGGCGAAGCTCGCATAATAGCGGGTCGGCAGGCTGAGGATGTTGTCGAAGTCCCGGTAGAGCGAGCCCTTGCCCAGGGCCGGTGAGACCAGGTTGTCGATGATGCGGAAGTCGAAGGCGTCCCCCGCCACGGCGACGCCGGACTGCCCGAGGGGGCGCGAGACGAAGGCGCCGTCCCGCCGTTCAAAGCGGATGATCGAAAAATCGCTGGTGCCGCCGCCGAAGTCGGCGACGAGGACCGTCGCGTCCCGGTCGAGGCGGCGCGCGAAGAAGAAGGCCGCCGCCACCGGCTCGTGGACATACAGCACGTCGGTGAAGCCCAGTCGCTCGAACGCCGCTTGATAGCGTTTCAGCGCCAGCGCCGGGTCGGGCGCGGCGCCGACGAAGCGGACGGGCCGTCCGACGATCACCCGCCGATCCGTTTCCTTCAGGGCCGCGCCGCCGTGCTCGCGAAGCCGCAGGAGGAAGGTCGACAGCATGTCCTCGAAGGTGTGGCGGCGTCCGAGAATCCGCGTCTCGCTGAACAGCGGGCTCGCCGCATAGCTCTTGAAGGACTGGATGAACCGCGTGTCGCCGGGATCGTCCAGATAGGCCTCGATCGCCCACGGGCCGGCGTTCACGGCCCGCCCCGTCAGCTCGGAGGGATCCGGGCTGTAGCTGAGGGCGGAGCGGAAGGTGGCCTGCGGGCCGGACGGGGCGTCGAACGCCGCCAGTCGCGCCTGACCCGCCCCGTCGCCGAGGGCGACCACGGTGTTTGTCGTGCCGAAGTCAACACCGATGGCGCCGGGCGTGCTCATGAGGACGCTCGCAATAGAGCATTCGGTCGGGGAGGCAAAGGGGACGGCGGGGCGGCGCGGGTCGCTGGAGCCGGCGGGACGAAGCGGTCCGGGCGCCGTACGGGCGCTGGGATGCGACCCATTGCCGCCGTGGACGAAGCAGATAAGCTCCCCTGCAGGGTCAGGAGCGATGATGGAAAATCCCAAGCCGAACGCCGCGCACGGCCCGGCGCCGGCCCCGGACGGGGCGGGGCGCGCGGGGCGGGATCCGCCGGGCGACCGGAGGTGACGGTGATCCGGCTTCCGGCCGCAGGTTACCCGCAGCGTCCGTGGAAGAACGGAGGGGGCGCGACGCGGGAGATCCTCATGTCTCCCCCGTCGGCGGCGCTGGACGGCTTCGACTGGCGTCTCAGCCTGGCCGGGGTGACGGCGCCCGGTCCCTTCTCCGCCTTTCCCGGGGTCGACCGAACGCTCTGCGTCCTGGAGGGCGTGCTCGAGCTTGAGGTGGAGGGCGCCGCCGGCCCCCGGCGTCTCGACCCGCAGTCGGCCGCATGGCGCTTCCCCGGCGACGTCGAGGTGTTCGGCCGGCCCATCGGCGGCCCCGTCACGGACCTCAATCTCATGGTCCGGCGGGCGGCGTTTGTCGGTTCGGTCCGCCGCCAGCCCGCAGGCTTTGCGCCCCCGGCGCCGTCGAAGGCGTGCGCGACGGTTCTCGTCGCCGCGGCGTCCATGACCGTGCGCGTCGGACCGGTCCCGCATGACCTCGACCGGTTCGACGCGCTGTTGTTCGATCCCGATGGGCCCGGGGAGGATCCGGTCTGGCTCTCCGCGCCTGCAATCGCCGTGACCGTGCACGCGAAGGGTGGCGGCGCCGGGTCCTGACGGCCGCCGCCCGATCTTGGCGCCCTGCCGGGCCTGTGATCAAAGTCGCGCAAGCGGGAGAGGTGCTGATGATGGCGATGGTGTTGGCGATCGCTGCGGCGACGACCTTGGCGATGGCGCAGCAACCGTCCATCGACCCGGTGGTGGACAGCGCGGCATCGCACGGATTCGCCGGCGAGGTGCTTGTCACGGATGCGAGCCATGTCACCTACGCCCGGGCGGTGTCGGCGCCCGGTCGCAGCCACCGGCGCGGAGAGCTTTGGCGCTGGGCCTCCGTCACCAAGCAGCTGACGGCGACGCTCGTGATGCAGGCCGTCGCCGAGGGGGCTCTGTCGCTCGACGACACGCTCGCCCAACGGCTGCCGGCGTTCAAAGGCGCCTCAGCCGGGCGGGTGACCGTGCGGATGCTGCTTCAGCACACGTCGGGTCTGCCCAATCCGGACGACACGCCGGCAGCCTCGTCATCGGATGTACCGGATTTCTATCGCCGAACGTCGCCAGGGGCCGGCGACGCAGCTGACGCCCTCGGCTACTGCGCAGGGCGGCCGAAGGGCGAGCCGGGCGCCGCTTTCAGTTATAACAATTGCGACTATATCGTCCTCGGCGCCGTTCTCGAGGCGGTCTGGGGCAAGCCGTTCGCCGTATCGGTCAGAGACCGGCTGGCGCGACCGGCGGATCTGAGGACGCTGGGGATCGCCGGCGACGGGCGTTCGTCGCCGAAACTGACCTCCGGCTTCATGGAGAACGGCGATCCGGAGCCCGACTTCGTGCTGGGGACCTTTGGCGCAGCCGGTGCGGCCTTCGGCAGTTCCGATGACTTGGCCGCCTTTGATCGCGCCTTGATCGGACGGCGCTATCTCGACGACGCCGCGACCGCCATCGCCTGGAGCGGCAATGCAAAGATCGGCTATGTCGCCCTGGGTGTCTGGAGTTATCCGGCGCCGTTGAAGGGCTGCGACGGCGCCGTCAAACTGGTGGAGCGCCGGGGTGAGATCGGAGGCGTCGAGGTCCGCAATCTCATCGCGCCGGAAAGACAGCGGGCGCTGGTCGTTTTCGCCGACAGGGCCGGGCTCGATTTCGGAGAAATCTGGCAGGGCAAGGGCCTGACCTACGACCTCGCCAGCGCAGCCTTCTGTCCGTGAACGGGGTCCGGCCAGCTCCGCTATCCGGCCGTCGCAGACATCGTCCTCGGCGCCGGTCGATCAGCGGCTGACCTGGACCGGCGCGCCCGGCTTGAAGGGAACGCGCACCCGTACGACCCCGTCGCCGGCTGCCGCCTCTTTCACCAGAATGCGGCGTCGTTCCGCCAGCGCCTTGGCCGCGGGCCCGAAGTTGAAGCCCTGCGGCGTCTCCGAGATCACCCGACAGCGGTCCAGCGCGCCGTCAGCCTTGGCGACACACTCCAGTACCGCGTCTCCCGTGGTCACGCTGACACCCCCCGCAGTCTGCCTGATCGCCGCCTGGGGATAGAAGGGACCGACCGGCCCCAAGGCGGAATAGGCCTCCTCCGATGACGGCAGCGGAACAAACGCGGCGTCATAGATCCTCCGCTCCGGTTCGTCTGGTCTGGGCTGGGCGACGGGGTCCGACACGGCCGACATCGCCATCACAAGGCTGCTGATCGCCAAGATCATGCGCGTTTCCCTCCCGCTCCGACGCCCCAAACATGACGCTGTTCGTACCCCGGATCTCAACCCCGCGTCGAGTCGCGGCGCGGCGACGGACTCCGGCCGATCGGCCGTTCACAGGGTGAGGCCATCGGACGGCGACGAAGCATCCTTGTTCAGGAGACGTGTCAGGATGTCTGGATCATCTGCCCCCTTCGACGGGCGATCGGCGCCGCTCAAGGCGGTTTTGTATCGGACCATCGCGCCGCTCGGTCTGGTCGGCGGGGTGTCCTGTCTGTTTCTGGCGGCGAAATGGACGCAGTCCTCCGCCCTCTTCGTGATCGGCGCGCCGGTCATCGTTCTGCTGGTGGTCGCCTGTTGCGTCCGGAGCGCGGTGCGGGCCGTGGGCCGGGCGCGGTCCCTCGCCGTGCTGCTGGGCCTGGTCGTCACCGGGCTCGCAGCCTTCGTGACGTTCGGATGTCTCGCAGCCGGCGTCGGCGCCTAGACCGACGGGCGCGGCCGGTTCGCAGGCTTACAGACCGGATGGCGAACGGGGGCTGGACGGCGTCCGCGCCCCTCGCCCTAGCTCGCCGGGCGACGCTCCGCCGGCGGCCTGGCGGTCATCCGGATCAGCGTCCGGCAGTCGCGGGAGATCTGGTCCGCGTTCCGCTCGAGGCACACATGGATTGTCTCCCGGTTCTTCGTCAGCGACTCGGATCGGCAGAAGGCCCGGGCGTCTGCGCGGCACACCAGCGTCGTGTCCTGCGCAGACGCAGGCGGCGCCGCCACGACGAAAGGCGTGACGCACAACAGCGCCCAAACGCGAGCCCATCTCATTGTTGACCTCCGCCAGAGCACGATGACCGCGCGCGCCGCCGACCCGACGCCGCGACCCGCGCATCTTGGGCGAAAGCTGCGCCTTGCGGATAAAAATCACGTTGAGCAACGCGGTTAATCCGCCGACCGCCGCCCATTGGCGAGCCGGGCGGGCGCCGTGATCGACGCAGTCATCAAAGCTTCTTCAAACGCTTGCTTAGATCGGGGCCGACGACGGGGCGCTTCCGGCGACCAGCCACAGATGACACTTTCGCCGCGAGGGTGTGCGCGGTTTCCAACTCAGCCCTGGAGGTCCTGATCATGTTACTTCCCACCCGGGACAATTCCGCCATCCTCTTCCTGGATCTGCAGGCGGAGATCGTGACGAACAGCCGCACCCGTCCCGTCCCCCGGATCGAGGCGGCGGCCTCGGGTCTGGCGAAGCTGGCGGCGCTGCATCGGATCCCGGCGTTCCTCTCCGCGGTTCCGCCCGGCGGCCCCTTCCTTCCCGCCGTGACCGCAGAGCTGCCCGGCGCGTCGCCGCGGATGCGGACCGAAACCTCCGCCTTTGCCGACAAGGACCTGGTCAAGGCCCTGACGGAGTCTGGCCGCAAGGTGCTGATCCTTGCGGGCGTGGCGAGCGAGATCGTGGTGCAGCGGACCGCCCTCGACGCCCTCGCCGCCGGCTATGGGGCGCTGGTCGCCGTGGACGCCTGCGGCGGCGTCGACCCGCGGACCGAGGACGCAGCGTTTCGCCGGATCACCGCCGCCGGCGGCGCCACCACGTCGGCGATCACCTTCGCCGCCGAGCTGGCGGGGGACTTCACGACCGACCTGGGCGGCGCGACCCTCGGGATCATGTACGCCCTGCTGGGCGGCTGACGGCGGCGCGACCCGCACCGTCGAGGCCGGGACGGGCCGGGGCGGGGCAGGGGCCTCACCGGGCCTTGACGTCTCCCGCCGCCGGCGGCGCCGGTTCCGCCAGCAGCGCCGACACCTCCGCCTCAATGTCGGCCCGGGTTTCAAGATCCCGCGCCCCGCTGCCGGGGCTGGTGAAGCCCACATGGACCGTCCGCACCTTGCCGTCGCGGCCGATGAAGAAGGTGGTCGGCCAGGCGTTCAGGTTCACGGCCTGTGGGACCTTTGCGTTCACCTCGGACGGCTCGCCGGCCAGCACGACCGTGTAGTCGATGCCGTAGCGCGCGATGAAGGCGTGCAGACGCCGCAGGTCCGGCAGCTGGTCCGCCTTCTCGAAGTCCAGGGCGACGATCTCCAGTCCGTGCGCCGCGTGTTTGCGGTAGAGCGCTTCGAGGAAGGGCGCCTCATCGTGACAGTTGGGGCACCAGCTGCCCATCAGGTTGACGAGGACGACCTTGCCGCGAAAGCGGGGGTCGGTATTGGCCACCATGCGTCCGGTGAGGTCGGGGAACGCGAAGCGCAGCGGCTCGTCCGGATCGCGGACCGACGTATGACCGGTCGGATCGGTCGGCGTGGCGCCCAGCGCCGCCGCAGCCGCCGGGCGCAGGGCGGTCAGGGTCCTGGCGCCGGCGCCGTCGGTCAGGACCAGGGAGAGGCTTCCGTCGGTCTGGCGGGCGATGTCCAGCTGGGCGGCGCGCTCGCCCGCGAAATGCGACAGGTGGAACGCGCCGTCGGCAAAGGCGCCGTCGAGTGTGCCGGTGTCCCCGTCGATGCGGAGGATCGCCGCCTCGGCGCGCGCGCTCGTCTGCTGGATGATCAGCCGCCAGCCGGTTTCGCCCTTGGGACTGTGGATGGGAATCACCCATTCGCCCGAGATGTCCGGCGCGGAGGATGACGCGGGCGGCGTCCCTGCGGGCGCCCGCACGGCGTGGATGTGCGTCGCCTTGCCAGCGGCCACATAGTTCCCGTCGATCCCATCGACCGTCACGGTGGCGTCGAGGGCGGCGGCGTAGCTGGGAAACTCCAGGTGAAGGCGGCCGCCCGCCAGCGACCCGGCGCTCGACGGATTGGTCGGGCGCGGCCCGTCGAAGAACGTCCCGCTCACCGCCGCGCCGTCCGACTTGAGGTCCAGCCGGAAGGGGATGTGCGCGTCACCCACGTCGGCGGTGGCGAGCCACCGTCCGGTGAGCCCCTCCGGCGCCGGCGCCGGCGCCGCAATCGTCGAGGCGGCCGCCGCCGCCGATGCCGCTGCGGCCAGCAGGGCGAGCTTCAACGCTGTCATGGTTCCGGGTCCGTGGTCCGACCTGTCCGTCCGGACGGTCTCAGGGCGGCATCACTGGCGCTCCGCCGGGCGGCGGGCAAGGCAGGAAGTCTAAAGGTGTCCCGAGGGGCGCTGGGGGGCGGGGCTGGATGGGTCGCCGTTCCGGTCAGCTTCGCCGTCGATCGCGCCCTATAGGTTTGTATAGTTTTTCTGGCGCCATTTGCACCAGTGGCCGCGTTAGGGTTCGTTTGTCGGCAGGCCGGTTGTCGGCCCAGTCGCGCCCTGGCTCGGCGTCAGGCGGCGCGCGCCGTAAATTCGACGGGGAGTTTTTCCATGTTCTGCAGAGGGTGTTGCAGCGTCTGACGGGTCTGCGAGCGCGGGCGTGGTCCATTTTCCACATCAAAACCAATCGACGCGCGCTGTTCCGCAGTGCGTGAGGGGAAGCACTGTGTCTTTAGAAAAATTTCTTCCATTGTTCGCTTCTGTCAGTGCGTCCGCGCTCCTGTCCATGGGGCCGCCGACGCTGGCGGCCGAGCCGGGCGCGGCGTCCGGGGGCGATGCGGCCCTCTCCGCCGGCCCGGGCGGGGATCTCGCCGAGGTGGTGATCACCGCCCGCCGTCGGGAGGAGAAGCTGCAGGATGTGCCGATCACCGTGACGGCCGTCGGCGGCGCGACCCTGACGCAGCAGCACCTGGATCGGGTCGCGGACTACGCCTCCAAGATCGCCAACTTCAACGCGGTGCAGCAGAACACCCGCGTGTCGACCCTCACCATCCGGGGCGTCGGCGGCAACGCCAACAGCGACGGGTCGGAAGCGGGCGTGGGCGTGATCGTCGACAATGTGTTCTACACCCACCCGGGCTTCACCTGGCTGGACTTCGTCGATCTTGACCATGTGGAGCTGGCGCGGGGCCCGCAGGGGACATTGCTGGGCAAGAACACCACCCTCGGCGCCCTGGTCGTGACCACCCAGAAGCCGTCCTTCACGCCGCAGGCCAGCGTCGCCGTCACCGGTGGCGAGCGGTCCCTGGGCGAGGTGCGGGCCAATGTCTCAGGTCCGCTGGTGGGCGACATCCTCGCCGGCCGCCTGACCTTCTATCGGGAGACCGAGGACGGCTGGGTCCGCAACGCCTATCCCGGAACCGACCGTCTGCTGGACAGCAACCGCTGGGCCCTGCGCGGCCAGCTTCTGTTCCGGGGCGGCGGCAATTTCACCGACCGGGTGATCGCTGAGCATTTCACCAGCAGCGAACTCAACAACTTCTACGCCCCCGTCGCCGACCCCGCGACCTATGTGAACGGCGCGGTCCGCAAGGGCTGGACCTATGACCTGAAGCGGGGTTTTGGCTACACGCCGAGCCTGAACGCTCCGAACAACGCCAATCTGGACGGGCAGGGGCGGGCGCTCACCCGCACCGACGGCCTGTCCAACGAGGCGGACGGGTCGGTGGGGCGGTTCGACCTGACCTCGATCACCGCCTGGCGTCGCCTCTATTTCCGGCCAACCAACGACTCCGACTATTCGCCCTATCCGGTGTTCAACGCCGGCTATGCGGTGGATGTGAACCAGGTCTCGCAGGAGTTCCGGGTGGCGTCCCCCACCGGCGGCAAGCTCGACTACCAGGCGGGCCTCTACTTCCTGCGGGAGGACGTCCACAGCAACTATCGGACCCAGCTCGAGTCGGCGGCGACGGCGTTCTTCCTGAGCCCGCTGCTCCCCGCCGCGATCCTGAACGGGGTCGAGGTGGACCAGCTGGGCGTGGCCGTGACCTACAGCGAAGCGGCCTTCGCCCAGGGAACCTACCATTTCAATGACCGCGCCGCCCTGACCTTCGGGGCGCGGGTGACCGCGGAGCAGAAGCAGGCCTCGAACCAGGGCGCGTCCTTTGGCGGGGCCGCCCTGCCGGGGGCGCTCGCCCCCTACCGGGCGGCGCTGGTGTCGGCCCTGGCGCCGGGCGCGCCGTTCACCGTGTCGGCGAAGAAGTCCAGTGCGACGCCGTCGCTGCTCCTCAACCCGTCCTACAAGATCAATGACAATGTCCTCGCCTATGCGTCGCTCAGCCATGGGGAGAAGTCCGGCGCCGCCAATCTCGGCGCCGGCCCCGCCACCCCGACGACGGCGGCCACGCCGGTGATCATTGCGCCGGAAAAGTCCAACGACCTCGAGCTGGGTCTGAAGAGCCGGCTGTTCGACGGCCGCGGCGTCCTGAACCTCAACTATTATGTCGATGACATCACCGGCTATCAGGCGACCCTGGTGAACACGAGCGGCCTGTCCGCCAAGTCGTACCTCGCCAATGTCGGTGAGGTGAAGCTGGAGGGCGTCGAGCTCGATGCGGCGCTGCAGGCGACCGACAGCCTCGACCTGTCGGCGTCCGGCGCCTATGGGCGGAGCCGGTTCGTCACCTATCGCAATGCGCCGCCGCCGCCGGAGTTCGCCTATCCGGGCGGTCCGACCTCGGTGGACCTGTCCGGTACGACCGTGCCCGGCGCGCCCAGGTTCACCGGGCAGATCAGCGCGGATTTCCATCATCCGATCACGGATCATCTGGTGGCGACGGGCTATCTCAACCAGACCTACCGGAGCTCGGCCTTCACCAGCGCCCTGTCGATCTACGGGCGTCAGGGCGGGTACGGACTGACCAATTTCGGCGTGGGGGTGAAGACGGCGGACGGGCGCTACGCCCTGCAGCTCTGGGCCAAGAACCTGTTCGACAAGCGCTACGCCACCGCATTCGGCGCGGCGACGTCGGCGACGCCCTACATCAAGATCTTCGGCGATCCCCGGACCGTGGGCGTCACCCTGACCGCCCGGGCGTTCTAGTCATGGGCGAGCAACCGGCGTCCCCCATCGGAGCGGAAGCGGAGCCCACCCGGCTGCAGCTGGCGGTGATCGCCGCCGTGGCCGTCCCGCTGGCGGGGGCCGGCCTGCCGCTGGCGGTCTATCTGCCGGCCTTCTACGCCCAGGACCTCGGGCTAGGGCTGGGCGTGGTCGGGGCGGTGTTCATGCTCACGCGACTGTGGGACATCGTCAGCGATCCGCTGGTGGGATACCTGTCAGACCGCACGCGGACCCGGATCGGGCGTCGCAAGCCCTGGATCATCGCCGGCGCCCCGGTCTTCGGTCTGGCCACGGCGGCGATCTTCGAACCCGCCTGGTTCGGGGTGAAGCCGGGCGCCCTGTGGCTGGCCCTGTGGCTCAGCGCCTTCTATCTCGGCTGGACCATGATCCAGACCCCGCTGGCGGCCTGGGCGGGGGCGCTGTCCAGCCGCTATCACGGCCGCAGCCGGGTGCAGACCTTCTTCCATGTGACCACGGCGGTCGGCCTGCTCAGCGTGCTGATCCTGCCGGCGCTGCTCGACCAGACGGGCCATGGCCGCGCCGGCGTCGGCGCGCTCAAGGTCGCCGTGATGGGCGGGTTCATCCTGGCGACCTTTGTCCCGACGGTGCTGGCCGCCCTGCTCCTCGTGCCGGAGCCCGATCCGACCGCGGGCCGTCCGGTCAACGCCCCCGTGAACGCCCCTCTGAACGCGAAGGGCGTCGCGGCCGCCCTGCGCGACCCCCTGCTGCTGAAGATCCTCGCCTCGGACTTCGCCGTGACCCTGGGTCAGCTGATCCGGAGTTCGCTGTTCGTGTTCTTCGTCGCCGCCTATATGGGCCGTCCGGACCTGACCGCGGCGTTGTTCCTGCTGCAGTTCGTGTTCGGGGTCTTCGCAGGACCCATCTGGCTCCAGATCGGCTATCGGCTGGGCAAGCACCGGACGGCCGTCGCCGGCGAGCTGGTGCAGATGGCGATCAACCTCGCGCTGCTGGCCGTGACCCGCGAGACGCTGCCGCTGCTGATCGGGCTGACCGTCGCCCAGGGCCTGGCGCAGGGCTCGGGCAATCTGATGCTCCGCTCGATGGTGTCGGACGTGGCGGACCTGCAGCGCCTGTCCTCCGGCGAGGAGCGCACCGGGCTGCTGTTCTCCATGTTCAGCCTGTCCGGGAAGTTCGCCACCGGGGTCGCCGTGGGCGTCGCCCTGCCGCTGGTCGGCCTCCTCGGGTTCCGGCCGGGTCACGCCAATGCTCCGGATGTTCTGTTCGGCCTGAAGCTCGTCTTCGCCCTCGGCCCGGCCCTGGCCCATCTCGCCTCGGCCCTGCTGATCCGGCGTTTCCCCCTCGACCAGTCCCGGCACGCCGACGTCCGGCGGGCCCTCGAGACGTCGGCGCTGCCCTTCGCACCGGCGGAATAGCTCCCTGCAACCCTCGTCACAGCTCAACAGGAGTTCCCCCATGACCCAGCATGAGATCATCCTCGACATCCGCCCCGTCGGCGGGCGGCTCGGGGCCGAAGTCAGCGGCGTCCGACTGTCCGACGGCCTGTCGGATGGCGTCATCGCCGCCCTCAACACCGCGTTGCTGCGCCACAAGGTGCTGTTCTTCCGCGACCAGTCGCACCTCGACGACGCCAGCCAGGAGGCGTTCGCCCAGCGGCTCGGGGCCCCGGTGGCGCATCCCACCGTGCCAGTGCGGGAGGGCTCGGGCTATCTGCTGGAGCTGGACTCGTCCCGCGGCGGACGCGCCAATTCCTGGCATACGGACGTGACCTTCGTTCCCGATTATCCCAAGGCGTCGATCCTTCGCGCGGTGGTCTCGCCGGAGTCCGGGGGCGATACGGTCTGGGCCAACACCGCGGCCGCCTATGAGCGCTTGCCCGCCCCCCTGAAGCTGCTGGCCGACCATCTCTGGGCCCTGCACACCAACGACTATGACTATGCCGCCCGGCGACCGGACCTCACCCGCGAGAGCGCCGAGCAGTTCAAGGCTGTCTTCGCCTCCACCGTCTACGAGACCGAGCATCCGGTGGTCCGCGTCCATCCGGAGACCGGCGAACGGACGCTGGTCCTCGGTCATTTCATCAAGTCGTTTGTCGGGCTTTCCTCCATCGACAGCCGCAAGCTGTTCGAGGTGCTGCAGGGGCACGTGGAGGCGCTGGAGAACACCGTCCGCTGGCGCTGGCGGCCGGGGGACGTGGCCATCTGGGACAACCGGGCCACCCAGCACTACGCCGTCAACGACTATGGCGACCAGCACCGGGTGATGCGTCGGGTGACGCTTGCCGGGGATGTTCCCGTCGCGGTGGACGGGCGCACCAGCCGGGTCGTGAAACCCGTCTCCGCGCCGCAGGTCGTCGCCGCCTGAGCGGGCTGGCGCGACAGGCCGGGGCTCGCCCG
>CAINOV010000203.1 GCA_903851655.1 uncultured Caulobacterales bacterium
AAAGTCTGCGTCGATCCGGGCGGTCAGATCCCCCTCGGACACCTGACGGAGGCTGCTGGCCAGGGCCCCGACAATCTCCGCCTGCAACTGTTCTCCCTCGACGCGCTTGCGCTCATTGTCCCGCGCCACGCGCTCGGACTCAGTGACGTCGACGGCCAGCTTAATCACGCGATAGGGGCGGCCGGTCCCGTCGAAGACCGGATTGTAGGAGGCCTGGAGCCAGACCTCGCGGCCGCCCTTGGCGATCCGCCGGAACTTGCGCGCCACGAACCGCCCGGCGTTCAGGTCGCTCCAGAAGGTCAGATAGTCCGGGCTCCGCGCCTCCTCCGGATCCACGAACATCCGGTGATGCGCCCCGGCAATCTCCGCAAGACTGTAGCCCATGGTCGTCAGGAAGTTCGTGTTGGCGGTGACGATCGTGCCATCCAGATTGAATTCGATGACCGCTTGCGACTTCTGAATCGCCGCCATCTTGTTTTCAAGATCTGACGATCCGGATCGGGCGCCACTGGATGACTGCTTTTCCTGAGAAAAAAACATGTCGACTCCCCCTTTTTTTTCAGCGTTTACGGTCTATCAACCGAGCCCAGACTGGGCGAAATCTTATTAACGGAGTGTTTATTGCGCCAAGCCAGAGCACCCACTGGCGTGACATCGTTGTCCGGCGCAGTTCGGGCGGCGTCTCACGACCCTGGCGCCCCCTGACGCTGCCGACCCGGGCCGGCGACCGCCATCGCTGACCAGTCGGCGTCACGGCCCCCAGCGGCGCACTGTTCAGGCAATTCAAGTTGATCGAACCAAAATAAAAATAAAAAGGATCACAAATTCTCTGCAATTTCGACGAAACCCTGCGAAATTGCCAATATTTTTCCAAGTTTTATTTGGTTTGATCGGCCAGCGAGACTATATGTGCGACACATCGACAGCCAACCCCGGCCGTCTGATCAGAAGAAAGCTGGCCATGTTTCAGCTGATGGACTGGGTCAAATCCCATTTCGTGACCGAAAGAGACCTCCGGGCGACGGCCTGGGCCCTGGGGTCCCGCCACCGCGGCGAGATCGGCGCCGGCGCCCGGGCGGAAATCCGTCTGCCGAACAAGTCCTCCTCCCAGCGCGCTGTGCTGCGGGCCGTGATTCGCGACGAAGCGCGCAAGGCCCAGGCCCCGGACCGACAGGGCGGTTCCTCCGCGGCGTCCGGGGAATGACCGAGCTTACGGAACAACAGCTGACGGCCCTGCGCAACCTCGACCGCAAGCGGGCCGGGGAAAGCGTCGACTTCATCAATATCGCCGACGCCCGCGCCCTGACGGAAGCGGGCTTCGCCCTGCGCCAGGCCAGCGGTTGGCGGATCAGCGATCGGGGCATGGCCCTGCTGCAATCCCTGACCCCCTCCCCGCCCGCCGTGAGTGCGGGCGCGACGCCGTTCCGCATCTCGCGGCCGCCCACTGAAGGACCATCGGAATGAAGGAAAGCAAGGGCAAGCCCAAGAAGCCGGGCCCCGCCAAGGCGAACGCCTCGAACCCCAGCGTGAAGCTGCCGCCGCCCCGCCCCGGCGCCCGGCCCGGCGCCTGACGCGTCGAACCGGATCCGGGTCGGGTCGGGATCAGACCAGGGTCAGACCCACATCCACATTGCCGCGGGTGGCGTTGGAATAGGGGCAGACGGCGTGGGCGGCGTCGATCAGGCGGCGCCCCGCCTCGGGATCCACCCCCGGCAGGCGGATGGCCAGGTCGGCGGTGATCCCGTACCCACCCTCGGAGCGCGGGCCGAATCCGATGGTGGCGGTGACGGTGGCGTCCGCCGGCACCTTGACCCCGACTCCCCCGGACACCGCCTTCATCGCCCCGAGAAAACAGGCGGAATAGCCGGCGGCGAACAGGCGTTCCGGATTGGCGCCAACGCCGCCGGGGCCGCCCAGCTCCTTCGGCACCACCAGCTTCACGTCGACGGACCCGTCATCGGACCGCGCGGCGCCGTCCCGACCGCCGGTGGCGGTGGCGGAGGTTGTGTAGATGACAGTCACAGGCATGGTCGGCGCTCCAGCTTCGCAAAGGGGAGCTCGAGACCTGTGCATCCCGCAGGCGGGCCGCAAGGGCTGCAGCCGGGCCGACGGGCGTTTCCCGCCAGGCGCGCCGGTCGGTTGGCCGAGGGGCGTGGGCCACGGGAAACCCGATACAAAAACGCTGGCGAGTCCCCCACCGGGGATCGCCAGCGCAAATGCCTGGGAGGATCGGCGCGGCGACATGGGTCCCGCGCCGTCCGCCCGTCGTCTCAGTCGTCGATCACTTCGGCGCCGGCGACCAGATCATGCAATAGCCCTGCGGCGAGATCACGCCGTCGACCTGCTTGCAGGCATTGGGCTTCACGAAGTTCGCGCAGTTGCCGCAGTTCGACTTCGGCTTGGTGGACACCGCCACATACTGCACGCCCTTCTGGGGCACCTTGGCGCTGGCCGTGCCAGCCACCGCCAGGCCAGCCGCGGTCACGACCGCCGCCGAACCGACCTTCAGCACGAAGCGCCGGGTCTTCATATCATCAGAACGAGCAACCATTTTCGCCTAACTCCCTAGGACGGTTACGAGAACCACGGACCAACCAGCAGACCCCGGAATGCATGGCTCCGTCGGGCGGAAGATGGCTCAATTAGCCCGCACTGTAAATCATGATCCTAAGCTTTGCGGCATTCCCCAAGACTGCGACCTCTGCGGGTCGCATCTCGGGCCGCTGAAAGATCGACGGCCATCCCGCGGGCCGTCCACTTCCGAGAACTGAGTTGTTACAACCGTCGCGGATCGGCGCCCGGCGCCGCGGGCGGCGGCGCCAAACGAAACGGCGCCGGACCGGGACCCGAGGGTCCGGACCGACGCCGCTGCGCGCTTGGCGACGCTGTCGCTACAGGCTGAAGGCGTAGTGGTGGGCCACCGCCCAGGCGTGCCAGTCATCGACCACGGTGCCCGTGATCAGGATGCCGATGCCGCCGGTCAGCGGGGTCAGCACCGCGAACCACCAGGCCCAGCGGTGAACGGATTCCATGGTGCCGTTGAAGCCCATGGTCCAGCGCCAGAACAGCGCCGCCCGTTCCGACGCGGTGCCCCGGTCGGTGATCTGCTCCAGCTCCCGCTCCCCGCCATAGCGGCTCACCGCCAGGATGGTCGCGCCGTGCATGGCGAACAGCAGGGTCGAGCCATACAGGAAGGCGATGGAGAGGCAGTGGAACGGATTGTAGAACAGGTTGCCGTAGCGCAGGGAGAAGGTCCCCACCCAGTCCAGGTGCGGGAAGATGCCGAACGGCACCGCCTCGCTCCAGCTGCCCATGAGCAGCGGCCGGATGAAGCCCAGCACCAGGTACAGCCAGATGGCCGCGGCGAAGGCCCAGGCCACGTGGGTGCCGAGACCCAGCGCCTTGGCCCGCACATAGGTGCGCACCGCCCACAGGACCACCGACACGGTCAGGAAGAAGCCGGCGATCAGCCACCATCCCCCCTGGGCCAGAGGCGGCAGGATCTGCAGCCCGTATTCCGGGCCGGGCGGCGACAGGGCCAGCCACGGCAGCTGGCGGACGAACTGGATAGGACTCCAGTTCACCTGGGCGGCCATGTTGAGACCGATGATCTCGAAGGCGATGAAGCCGCAGAACAGGGACAGCACGCCCAGCCCGCCCAGATAGATGGGGCCGATCTGGGCGTTGCCGAGGATCCCCATCAGCTTCGAGAAGAAGGGAACCCCGATTCGGGTGTCGTTCCCCGGGGGCAAGGGGACGCCCATCTCGACGGGCCCCCGCACCTGCACTTGCGTCAGCAGATTTTGATAACTAGCCACAACGTGTCTCCGTATCGTGAGTGTCGGGCGGGGGCCGCGCGCGGTGCGCGGATCTGCAGGTACACTCAGGCGTCAAGGTTGTTTCAGGACGTCCAGCACTCTCCAGCCAGGATCCGGGTCAGGCCCAGATCGGCAGGTTGCGCCACCAGTTCCACCATTCCGGCCAGCCCTGGCTCCAGACCGGTCCGCTGATCACGATGCAGATGGCGCTGAACACCACTGCGGTGAGGGCGAGGAACAGTCCCAGGCGGTGAATGCCCAGCGTGCCGACGGAATAGCCGATGATGTCGCGGAAGAAGGTGTCTTCATGCTCCGGCGTCTTCATCGTCTCGCCCTTGCCGGGATTGGCGGCCGACAGGATCAGGGATCCGTGCAGCGCCAGGGCGAAGGTCGTGGTGAAGAAGAACGACACGGCGATCATGTGCGCGGGATTGTAGTGGAAGTTGAGGTAGCGGTACCCCGTGCTCGACACCCACTCCAGGTGGCTGAAGATCCCGTAGGGGAAGGCATAGCCCCAGGCGCCCATAAGGACGGGACGCACCACCTCGAGGGTGAAATAGGCGAGGATGGCGAAGCCGAAGGCCACGGGCACGTGAATGCCGATGCCGAGCTTGCGGGCGATCTCCACTTCCCGCAGGCCCCAGGACGAGAACGCCCCGAGCGCGCAGACCGTGACCGCCTGCCACAGACCGCCGGCCCGCAGTGGAGCGAGGGCCAGTCCGAGGGAGACATCCGGCGGGTCGATGCTGATCCGCCAGGGGTTCCAGGTGTCGCCGAGACCGGCGCCATAGATGATCAGCGCCGTGCCGAGGACCGAGAAGATCAGGGTCGTGACGCCGAAGAAGCCGACATAGAATGGGCCGACCCAAAAGTCGAACAGGTCGCCGCCGATCAGCGTGCCGCCCCGGACCCGGTATTTTCGTTCGAAGCTCAAGAGCGCCATGATCTGGGCCTCCGCTCAGTTTTGCGCGCGGGCGGGTCCCGCGAAAATTCCCCGGCATCGGGCGACCGACGCGAACCGGACAGATCCAGCCGCGTCAGTCGCCCCATCCGCACCCTGCGGTGCGGATATCGCCTAGACGTTGGTGACGGACGAGGTCGCCGGCGCCACGTGCAGCATTTCTGCCGCCGTGAGGCTCGCGTGCTTCGCGGTCGGGCCTTCGATCCAGTTGAACCGAGGCGTGCTGAGCAGGATGAAGTGAATCAGCAGCGCCAGGGTGAACAGGAACGCGGAGAGCGCGACGAGCACTCTGCGCGGATCAAAAAGAAGCCAAATTCTCCACATGTTCTTCTCTCCCTTAACCGAACAGCGATGTGGCCAGATGCTTGGCCATCGGAACGCTGTTCACCAGGGCTCCGAAGTGTCCCTGCGCATCCGGCAACCACGGACGCCAGTTCCACACCAGCACGTGGGCGATGATAGCGACCACCGTGAAGAGAATGAAACTGCCCGTGAATATTCTATGGAACTCTTTAGCCTCTGCTTCCGTGAGGCCAGAGAGACTTCCGTCTCTTTCTGCCATGTCTATGCTCCTCTCGCTCTGGACTTGGAGGCATCGCTGCACCCCAGTATCTCAGTGCTCTCCGTCACGACGACGATCATCGCGACTCTTGTCAGGAGAGGGCCATCGGCCGCCTCCAAACGGATGCAGGCGGACCCTCCCCAGGCCCCGCCGATGCGGTGAATTCGGGACGTTTCCTGGCGCGTCATGCCATTCGTCCTTCGGTCATGAGGCGCGCGCTGCGCCCCAGATGCTCTTCATTGACCCGCGGCTGGCCCTCCACCCGGGCCAGGCGCTCGGCGGCGTCGCGCAGGCGCTTGGCGGCGGAGATCCGCACGAGGATCGGTTGGGCCTCCACCAGCCGGTCGAGGGCGGCGCGGGCGTCGTCATCCCAGTCCAGCTCGGCGTGCGGGCGGGCGGGGGTGGCTTCGATCCGGTCCATCTGTCCGGCCAGGGGCAGGATGTGGAACAGGGCGTCGAACAGGGCGTTGCAGACCTCCTGCACCAGGTAGGTCGCCCCGCCATAGCCCATGAAGGGCGTGCCCGTGTGCCGGCGGATGATCGCACCGGGGAAGGAGGCGGGGATGTAGGTCGCGCGGGAGCCCGCATCGGCCATGTACATGCGCTCGTTGATGCTGCCGAACATCACCAGCGGCGGCGTGTCGATGATCGCCTTGCGCACGGACTGGTTGTCCGGCTTTACCCCCGCCCGCCGCTCGTGGGCGAAGGCGCAGGGCAGGCCCATCTCCGTCTCAAGGAAGTGGCGCACGCCGCGGGTATAGGTTTCCGTGGCGACGATGGCGAAGCTGGCGGTGCTGAAGAAGTCCTGGGTGACGGACCGCCACAGGTCCCAGACGGGCTTCAGGGTCGTGTGCTTCTCCCGCTCGATGAACGGTTCCGGGTCGAGGCCCAGATGCTCCCCCATCGTCCGCAGGAAGCGGGTGGTGGAGTCGATGCCGATGGGGGCCTGCAGATAGGGCCGCTCCAGCGTCTCGCACAGGTTCCGCCCGAACTCCCGGTACATGCAGACATTCAGCTCGGCGTCCGCCAGCTTGCGGACATCGGCCAGATGGCTGCCCAGGGGGAAGACCATATTGACCTCGGCGCCCACGCCCTCGATCAGGCGGCGGATCTCCGCCAGGTCCGAGGCCAGGTTGAACAGGCCGTAGCTGGGGCCGATGATGTTGACCTTGGGCCGCTCCCCCTCCGCCCGGGGGCGCAGTTTCGGCACCTTCTTCGCCCCGAACTGGGTCCAGAGCCAGGTGAGCGCCCGGTCAGCGCTCTGCCACTGGTCCTCGTCGATGGTGCGGGGCAGGAAGCGCTGGATGCTGGTGCCCTCCGGCGTCACGCCGCCGCCGATCATCTCGGCGATGGAGCCGGTGACGACCACGGCGGGCAGGTCCCGGTCAAGGGCCCGCCAGGCGCGCCGCATGGCGCCCTCGGTGCCGGTCTTGCCCAGCTCGTCCTCGCCCAGGCCGGTGACGACAATGGGCAGCTCGTGCGGCGGAAGTCCGTCCGTATAGTGCAGGACCGAGGTCACCGGCAGGTTCTCGCAGCCCACCGGGCCGTCGATGATCACCTGCAGGCCCTTGATGGCGGTGAAGGCGTAGACGGCGCCCCAATAGCCGCCGGCCCGGTCATGGTCGAGGACAAGGGTCATGTGCCGACGGCCTCCGCGCTGGCCCGGGCCGCAGCCATGGTCTTGGCGAAGCGGGCCTTGAACTCCGGCCGGTCCCGGGGCGTGTCTTCCCAGACACCCGCGGCGGCGCCGGTCCCGACGCCCTCGAAGAAGGCGCTCATCCGGTCGAAACGGGACTTGTTGGCGATGGCCCCGTTGATCACCTGGGCCAGGGAGCCCGCCCCCGCCGGTCCCATCAGCGGACGGGCCGAGATCAGATTGGTAAAGTAGAGGGCCGGGATGGACTTCTGCTTGGCGTGCTGCACCACCGGCGTGGTGCCGATGGCCAGATCCGGGCCGTATTCCTCGACCGCGGCGATGTCCTGCTCCAGGGTCGCGCGGTACTGGATGCGCACCCCGTGGGCCTCCAGCCATTCCCGATCCGGGTCGGACCAGACGGTCTGGGGACAGGCGGTGCCCACATAGGGAACGTCGGCGCCGCTCTCGATCAGCAGGCGGGCCACCAGCAGCTCCGAGCCTTCATAGCCCGACAGGGTCACGCGGCCCTTGATCGGCGTGGCCGCGAGGGCGCCGCGGATGGCGGGCAGGAACCGGTTCTTCGTCGCGTCGACGGTATGCTTGGCGATGCCGCAGACCTCGCCGATCCGGTCGAGCCAGGCGGCCGTGCCGTCGCAGCCCACCGGGGCCGAGCCGATCACGCTGCGCCCCGCCGCGGCGAATTCCCGCACGGACGCCGTATAGAAGGGATGGATCGCCGCCACGGCGGCGCAGTCGAGGGCGGCGTAGAGCTCGCGCCACTCCCGAGTGGGAACCACCGGGCCGGCGGCGAGGCCCAGGGGGGCCAGCATGGCGCCGATGCCCACGGGATCCAGGGGGAACATCTCCCCCAACAGGGTGATGGTGGGTCGGTCCGGCCGCTCCCGCGGGGCGGCGACGGGGCCCTGCTCCGCCTCGGTGCGGGCGTATTTCAGCATGGCGCCGGCCAGCACGTCCTTGGCCTCGGCGTGGGTGGGGACACCAAAGCCGGGCACGTCGATGCCGATGATGCGAACCCCGTTGATCTCCTTGGGCAGGAGTTGCAGCGGCACGCCGGAGGCTGTGGGAACGCAGAGATTGGTGACGATCACCGTGTCATAGAGGTCCGGATCGGCCAGCTCGTGGACCGCGTCGCGAATGTCCTCGAACAGCTTGCCGGTGACCAGGGACTCCGAATTGAAGGGGACATAGCCCACCGTCCGCCGCGCGCCGTAGAAGTGCGAGGTGAAGGTCAGTCCGTAGACGCAGCAGGCCGAGCCCGACAGCACCGTGGCCGTCCGCCGCATCCTGAGGCCCACCCGCAGGGAGCCGAAGGCCGGACACATGCTCTGCGGCTGGCCGTGCGGTCCCGGCGGATAATCGGCGGCGTACCGGGCCAGGACCTCGGTCTTGCCGGCCGCCTCCGCCGCCGCCTTCATCTGCGACGCGCCTGCATGGCAACCGGCGCCGTCCGCCGAGGGCGGCGCGCCGGCGTCGGCCGGGACAGTGTCGAGGGGGAGCACGGGATCCAGGGACACGGGGTCAGACCTCGTCATAGATGATTTCGAGGGAGGCCTTTTCGGCGAAGATCCCGCCGCGCATGTCGGCCTGGGTGGCGGGCCGCAGCTGGTAGTCCGCGCCCGTCTGCTCCGGGGAGAACAGGCCCAGCAGGCCGTCCTGGCTCAGGGGCTTGGGGCGCACCGGCGGGGCGGTGGCCACATTCTCGGCCAGGCCCTCGAACAGGGGGCCCCAGACGTCGCCGGGACGGCCGATGATCTGGTAGTTGGCGGACTTGCGGCGGATGTCCTCGTCCGCGGGAATGGCGGCCAGGACCGGGATGCCGACGGCCTCGGCGAACTTCTGCGCCTCCCCGGTGCCGTCGTCCTTGTTGATCAGCATGCCGGCCACGCCGACATTGCCGCCCAGCTTGCGGAAATACTCCACCGCCGAGCACACGTTGTTGGCGACATAGAGGGACTGCAGGTCGTTGGAGCCGACCACGATCACCTTCTGGCACATGTCCCGGGCGATCGGCAGGCCGAAGCCGCCGCAGACCACGTCGCCCAGGAAGTCGAGCAGGACATAGTCGAAGCCCCAGTCATGGAAGCCCAGTTTCTCCAGCAGCTCGAAGCCGTGGATGATGCCCCGGCCGCCGCAGCCGCGGCCGACCTCGGGCCCGCCCAGCTCCATGGCGAAGACGCCGTCGCGGGTGAAGCACACATCCTCGATCTTCACCTCTTCCCCGGCCGCCTTCTTCTTGGCGGAGGTCTCGATGATGGTCGGGCAGGACCGGCCGCCGAACAGCAGCGAGGTGGTGTCGGACTTGGGGTCGCAGCCGATCAGCAGCACCCGCTTGCCCTGCTGGGCCAGCATGTAGCTGAGATTGGACAGGGCGAAGCTCTTGCCGCTGCCGCCCTTGCCATAGATGGCGATGATCTGGGTCTCGCTCGTCGCCTCGCCGGTGGACGGCGCGTCAGGCTCGATCGCGGCTTCCTCACGAAGCGCCCGGTTATCGATGATGGTGTAGGCCATGGTCATCACGTTCCAGACTGACCCGATGGGGGAAGGGTCCGATGTGTCATCTTAGGATGACGTTTGAATATGTCAAACCAGAATGACACTTTTCCGGGCTCGTCGGCCCCGTCAAAATGTCCCACGGGTTGCGAAGGGCGTTCACGCCCGCACCGCGCCGTCGCGGGGCGCTTCCACACGGTCCAGACCGAGGGCCCGGACAGCCGAGTCCGCGATTCCCTGGGCGTCCAGGCCGGCGGCGGCGTACATCAGCTCGGGCTTGTCTTGATCCTGGAAGACGTCCGGCAGGGTCAGGGTGCGAATCTTCAGCCCCCGGTCCAGCAGGCCCTCCCGGGCGAGAAAATGCAGGACAAAGGCGCCGAATCCGCCGACCGCCCCCTCCTCCACCGTGATCAGGACCGCATGCTCCCGCGCCAGGCGGCGGATCAGGTCCTCGTCCAGGGGTTTGGCGAATCGGGCGTCGGCGACGGTCGTCGTCAGGCCCATGCCCTGCAGCCGCTCCGCCGCCAGCAGCGATTCGGTGAGGCGCGCGCCGAACGAGAGGATGGCCACGACCTCGCCCTCGCGGACGATGCGGCCGCGGCCGATCTCCAGCGGCGCCGGGTCGGCGGGCAGGGCGACGCCGGTCCCCTCGCCGCGGGGATAGCGGACAGAGATCGGACCCTCGTCATAGGCGACCTGGGTGGCGACCATCCGCGCCAGCTCCGCCTCGTCGGCCGCGCCCATGACGACGAATCCCGGCAGGGCGCCCAGATAGCCCACATCGAACGAGCCGGCGTGGGTGGCGCCGTCGGCGCCCACCAGTCCGGCCCGGTCCAGGGCGAATCGCACCGGCAGCTTCTGGATCGCCACGTCGTGGACGACCTGGTCATAGCCCCGCTGCAGGAAGGTGGAGTAGATGGCGCAGAACGGGCGCATCCCGTCCGCAGCCAGCCCGGCGGAGAAGGTCACTGCGTGCTGCTCGGCGATGCCCACGTCGAACAGCCGGTCCGGGAAGCGTCTGGCGAACGCGTCCAGCCCGGTGCCGGACGGCATGGCGGCGGTGATGGCGACAATCTTCGGATCGGTTTCGGCGGCGCGGGTCAGGGTCTCGCCGAACACGGTCTGGTACTGGGGCGCGCCGGGGGCGGGCTTGACCTGCACGCCGGTGACGACGTTGAACTTCGACACCCCGTGGTACTTGTCGGCGGCGTTTTCCGCCGGGGCGTAGCCCTTGCCCTTCCGGGTGACCACGTGCACCAGCACGGGGCGGTCGGCGATCTCCCGCACGTTCTGCAGCACCGGCAGCAGGTGATCAAGACTGTGCCCGTCAATGGGCCCCACATAGTAGAAGCCCATCTCCTCGAACAGGGCGCCGCCGGTCAGCAGGGACCGCGCCATGCCCTCGGCGCGCCCGGCCGGGGCCTGAAGGGCCGACGGCAGCTTCGAGACCAGCGCCTTCC
>CAINOV010000204.1 GCA_903851655.1 uncultured Caulobacterales bacterium
CTGGCGGCCAGCGAGGCGCGCTACCGCGGCCTGGCCGAGGCCGCGCCGGACATGATTACCGAAACCGACCGCAACGGCGTGATCCAGTACATCTCCCCGGCCTGCGAGCGGGTGATCGGGGTTCCGGGGGACCTGCTGATCGGGGCCAATGTCTTTTCCCTGATGCACCCGGAGGATGCGGAAAAAGCCCGGGCTGCATGCGACCGCCAGCTCGAGACCCGGGGACGGGCCGAGCCGGTGGAGCTGGAATACCGGGGCGTCCTGCCCTCAGGCGAACTGATCTGGCTGGGCTCGCGGCCGACGGCGATCCTGGATCCGACCACGGGGGACGTGACGGGCTTCATCGACGTGGTGCGCAACATCACCCAGGCCAAGGCCCTGATGGCGGAGCTGCGCCGCACCTCGCAGGAGGCCGAAGCCGCCGCCGTGGCCAAGTCCAACTTCCTGGCGAACATGAGCCACGAGATCCGGACGCCGCTGACCAGCGTCATCGGCTTCGCCGGACTGCTCGAGCAGATCCCGGCGCTGCCGCCGCTGGCGGCGGACTACAGCAAGCTGATCGTCAGCAGCGGGCAGGCGCTGATGTCGATCGTCAACGATGTGCTGGACGTGGCCAAGTTCGAGGCCGGGCGGGTCGAGTTGCACCCGGCGCCGTTCGCGGTCCACGCCTTCTTCCGCAGTGTGGTGTCCTCTGTCGAGTTCCAGGCCCAGAAGAAGGGACTGACCCTCTCGATCCTGTTCGCGGACGCGCTTCCCGACACCGTGGTCGCCGACGCTGTGCGGGTCCGCCAGGTGTTCCTCAATCTGCTCGTCAACGCGATCAAGTTCACGGACAGGGGCTGGGTGCAGGTGCGGGTCGAGGCGGAGAGCGGCGAGGACGGCCGGGACCGGCTCCGCGTCGCCGTGCGCGACAGCGGGCCCGGAATCGCGCCGGAGCACCAGCCCCGGCTGTTCCAGCGCTTCTCCCAGGCCGACACCACCAGTTCGCGGCCGTTCTCCGGCGCGGGGCTCGGGCTGGCCATCTCGAAGACGCTGACCGAAACCATGGGCGGCCGGATCGGGGTGGAGACCGCGGTCGGAGAGGGGGCGACCTTCTGGTTCACCTTCGAGGCTCCCCGGGGCGCGATGGCCCATGCGGCGGCCGAAGGCGACACGCCCCCCGCCAGTCTGGATCCCATCCGGATCCTCATAGTGGACGACGTGGACGCCAACCGCCAGCTGGCGACCGCGCTGCTGGCGCCCTTCGACGTCTCCCTCACCAGCGCCCAGAACGGCGCGGACGCCATCGAGGCGGCCCTGCAGCAGCCGTTCGACGTGATCCTGATGGACCTGCAGATGCCGGGCATGGACGGCATGGCCACCTGCCGCGCGATCCGCGCCACGAGCGGCTACAATTCCGCCACGCCGATCCTCGCCT
The DNA here is from genome assembly GCA_903851655.1 of uncultured Caulobacterales bacterium. Lineage (GTDB taxonomy): Bacteria > Pseudomonadota > Alphaproteobacteria > Caulobacterales > Caulobacteraceae > CAIMFV01. The sequence goes on from CAINOV010000204.1 coordinate 1,418, forward strand.
GGAGCGCCAACGTGCTGCCGGAGCAGGTCGCGGCCTGCGCCGCGGCCGGCATGAACGACCACATCTCTAAGCCGATCGACCCGCTGGAGTTCCTGAACAAGATCTCCCGCTGGGTGGCGCCGTCGACCGCCGCCTGAGGCGACCGACGGCGGGACTCCGGCTTCGGCGAGGCGGACTTGACGCGTCCCCCGCGCGGAGCAGATTGGGTCCGCCGAACGATCGAACATCCCCGACCGGAGCCTCGCCATGACCGCCAGAGCTGTCCTGCCCCTCGCCTGCCTCCTGGCCGCGGTTGCAGTGTCGCCGGGGATCTGCGGCGAGCCGGTCTATCTGAAGTGTTCGGGGGAGATGCGGACCCTGTCCGTCGACCCCGCCAAGGCCACCCGCACGGAGGAGGCGTTCCAGCGGACCTATATCCTCAAACTGGGCGACGCCGGCTTTACGGTGCTCGAGCGCCGGGGCGCCGACCAGGTCTGGGCGGACTATTGCGCAAGCCCGGCGGAGGCGCCCGCCTGCCATGTGGACGCCCGGGAGATCCGACTGCGCAAGACCCGCGGTCCCGGCGAGTCGGACGCCTGGACCATCGACCGGACCACGGGGCGGATGACCATCGAGCAGGCGTCCAAACTGTCCGAGACCGGCGACCCCTACGAGGCGCAGCAGTCCTTCAAGGGCCTGTGCGTCACCCTGGCGCCGGACACGACATCCGCCGCGCCCGGCGACGCCGCCCCCACCGGGGCGCCGCACCCTCCGGCGCCCTAGCGCCGGGACAGGGGCCGTCCGGCGCGCGACTTATGGCGCGCGCCATGACAATATAAACTCCAATATTTTTCACGAATATTGCAGAATTGTAGTCGAACACGCGACGACCGCACATATAACGCCGACTCATTGGGGGCGTCCCCGACAAGATCAGGCCAATGGTGCAGCCGCTCCGCAAGAAATCCGAACTTGTGCTCAGAGCTTTGCGCAGAGCGGACTATGCCCGAGCGGAAGAGATTGCCCGGAAAGCTGTGGCCTCCTCTCCGGCGACGGCCGAAAACTGGTCGGTGCTCGGCGTGGCGTTGTTCGCCCTGCGGCGGCCCGCCGAAGCCCTCGATGCGCTGGGCCAGGCCCTGGTCCGTGATCCGTTCGACCTGAGCGCCGTCGTCGCCGTCTCCCACATCGCCCGCCATGCGGGAATGGCCGAGGAGACCCTGCCCTTCCTGAAGCTGGTCTCCCACCAGCATGCGAACAAGGTCGTGGCGACCCTCGCCCTGGTCGACGCGCTGCTGTCCCTCGACCGGGTGGAGGAAGCCTCCGTCGAAATGGCCCTCATCTCCCGGCTGGCCCCGGACAATCCCGATGTCGCCCTCCTCCGGGGCCGGATCGCGCATGCGGAGTGGCGGCTGGACGACGCCGAGGCGCTCTTCCGTCAGGTGATTGAATTGCGGCCGGAGGACGCCAAGGCGCACTATCATCTGGCCTGGACCCGGGCGGACGCCGGACGGTGGATCCCGGCCCTGGCCGCCGCGGACCGGGCGCTGACCTGGGCGCCCGACCGCGCCACCTCGGCCGCGACGCGATTTCTGGTCGCCACCATCCTGCTGGCCATGGGTGAGTTGCAGGAAGGCTGGACGGCCTACGCCGCGCGCCTGGACCC
>CAINOV010000205.1 GCA_903851655.1 uncultured Caulobacterales bacterium
GGCCGACAGGATCGGCGACCAAACCACATCCTCCGCGTCCAGCCGGCGCGCCGCCTCCTCGAAGCTCAGGGCGCCGAAGCCTTCGTCCAGCGCCGCCACCAGCGCCGGGCCGTTCTGCCGGCGTGCGCGCGCGCCGGAAAAGCGCGGATCCTCCACCAGCTCCGGCCGTCCGGCGGCGCGGGCGATCCTCGGCCAGTCGCCGGATCCCTGGCGCGGCAGCAGGCACAGCCAGCGGCCCTCCGCGCTGCGGAAGAAGTTGTTCAGCGGATTGACGGCGTCGGCCCGGGGGCGGTTCGACGCCACCCGGCCGAAGCGCAGCGCGATGGCCATGTCCGATCCCACCGAGTAGACGCCGGAGCGCAGCAGGGATGTCTCCACCAGCCGGCCCCGGCCGGTCGTTCCCCGTTCCACCACGGCGGCGAGAATGGCGGCCACGGTGGCCAGGGAGCAGGTGTGGTCGCCCGCCGCCGTCCGGATCGGAAACGGCTCCGACCCCTTGGGAATGGTGAGGGCCGCGACGCCGGACCGGGCCCAGAAGGCGGCGAGGTCGAAGCCCGGCTTGTCCGCCTCTGCGCCCTGCAGGCCATAGCCGGTGACGCTGGCCATGATCAGGCGCGGATTGAGGGCGGACACCGTGTCCCAGTCCAGCCCAGCGCGGGCGAGGGCGCCGGGGCGCAGGTTGGTGAGAAACACATCGGCGGTCCGGAGCAGCCGCAGGGCGATGTCGCGGCCCTCGGGCTGGGCGATGTCGAGGACGATTCCCCGCTTGCCTCGGTTGTCGAGATCAAACACCGGGTTTCCCGCAGTATCCGCGCCGATGGTGTCAAAGAACTGCCGTATCGGATCGCCGCCGGGCGCCTCGATCTTGATGACCTCGGCGCCCCAGTCGGCAAGCATGCCGCCTGCGCCGGGAGCGGCGATATAGGTTGCCAGTTCTATTACCTGAAGTCCTGCCAGCAATGACACGTCCGTCCATCCGATTTCTAGATCTTGACTGAAATTTTGCCTTCAGGGCGACCCAGGGGCGCAATTGAACGGCGGTTTGGTAAAGTCCTGTTAAGCGTGTTTAGCGATACTGCAGGCTGAACCTGTCTGCAAATCACGGCCCCATCGACCATGACCACTTCCGCGCAGAACCCGCCGATCTTCACGCCATCGGACATTCGCGCCCTGGTCCGGGGGCCGACCGATGACGAGCGGGCGGCTGTGGCCTTCAAGCTGTGCCGGAAGATGGACGTGGAGTTGTCCAAGGCCGACCGGGCAGCCGCCAACGAGATCCTGCGGGTCATGGCCGGCGACGCGGCGGAGCTGGTGCGGCGGGCGCTGGCGGTGACGCTGCGCGCCTCCGACGTCCTGCCGCGGGACGTGGCCCTGCGCCTGGCGGAGGACGTGGAGTCCATCGCCACCCCCGTCCTGACCTTTTCACCGGTTTTCAGCGACGCCGATCTCGCCGAGATCGTGCGTCGCGCCGATCCGGTCCGTCAGGTCGCGGTCGCCAGCCGCGCGCACCTGTCGGAGACCGTGACCGACGTCCTGGCCGAGTGCGGCTGCGAGGACGCCGTCGCCACGGCTGCGGACAATGCGGGCGCGGCCTTCTCCGAACAGGGCCTCGTGGTCAGCCTCGACCGTTTCCGCGCCAGCCAGAAGGTGGCCAACGCCATCGCCTATCGTGATGTCCTGCCGGCGGCGGTGACCGAAAAGCTCATGCATCTGGTGACGGAGGATGTCCGCCGCGTCCTGCTCTCCCGGACCGGCCTCAGCGAGGGGCAGGCGGGGGCGATCGCGGTCTCGACCCAGGAGCGGGCCACTGTGGACATTCTCGATGAGATTGCCGCAGCCCCGGACATGGAGGCCTTCGTCCGGCATCTGCACAAGCAGAACCGGCTGACCTCGTCCCTCCTGCTGCGGGCGGCGACGAGCGGGTACATGCGATTCGTGGAGCATGGTCTGGCCGTGCTGGCGGCGGTGCCGCACCATCGCGCCTGGCTGCTGATCCATGACGCCGGCGGCCTGGGGTTCAAGGCCATATTCGAGCGATCCGGCCTGCCGCAACGGCTGTTCTCCGCGTTTCGCATCGCCCTGGACACGTTTCACGCCATGGGCGTGGACGGAAAGGCGCTGGATCCCGCAACCTTCCAGGCCCGTCTGCTGGAGCGGTTCCTGACCCAGGTCCATGGCGCCCCGCGGGAGGACCTGGACTATCTGCTGGATCGCCTGGACCTGATCGATCGCCGCCAGCGTGACCGGGGCGAGCCCCTGGTGGGCGCCGCCTGAACCGACAGTCCCGCCGGGAAGTTCGGCTTTTATCGACGCCGCGGAGTGCTAAGCTGCGCCCATGAGCCAGCCTGCGTCGCCGCCCATCCCCCGCCTGTCCGCCACCATCCTGCTGGTGCGGGACCGTCCCGCCTTCGAGGTGCTGATGGTGAAGCGGCACCATCAGATCGATTTCGCCTCAGGCGCCCTGGTGTTTCCGGGCGGCAAGACGGAGGCGTCGGATTCGGACGAAGCCTGGGCCGACCGGGTGCTGGGTTGGGACCAGTACGACCCGGCGACGCGGACCCTGCGGATCGCCGCCATCCGCGAGGCCTATGAGGAGGCGGGACTGCTCCTGGCCCGGACGGAGGAGGGTGACGTCTGGACCGGCGCGCCGGAGGCCGTGGCGGCTCGCAGCGCTGTCGCGCGGGGCGAGGCCTCGTTCTTCGACCTGGTGGCCGGGTTCCGGCTGAAGCTGGACCTGGGCGCCCTGACGCCCTTCGCCCGGTGGATCACGCCGGTGATGATGCCCAAGCGTTTCGACACCCACTTCTATCTCGCCGTGGCGCCGGCCGACCAGCTGGCGGTGTGCGATGGGTACGAGACGGTGGACGCCGAGTGGATCCCGCCCGGCGAGGCGCTGGCCATGGCCGCGGACGGGCGCCGCACGATCATCTTTCCGACGCGGATGAACCTGAAGCTGCTGGCTGAGAGCCGTGACGCCCAGTCGGCCACGGCGGCGGCCCTGGCGCGGCCGGGGGTAGTGGTGACGCCTTGGGTGGAGCAGCGGGACACCGGTCAGGTGCTGGTGATCCCGCCGGACGCAGGCTATGGCGCCGTCGAGGAGGATCTGGCCTCCGTCGGCGCATAGGCGCTGACCCGGGCTTCGAGCTCGTCGGCGAGGGCCTTGCCCACCGGGTGGTTGGGGTCACGGATATTGTCGCGGACGATCGCCCGGATCGCATCGATGTGCGCGTCGATCAGCACCAGGGGCAGGGACGGCCGCTGCTCCTTCTCGTTCATCAGCTTGCAGAGCGAACCGGCGACGCGGGTGATCAGCGGAAATTCATAGGTGCCGCCGAGGCCCTTCAGGTCATGCGCGTGCACATAGAGCTGGTCGGCGGTCTCGCCGGTCATGCCCTTGGCGGTGATCATCGCCCGGGCGGCCTCGAGCTTCTCGATCTCGTCGTTGAGCCACTGGCCGAAATTCGCTGACAGTCCCTTCAGCGCAGCCTCCGCCTTGGCGAGGGCGTCGGGTGTCAGCACGCCGAGCTTGGGCGCCACCCGCGCCTTCAGCAGGTTCGGGGGCACGATGGTCTGCGGGGGGGGAGTCTGGTCTTTCATGGCGGCCGTCCTCTCAACCACATTCGCATGTTGCGGGTTGCGCGCACGGGGCTCCCTGCACGGATTCGACCCGTCAACAGAACAAGCTTGTCCTGTGTTAAGTTTAAGAAGTTGTAAGCGTCAATGAAAGTCCTCCCGACCGCTCCCCGTGTCAGGCGGAGAACTGCTCGGCCAGGACGCGCTCCTCGAGGCTGCGACCGGCGTCGAACAGCATGGTCAGGTTCAGGTCCCGGTTCTCAGAAATATGGACCTCCGCCACGTCCCGCACCTCGAAATTGTCAGCGACGGCGCTGACCGGACGCTTGTCGGCCTCCATCACCTCGACGGTGACCCGGGCGGTGTGCGGCAGCAGGGCGCCGCGCCAGCGGCGGGGGCGGAAGGCGCTGATCGGGGTCAGGGCCAGCACCTGGGCGGTCAGGGGGATGATCGGCCCGTGGGCGGACAGGTTGTAGGCGGTGGAGCCCGCGGGCGTGGCGACCAGCACGCCGTCGCACACCAGCTCTTCCATCCGCACCGTTCCGTCGATGGACAGACGCAGCTTTGCGGTCTGGCGCGTCTGGCGCAGCATCGACACCTCGTTGATCGCCAGCGCCCGGTGATTGCGTCGCTGGGCGTCGATCACGGTCATTGACAGGGGATGGATCACCGCGCGTTCGGCGGCGTTGATCCGCTCCAGCAGGCCGTCCTCGGCGAAGTCGTTCATCAGGAAGCCGAGCGAGCCGCGGTTCATGCCGTAGATCGGCCGGGGCGCGTACAGGGTCCGGTGCAGGGTCTCCAGCATGAAGCCGTCGCCGCCCAGGGCCACCACGACCTGAGCGTCCTCGATCGGATGGTCGCCATAGGCGTCGATCAGCTTCGCCCGGGCTTCGACGGCCTCGGGGCGATCGCTGGCGACAAAGGCCAGGCGGTGGACGGGCGGGCTGTGTTTCACGCGGCGAGGATCTCCAGGAGCGGCGGGCAGCAAGCGGCTTTGCGCTCAGGGCGTCAAGGGCGACGTCGCGTCAGGTCCAGATCCGCATCCCGGCCGGAGCCGCCGGGACGCCCGTCTCAGGACGGGTCCGTCACGACGGGCGCGTCAGGCGGGCCACCCGTTCGCGGAAGATCCGGGCCGCGGACTCCGGCGTCTCGGCGAAGGCGGCGACCACGTCGGTATGGGCGGCGGGACTGGCGATGATGCGGCGCCCCATCAGATCGGTGATCAGCCTCTGCAGGGTGGGAAACACGCTGCGGTCTATGCCGACAGCGGCGCAGGCCAGGGCCAGCAGATCCGCCCGCCCGCTCTCCACCGCGGCGTCCACGGCCTCCCGGGAAAAGCCGCTCAGCCGCGCCAGGGACGCCTTGAACAGGGACAGCTTGCCTTCCCGAAGGGCCCGCAACAGATAGCCGGGGCGCAGCTGCCCGGCGGCGTCCAGCTTGGTGATCAGCTGCTGCTCGAGGGCCAGTTCCGACGTGCTCGGCTGGTCCGGAGCGTGGCGTGGCGCCTCCGCCTCGCCCGCCCGCTGGTCGCGGACGACGGCGGCGATGATTCCGTTCAGCTTCTCGTCGTCGATCCGGTATCGGGACACGATCGCGCTGCGCAGGGTGTCGCCGACCCAGGCGTAGAGGGCGTAGGCCAGGTCCACGGTGAGTTTCGGGTGGCGCACCAGCGGTGAGCGAAGGGCCGCCAGACGGCGGGAGGCGGCGACCATCCGGGTCAGCTGGGCGATGCCCACCTGGGCGGACTGGTTGTCGGCCAGCGCCGCCATCACCAGCGGCTGGCTCTCCTCGATGATCGCGTCGACCACGCGGGTGGGCAGATCGGGGCGGCGGGCGACCTCGATCTGATGCTCGAGGGTCGCCTCGATCAGCACCCGGAGCAGGTCGTTTTCGGTCAGCAGCGGCGAGGCGGCGATCACCGGCCGCGCGATCTCGATCTCGTCGAGGGCGAGGATGGTGACGAGGCCGTGCGGCGCCCAGCTGGCGCCGCCCAGACGCTCGGCCAGGCGGCGACGCAGGTCCCGCTCCGCCGTGGAGATCAGGTTGAGGAAGATGTCCTGCAGCAGGCCGTTCACCTCGACCCGGGTGGACAGGGGTTCGCCGGTCTGGTTGGCCCGGTCGCACAGGTCGACCACGGCCATCAACAGCCGCTCCCGGTCGCTCGCGGAGCGCGAGGCGGTCAGTGCGGGCAGGTCATCCACGAAGGCGTGAGCGGCGGTCATTGAGTCCCGGTGCTGGAGCGCGCCTGAAGCTTATACGGACTTAGTGTGACGCGCGCCTGTGAAAAGGAGTTTAACCCGGGGAATCTGAGGCGCGTTTTGGCGCGCTTGCCTTGACGGCGACGCGACGCGGCGCGACGGTCCCGCAGGCGATCGCCGAAGGGCGGCGGACACAGCGGACACGCGAGGGAGAGCGACCATGGCGGATGGATCAGTGACAGGCGTCCGGTCCCTGAAGGGACAGGTGTCGGAGGCGGAGTGGACCGCGCGGGTCGAACTGGCCGCCCTCTACCGGCTGGTGGCGCTGCACGGCTGGGATGATGCGATCTTCACGCACATCTCCATGCGCGTGCCGGGCCCCGAGCACCATTTCCTGATCAATCCCTATGGTCTGTTCTTCGACGAGATGACCGCCTCGGCCCTGGTCAAGGTGGATCTGGACGGCGCCATCGTGCAGGAGACCCCGTACTTCATCAATCCGGCGGGCTTCACCATCCATTCGGCGATCCATGCCGCGCGGGAGGACGCCCTGTGCGTCATGCACCTCCACACCAATGCGGGCGTGGGTGTCTCCGCCCAGAAGGAAGGCCTGCTGCCCATCAGCCAGAACGCGCTGCTAGTGGCCAAGAGCCTGGCCTATCACGACTATGAGGGCGTGGCCCTGAACCTGGACGAGCGGGAACGGATCGTGGCGGACCTGGGCGACAAGCCGCTGCTGCTGCTGCGCAATCACGGCACCCTTTCGGCGGGGCCGACGGCGGCGGCGACCTGGCTGCAGATGTTCTTCCTCGAGCGGGCCTGCGCCCAGCAGGTGGCGGCGCTGAGCGGCGGCCGCGACCACGTGCTGATCGCGCCCGAAGCCGCGCAGGTCGAGGCCGCCAGGCAGTCCGGGGCCGGGGGCATCGGCTCGGTGGGCAAGCTCGCCTGGCCGGGATTCCTGCGCAAGCTGGACCGTCACCTTCCCGGCTACGACCAGTAGGCCTGCGGGGCTGGGGGACCGGTCAGCGCGCCGGCAGGGTCGGTCCCACGCCGGCGTCCGCGGCGGCCTGCGACTGGGCGGCCTTGGCGCGCTGGAACCCGTCGCGGGCCTGCAGGCGCGCCCAGTAGGCGGCGACGGTCTCGGAAAAATCGGCGCTCATCCCCAGGGAGTCCGCCAGCAGGAGGGCGTAGCCGACGGAGATGTCGGCGCCGGTGAAGCGGCCGGCGCACAGCCAGTCCCGGCCGGTCAGGGCGCGGTCGATCCCGCGCAGCCGGGCCAGGAACCATTTGCGGTAGTCCTCCGCGACCTGGGGCTGGCGACGCTCCCGGGGTTCGAGGCGGCTGTAGCGGAGCACCAGGGTCTGGGGAAAGGTCAGGGTCGCCTCGCCGAAATGCAGGAAGTTGAGATAGCGGCCGAAGTCCGGGTGGTCGGGCGGCGCCGCAATCCCGCCCTGTCCGTGGCGCTGGGCCACATATTCGACGATGGCGGCGGACTCCGTCATTTCCGTCTCGCCGTCGAAGAAGGCCGGGATCGTGCCCAGGGGATTGATGTCGAGATACGATTTCGCCAGCACGCGGGGCGGGAAGGGCAGAACATGCAGTTCGTAGGGGACGCCCACCTCCTCGAGGGCCCACAAGGGGCGGAACGAGCGCGCGTCGACACAGTGGTAAAGTCGGATCATGTTAGGGGCTCCTGTTTCCGCAGACTGGGCCCCCTCGCGGGTGTCCGGCAAGTCCCGGGCGACAGGCCTTGGCGCCCAAGAACTAGGCATCACCGGATGGGAGCGCACATGAGATCGACAGCCATGCGGGGCGCGGCGCCCGAACGCAGCGCCGAGGTGGTCGCTCCCGTCGGGCCGCGCAAGGTCAGCCCATGACCGGAACCGGCGCGACCCCCTTCGACGAGATGCATGGCGATACCCCCGACGGCATGCGGGGGCTCTATGGGAAGGTCAAGCTCTGGCTGGAGCAGACCCCGCCGGAGACCCTGGCGGCGCGACGGGCGCAGGCGGAGCTGTTCTTCCGGCGCATCGGCATCACCTTCGCCGTCTATGGAGAGGCGGACGCCGCCGAGCGGCTGATCCCCTTCGACATCATTCCGCGGATCATTTCCCGTTCCGAGTGGGGCCTGCTGGAGCGCGGGCTCAAGCAGCGGGTGCAGACCCTGAACGCCTTCCTGACCGACATCTATTCGGGGCAGGAGTGTCTGAAGGCCGGCGTCGTGCCGCACGACCTGATCTTCTCGAACCCGCAATATCGGCTGGAGATGGCCGGCCTCGCCGTGCCGCACGGGGTGTTCGTTCACATTTCCGGCGTGGACATCGTCCGCACCGGCGAGCGCGAGTTCCATGTGCTGGAGGACAACGCCCGGACGCCGTCGGGCGTGTCCTACATGCTTGAGAACCGCGAGGTGATGATGCGCCTAGCGCCCGAGCTGTTCGCCAGCCATCATGTGGCGCCGGTGGAGACCTACACGGACGCATTGCTGGCGACCCTGCGCTCGGTGGCGCCCCGCGGCGCGGACGGCGAGCCGACCATCGTTCTGCTGACCCCCGGCCGGTACAATTCCGCCTTCTACGAGCACTCGTTCCTGGCGGACAAGCTGGGAATCGAGCTGGTGGAGGGGTCCGACCTGTTCGTCCGGGACGACCGGGTCTACATGCGCACGACCGACGGGCCGCAGCGGGTGGACGTGATCTACCGGCGGCTGGACGACGACTTCATCGATCCCCTGGTGTTCAATCCCGGCTCCATGCTCGGCGTGGCCGGTCTGATGAGCGCCTACGCCGCAGGCAACGTGACCCTGGCCAACGCCGTGGGCACCGGCATTTCCGATGACAAGGCGGTCTACAGCTACATGCCGGACCTGGTCCGGTTCTATACGGGCGACGAGCCGATCCTGCAGAACGTGGAGACCTGGCGCTGCCGGGAGGCGCCGTCCCTGTCCTACGTCCTCGATCATCTGCCGGACCTGGTGGTGAAGGAGGTCGGCGGCTCCGGCGGCTACGGGATGCTGATCGGGCCCACGGCCAGCCGGGCGGAGATCGAGGCCTTCCGCGCCAAGCTGATCCATGCGCCGGACCAGTTCATCGCCCAGCCGACCCTGGCCCTGTCCACCTGTCCCACCTTCGTCGCCCAGGGGGTTGCGCCGCGGCATGTGGACCTGCGACCCTTCGTCCTCACCGGCGCAGACCAGGTGCGGATCACGCCGGGCGGCCTGTCGCGGGTGGCGTTGCGGGAGGGGTCGCTGGTGGTGAATTCAAGCCAGGGCGGCGGGACCAAGGACACCTGGGTGCTGGATGACTGAGCCGAGCCGAGAGCAGGGGAGGTCAGGCCATGCTGTCCCGCACCGCTGACAATCTCTACTGGACCGCCCGCTATGTGGAGCGCGCGGATTTCCTGGCGCGCGTCATCGATTCCGCCCATCGGCTGGAGGCCCTGCCCGCCAGCTGGTCCGGCTCCAGCACCGAGTGGGAGAGCGCCATCGCCACCTCGGGCGCCGCGCCGGGGTTCTATGAACGCTATGGCGACGCCAACGAGCGGTCGGTCTGCGACTATCTGGTGTTCAATCCGGACAATCCGTCCTCCATCCGCTCCTGCATCAACACCGCCCGGTCCAATGTGCGCGCCGTCCGCACCGCCCTGACCAGCGAGACATGGGAGGCGCTGAACACCGCGTGGAACGAGCTCAACTCGGTGGATCCCAACATGTCGCCGGAGGAGCTGAGCCGCTTCCTCGAATGGGTGAAGGGGGTGGCGCTGATGTTCGACGGATCCGCCCGGCGGACCATGCTGCGCAATGACGCCTACTGGTTCCTGCGGCTGGGCGGAGCGATGGAGCGGGCCGACAACACCGCCCGCATCCTCGACGTGAAATACCACCTGCTGCTGCCGGCCACCGAAATCGTCGGCGGCGGACTCGACTATTTCCAGTGGACCACCATCCTGCGGGAAGTCTCGGCGCTCACCGCCTATCGCTGGGTCTACAAGGAGAACCTCAAGCCCTGGCTGGTGGCGGACCTCCTGATCCTGAACCGGCAGATGCCGCGGTCCCTGTCCAGCTGCTATGACGTGATCAGCCGCCATCTGGACCTGCTGGGGGATCTCTATGGCCGCCGGGGTCCGTCGCAGAAGCTGGCCCGGGGCACGCTGGCGCGCCTCACCGGCCTGCGCATCGACGACGTGTTCCAGACCGGGCTGCACGAGTTCATCGAGCAGTTTCTCGTGGATCACGAGAAGCTGGGCGTGGCCATTACCGACCAGTACCTGACCTGAACGGGCGTCCGCGAGCCGACCCATGCGCATCCGCATCCACCACACCACCCAGTACAGCTACGACCGCCCGATCACCTCCGCGGTCCAGGTGCTGCGCCTGACGCCCCGGCCGAATGACGCCCAGCATATCGCCCGCTGGCGGGTGGAGACCGATATCGACGGCCGGCTGAAGGCCGGGGAGGACAGTCTCGGCAACCTGATCCACACCCTCTATATCGACGGCCCGGTGCAACGCCTGCGTCTGATGGTCTCGGGCGAGGTGGAGACGGCGGACACCGGCGGCGTCCTTGTCGGGGCCGTGGAGCGGTTCGCCCCGCATGTCTTCCTGCGGGACACGCCGCTGACCCTGCCTGATGAGTCCCTGCGGGATTACGCCCGCCAGGTCGCTGGCGCCACCACCGACAGACTCCAGCTGCTCCACGACCTGCTGGGCGCCGTGCACCGGGACATGACCTTCTGCACCGACGCCACGGAGGCGGGAAGCTCCGCCGCGGACGCCTTCGCCCAGCGCCGAGGCGTCTGCCAGGACCTGGCCCACATCTTCATCGCCGCGGCGCGGTTCCTGGGGGTCCCGGCGCGGTATGTCTCCGGCCATCTGGTGCGCGATGACGGGGCGATCGAGCAGGAAGCGGCCCACGCCTGGGCGGAGGCCCATGTGGAGGGGCTGGGCTGGGTCGGATTCGACCCGGCAAACGGCGACTGCCCTTCGGAACGCCATGTGCGGGTCGCCGCCGCCCTCGACTATCTGGGCGCCGCGCCGGTCCGGGGCAGCCGGTTCGGCGGCGGACGCGAGGAGATGGAAGTCTTCCTGAGCGTCGCCGCCGAACACAACTGGCGGAACCAGTAGACGGGCAGGCCTGCGGCGATTGGTCTCGCCGTGCAGACGATCCGTCGCAGGGACCTCGCCGGGCGCGCCCGATAGCCTTCGTCGACCGGAGGGGAGGGCGAGCTAGCGGGGGGCGAGCCTGAGGGGAGGCGAGAACGGGATGCGGCCAGCCTGGCTTGCCATCATGGCGCGGCTCGCGTGCCTGGCCGCTCTGGCGCCGGGCGGGTCGGCGCGGGCCGGGGCCTGGCCGGAGCCGGTCGGCGGCGGCCAGCTGATCGCCAAGGCCGAGGCGGATGCGGCCGCGGTGGGGCTGGACGCCGCGGGGAGCGACATTCCGATTCCGAAGCAGTCCACCGAGCGGATCAGCCTCTATGCGGACTATGGCCTGACGCCGGTCCTCAGCCTGCAACTGGTCGGCAATCTGGAATCGGACCGGCAGGGACGGCTGCGCAGCGAGGGGCTGGGCGTCACGGGTCTGGGGCTGCGCTATGTTCTGGCCAGGGGCGCCGACTGGGTTCTGACCGCCTATGCCGGCGCAACGGGGCCGGCGTCAGGGACGCTGGCCCGGCTGGATCCCGCCCGTCGCGGCGCCGGGGCGGAGGTGCGACTGCTGGCGGGCCGGTCCCTGCGCCTCGCCGGTCATGACCTGTTCGGGGAGATCCAGGTCACCCGGCTGTCTGGCGTCGCCCATGGGGGGCAATCGCGGCTCGACGCGACCCTCGGCGTCGGCGTCCGGCCCGGGCTGATGGTGCTGAACCAGCTCTATGCCGGCCGCGAGGAGGGCGGGGCCGGGACGGCCGCCTGGGTCAAGTCGGAGCACAGCCTCGTTCAGTCCTTCGGTCCCTGGCGGGCGCAGGTGGGCTGGCGGCGGACGCTGCTGGGGCGAGATCTGCCGGTCGCCGCGGGGCCGGTGATCGGCCTGTGGCGGCGCTTCTGACGCTGTGCGCCCCTTTTCGCGACAGCTATTTCGGCGGTTCGCACAAGGACAGGTTGGGGGGATAGGTCCTGTCCGGCCGGACGCCATAGTCGGATATGTCACGAAGCAGGTCCGTGACATTGAAGCGGCGCTGGCTGGTTTCCGTACGAATGACGGAAATGCTTTCGCGGATCGCCTGAGCAGCGGCGGGGTCAAGGGACGCCTTGCCTTCGGCCCGGGCCAGTTGCGTCCAGTCATCCCGCTCTCGCCAGATGTGGGGCTCGAGATTGGCGATGCTCGCATAGATGCCGGCAAGGCGCACCCGCGTCTCATAGGGCAGGTGCGCGGCGATCCCTCCGGCCTTCGCCACATCCCAGGCGCTGGACCCCAGCGACCACAGATGAGGCCGGTTTTCCCAGCTCGACAGGTTGGCGCTGTTGATCCGCGCCCGGCCCTGTGTCCAGTCGGCCAGCAGGGCGAGCCGTTTGTCGATGCACACGTCCTGGCTCTGGAGGCCCCTGAGCGCCGCCGCGTCGAGGGCCAGCTCCTTGCGGATCGCCTCCGACGCCTCGTCCGTCTCCCGACGCCAGCGAAGGGCGTCCACCACCTGCTCGAGCATCAGCGCGATCAGGATGCCGCAGATGATCGTGCCGATCTCGATCAGGAACTCGCGCCAGCTGTGCGCCGCCTTCGGTTTGTGAATGTCCATGATCGCCTCTTGCCCGACGGGAAAGCTTAACCGGTCGATCATGGTCTGCAATGGGTAGGCGCCGGTGGTCCGCGCCATCCGGCGCGACGGCCATCGCGTGCAGCGACGCCGGGAGCGGATCACCGGTGCAAAAACCCGATTTGTCTAGGAAAATCAAGGAGCTCTGGCTCCGCAGGTAGGATTCGAACCTACGACCGATCGGTTAACAGCCGATTGCTCTACCACTGAGCTACTGCGGATCAACATCAGAGCGGGCGCTATACCGTCGCTTGGGCTGGGGCGCAAGCGCGTCGCCGAGGAAAAAAGGCCCGGCTGCGAGGCCGGGCCCGAAGTCTGGTGATGGTGGGCGTCTCCAATGAAGAAGACACGCCAGACGCTGCGGTGATGCGGTTAAGCAGAGGTTAATGGCTGACGGTCCGGGGCTGGACGCGCGCGCCGGGGCGTTGGAGGCCTGACCCGGAATCGAACCGGGGTGCACGGATTTGCAGTCCGCTGCGTAACCACTCCGCCATCAGGCCCCAGAGCGCGCGAGGGGGCTTGCTAACAGAACCGCCTCCGGGGGGCAAGGCGGGGGAGGGCGAATGGCGCCGGTCCGCGCCGGCTGTGCGATTGCCATCGCCGATGCGGCCGACCTATAAGGAGCGCAGCGTCGTGCCCGGCGGCGCAAGGCTCCCAACAGGTCGGATGGCGCATGTCCCTCGATTTCACCGCTGCAAGACTGAACATGCTGGACAGTCAGGTCCGCACCAATGACGTGCCGGACCTGGTGATCCAGGACGCCATGGCGGCAGCGCCGCGGGAGCGGTTCTGCCCCCCCGGCCGGGAGTTCCTGGCCTATGCCGACGCCCAGATCGAATATGCGCCGGGCTGGAGCCTGCTGAAGCCCCGGGACATCGCCAAGCTGCTCCGGGCCCTGGCGCCGCGGGCGGGGGAGAGCGCCCTGTGCATCGCCGCGCCGTATGGCGCCATGGTGCTGTCGACCATCGGCCTGGATGTGACGCTCCGGCTCCCCGCCGGACCGGCGCGGCAGGCGGCGGACCGCGCCCTCGAGGGCTATGCGGTCAAGACCGATGCGGGAGAGCTTCGGGTGCCGCCGAGCCGGGGCTATGACCTCGTGCTGGTGGAAGGCGCGGTGGCGGACCTGCCGGCGGAGTGGCTGGAGGCCCTGGACAAGTCCGGCCGCGGCGGCGCGCGCCTGGGGGTCGTGCTGCGGAGCGGACCGGTGGGCAAGGCCAACATCTTTGTCCGGTCCGACGACGGCGTGATCGGCCGGCGCGAGGTGTTCGACGCCACGCCGGCCTGGCTGCCGGGGTGCGAGCCGGTGGCGTCCTTCGCATTCTGATTCGCGTCGGCGGCGAGCATTCTCGCGTATTAGGACGGTTTGGTGCGGCAAATTATCGCGCCAGAGGCGTGTCACCGGGATTTGAAAGCTCTCATTTACAGTTTTCGCCCAGACACTTGCGGGTTCCCTCGCAATTCCCTTGGCAGAGCGCAACGGGACATCCTAGGCTCGCTCTGTCCCCACCCTTCAGCCGCGCGGCGCCAACGTCATGACCGACACTTCCGCTCAAGAACCGACGATGGAGGAAATCCTGGCGTCCATCCGCCGAATCATTTCGGAGGATGACGCACCCGCGCCGGCGCCTGAACCGGCGGCGGCCGAACCGGCGCCCCTGCCGGTCGCAGCGCCCGCCCCGGTGGCGGAGGACATCCTGGAACTGACCGAACCCGTCTCGGCCCCGGCGCCCGTCGCGGCGGCGCCTGCCCCGGCCCCGGCGCCCGCTCCGGTCTCGTCGGACTATGACGACATCGAAATCATGCCGCGGGAGCCGGTGCGTCGCCCGGAACCGGCCTATGAGCCCTCGATCTCCGAGGACAGCCTCCTGTCCCAGACCGTCGCGGAGTCCGCGGCCGGTCATTTCGGCAGCCTGGCTCAGACGGTGTTCATGCCCGGCGAGGGACGCACCCTCGAGGACGTGGTCAAGGACCTGCTGCGCCCGCTGCTGAAGGAATGGCTGGACACGCACCTGTCGGCCATTGTCGAGGCCAAGGTCCAGTCCGAGGTTGAGCGGATCTCGCGCCGCCGCGTATACTAGGCGGGACGTCATTGTTGGCGGCGTCCGACCGGACGCCGTCCCGCCGCCTGCTGATTGCGACCAGCCCAAGAGGAAAGCCGGCGGCGCTGCGACCCAGCGCCGCCTGATCTGTTGTCATGCTCGAGAAGATCTTCGACCCCAAGGCCCTGGAACCCGTGCTCTATGCGCGCTGGGAGGCGTCGGGCGCGTTCTCGCCGGAACCGGCGCTGGCGCGGGACCCCCAGGCTCGGCCCTACTGCATCGTCATCCCGCCGCCCAACGTCACGGGCTCGCTGCACATCGGCCATGCCCTGAACCAGACTCTGCAGGACGTGCTGGCCCGCTATCACCGCATGCGCGGGGAGGCGGTGCTGTGGCTGCCCGGCTCCGACCACGCCGGCATCGCCACCCAGATGGTGGTGGAGCGCCAGCTGGCGGCGGCGGGCAATATCGGCCGCCGGGACCTGGGCCGCGAGGCCTTCCTGGAGAAGGTCTGGGCGTGGAAGGCGGAGTCCGGCGGAACCATCACCCGGCAGATGCGCCGGCTGGGCGCCTCCTGCGACTGGAGCCGGGAGCGCTTCACCCTGGACGAGGGCCTGTCCGCCGCCGTGCGCAAGGTCTTCGTCACCCTCTACAAGCAGGGCCTGATCTATCGGGACAAGCGCCTGGTGAACTGGGATCCCCAGTTCCAGACGGCGATCTCCGACCTCGAGGTGGAAACCCGCGAGGTGCAGGGCAAGATGTGGCACTTCGCCTATCCCCTCGACGGCGAACCCATCGACGGCGTCAGCGAGATCGTCATCGCCACCACGCGGCCGGAGACCATGCTCGGCGACGGCGCGGTGGCGGTGCACCCGGATGACCCCCGCTATACCAAGTTCATCGGGCGGATGGTGCGCCTGCCCATCGCCGACCGGCTGATCCCGATTGTCGCCGATCCCTATCCGGATCCGGAAAAGGGCTCCGGCGCGGTGAAGATCACCCCGGCCCACGACTTCAATGATTTCGAGGTGGGCAAGCGGCATGGCCTGCCCCTGATCAACCTGTTCGACCCCTTCGCCCGCCTGAACGAGAACACGCCAAAGCGGTTCTGGGGGCTTGACCGCTACACGGCGCGGAAGATGATCATCGAGGAGATGGAGGCGCTCGGCCTGTTGCGGGAGGTCGAGGAGAAGCTGATCGCCCAGCCCTTCGGTGACCGCTCCGGCGTGGTCATCGAGCCCTATCTCACCGACCAGTGGTACGTGGACGCCAAGACCCTCGCCCAACCGGCGATCAAGGCGGTGGAGAGCGGCCAGACGGTGTTCGAACCGGAGAACTGGTCCAAGACCTATTACGAGTGGATGCGCAACATCGAGCCCTGGTGCGTGTCCCGCCAGCTCTGGTGGGGCCACCGCATCCCGGCCTGGGCGGGTCCCGACGGAACCTATTTCGTGGAGGAGACCGAGGCCGAGGCTCAGGCGGCGGCCCGGGCGCACTACGGCCGGGATGTGGTCCTGGCGCAGGACGAGGATGTGCTCGACACCTGGTTTTCCTCGGCCCTGTGGCCCTTCTCGACCCTGGGCTGGCCGGAGAGCACCGAGGACCTGGCGCGATTCTATCCCACCGCGACCCTGGTCACGAGCTTTGACATCATCTTCTTCTGGGTCGCCCGGATGATGATGATGGGCCTGCACTTCATGGGCGAGGCGCCGTTCCGCACCGTGTTCATCAACGCCCTGGTCCGCGACGAGAAGGGCCAGAAGATGTCCAAGTCGCGCGGCAACGTGATCGACCCGCTGGAGCTGATCGACAGCTTCGGCGCCGACGCGCTGCGCTTCACCATCTGCGCGCTGACCGGTCCCGGCCGCGACGTGAAGCTGGGCGCCTCCCGCGTGCAGGATTTCCGGGGTTTCGTCAC
>CAINOV010000206.1 GCA_903851655.1 uncultured Caulobacterales bacterium
CGCCACCGATCCCTTCTGGGTCGCCCTGGTCGAGGCCTTCGACGATGACGACGGAGACGACGCATGAGCCCGGGCTTCCCCGATTTCTCAACGCTCGACTTCGACGCGGTCCCTGGATCTGCGGTTCATGCATCCCCTGCGGCCGGCCCCGACTGGGAGACGCCGGAAGGCCTGAACGTCAAGCCCGTCTACACCGCCGCCGACGCCGCGGGACTGGCGCACCTGGACGGCTATCCCGGTCTGGCGCCCTTCATCCGCGGGCCCTACCCGACCATGTACGCCACCAATCCGTGGACGATCCGCCAGTATGCGGGCTTCTCCACGGCGGAGGAGTCCAACGCCTTCTACCGGCGCAACCTGGCGGCGGGGCAGATGGGCCTGTCCGTGGCCTTCGACCTGGCCACCCACCGGGGCTATGACAGCGACCATCCCCGGGTGAAGGGGGATGTGGGCATGGCCGGCGTCGCCATCGATTCCATCTTCGACATGCGCACCCTGTTCTCAGGCATTCCTCTGGACCGCATGAGCGTGTCGATGACCATGAACGGCGCCGTGCTGCCGGTGCTGGCCCTCTACATCGTCGCCGCCGAGGAACAGGGCGTGGCGCCGGAAAAGCTGTCCGGGACCATCCAGAACGACATCCTCAAGGAGTTCATGGTCCGAAACACCTACATCTACCCGCCAGCCCCCTCCATGCGGATCATCTCGGACATCTTCGCCTATACGTCGAAGCACATGCCGAAGTTCAACTCGATCTCCATCTCCGGCTATCACATGCAGGAGGCCGGCGCGACGGCGGACCTGGAGCTCGCCTACACCCTGGCCGACGGGATCGAATATGTCCGCGCCGGCGTCGCCGCGGGCATGGACGTGGACCGGTTCGCCCCCCGGCTCAGCTTCTTCTGGGCCATCGGCATGAACTACTTCATGGAGGTGGCCAAGATGCGCGCCGCCCGGCTGATCTGGGCCGGCCTGATGCGCCAGTTCGAGCCGAAGGACCCCAAGTCCCTGTCCCTGCGGACCCACAGCCAGACCTCGGGCTGGAGCCTGGCGGCCCAGGACGTGTTCAACAATGTCGCCCGCACCGCGGTGGAGGCCATGGCCGCCGCCGGGGGCCAGACCCAGAGCCTGCACACCAATTCCCTGGACGAGGCGCTGGCCCTGCCCACGGACTTCTCCGCCCGGATCGCCCGCAACACCCAGCTGTTCCTGCAGACCGAGACCGGCCTGACCCAGACCATCGACAGCTGGGGGGGCAGCTACTATGTGGAGCGGCTGACCGCGGATCTGGCCGACCGGGCGCTCGCCCACATCGCCGAGATCGACGCCCTGGGCGGCATGGCCAAGGCCATCGACGCCGGCGTTCCCAAGCTGCGCATCGAGGAGGCCGCCGCCCGGACCCAGGCCCGGATCGACGCCAACCGGCAAAGCGTGGTGGGGGTGAACCGCTATCGCCCCGAGACCCAGGAAGTCATTCCGGTGCTCAAGGTGGACAACTCCTCGGTCCGCCAGCAGCAGCTGGAAAAGCTGGCCCGGCTGAAGGCGGAGCGGGACCCGCAGGCCGTCCAGGCCGCCCTGAAGGCCCTGACCGACGGCGCCCGCGGCGACGCCAACCTGCTGGCCCTGGCCGTGGACGCCGCCCGGGCCAAGGCGACCGTGGGAGAGATCAGCCTGGCGCTGGAGACGGTGTTCGGCCGCCACCGGGCGGAGATCAAGGCCATCGAGGGGGTCTATGGCCGCGAGGCCGGATCCGACGGCAAGGTCGCCCAGGCCCGGGCCATGGTGGAGGCCTTCAAGCGCGCCGATGGCCGAGCGCCGCACATCTTCATCGCCAAGATGGGCCAGGACGGCCACGATCGGGGCCAGAAGGTGATCGCCTCGGCCTTCACCGACCTCGGCTTCAAGGTGGAGGTGGGCGAACTGTTCCAGACGCCGGAGGAAGCGGCGCGAGTGGCCGTGGACAAGGGCGTGCACGTGGTCGGCGCCTCGTCCCTGGCGGCGGGGCACCTGACCCTGACGCCAGAGCTGAAGGCGGAACTCGATCGCGCGGGGGCCTCCAACGTGATGATCGTGGTGGGGGGCGTCATCCCGCCGGACGATGTCCAGCCACTGCTGGACGCGGGCGCCGCGGCCGTCTATCCGCCGGGCACCGTCGTCGCCGAGGCGGCCATCGATGTGCTGTCGAAGTTGAACCTGCGCCTCGGCTACGCCCAGGAAACCGCCGCCTAGGCGATCAGCCGAGGAACACGATCCGCCGCTTTTCCTCGCCAGAGCGGATTCGGGCGACCAGGGACTCATAGTCCGGGTCTCGCCGCGCCTCGGCGTGGCTCATCTCCACGTAATAGGTCTCGTCGATGGCGCGGACCAGCATGTTGGCGCTGGTCCGGTGGGCGCGGAAGCCCGCCGCGATCAGATTGGTCGGCGCGCCCAGCAGCACCGCCAGGGGGCCGGCGACGGGGATCGACAGGACGTCGACGCTGCCGATGAGGGTGCGCAGCGCGATCAGGGACACGACCCCGATCTGGGTCGTCAGGGGAACCCGCGCCCGCATCCCCTCCACCACCAGCAACACGCCGGCGCTGAGGCTGTAGATTTCGCCCGCAAAGGGGATCATCTCCAGGAAACCGTCCAGGCCGAACCGGACGGGACCGAAATGGATCACATCGTCGGAAATATTGCCGATCCGCTCGATGGACAGGCGGATGTTGTGAATGTCCGCGAGCGTCCGCGCCATCTCCCGCCCTCCCCAGGGGGCCTCGTTCCCCGGTCAGGAGCTGTGGCCACGCCTATCCTTAACAGGGCGAGGTCAGGCTTCAAGAGCCGAGGGCGAACGGACGCGGCCGGAACGCCGTTCTACGACCGGGCGCCCTTGGGCTTCGCGCCTGCGGGCCGCGCTGCGCGGGTGCGGGACGGACGCTTGGGCGCCGGGGCGGGCGCTGCGGCGACCGGCGTCGCAGGGGCCGCGGGCTGGCTGACCGGCTTGGCCGCCGCCTTGGGGGCCAATTTGGGGGGCGGTTTGGCCGCGAACCCGGCCTTGGGGGCGGGCGTCGCCCCCTTGGCCACGGTCACAGCCGGAGACTTGGCCGGAACCTTGGCCGGAACCTTGGCATGCGCCGGAAGCGCCGCGGGCGACGCGGCCGCCGTAGGCGCCGGCAGGACCGCCCGGCGTGGCGACAACGTCCCGCCCGCAGCCGCGCTGGCGGTGCGCGCCAGCGCGCTCAGCCCCCAGAACGCCATGCCGGCGGTGGCGGCGACATAGAAGGTCGGCCAGAGGGGCGACGCCAGTCCGACACTGAGGTTGAGGAGCCGGTCCGGGGCGGGGAATTCTGACTTCGACCACATGTTCGCCTCTCTGGGGGTTCAGGAAAACAACGGGAAACGGGATCGCGATTGTGCAGCGCAGCATAACACGGAGGCAGACGGTGCGCACGGCGAAATATCAGGACTGCAGCGACCGGGCGAAGCCCTGCGCCCCCGCCTCGCCGCACAGGCGCGCCACCGCGTCGGCCGTCTGGTGGGCGGCCGCGCCGGTCTCGTCCGCTCCGACGATGATCATGACGCAGCCGTTCATGCGCATGGGATTGACCAGGGGACGCAGCCGGACCTGGGCGGCATATCCCGTCAGGCCGGGAATCGCCTCCAGGCGCCGGAGCAGCGCGTCCAGGGTCTCCAGATCCTTGACGGGCGCCCAGATGGCGATGACCGGGGACGGAGCTTGCCGCAGCAGTCGGGCGGTGGTGTCGATCACGCGGTCATAATCGTCGCCCATCTCGTAGGGTGGGTCGATCAGCACCAGGGTCGACCGGGACGGATCGGACGAGAGGGCCGCGGCGTAGCCGAACCCATCCACGGCGCGGACCAGGACCTGGGCGCCCCGGGCCGGCCGGATCCGGCCCACGGCTTCGCCAAGACGCGCGGCTTCCTCCGCACGAAGTTCGCAGGCGATCAGTTGATCCGCGGGACCGAGCGCGCGGAGCGCCAGAACCGGCGACCCCGGATAGAGCCGCACGCCATCGCCGTTCAGCGCCGCCACCTCGGCCCTCAGGGCGTCGAGCGGCCCATCGTCCGACCGGCCGGCGGCGATCAGGCGCAGGACGCCCGCGGCCGCCTCTCCGGACTTGAGGGTCGGGGTGTCCTCCAGGTCGTAGAGCCCCGCGCCGGCGTGGGTGTCGACCACCCGCAGCGGCCGCCCCCTTCCCGCCAGGGCCTGCAGCAGTCCCAGCAGGATCGCGTGCTTCAGCAGGTCCGCGAAATTGCCCGCGTGAAATGCGTGCCGGTAGTTCATGTCCTGCGCCTCGCCGCCCTTGTAACCGCCCCTGCGGAACGCGATCTTCCCGTCACAGGGACACCCGACGCCGAACCAGGAGCTTCACGATGCGCTATAACCAGCTTGGCCGCACCGGCCTATTCGTTTCAGAGCTTTGCCTCGGCACCATGACCTTCGGCGGCACCAGCCGCTGGGCCGCCATCGGCCGCCAGGACCAGGAGGCGGCGGAGGCCCTGATCCGCACCAGCCTGGACCACGGGGTCAATTTCATCGACACCGCCGACGTCTATTCCGACGGCCTGTCCGAGCAGATCCTGGGCAAGGCGCTGAAGAACCTGGGCGTGAAGCGGTCTGACGTGGTGATCGCCACCAAGGTCTATGGCGCCATGGGAACCGGCCCGAACGACA
>CAINOV010000207.1 GCA_903851655.1 uncultured Caulobacterales bacterium
ACCCGGGAACCTTGATCCGGATTTTGCGCAACATCCTGACAGAGGTTCCCGCCTCAAGGGCGGGAATGACGACTAAATAATCTAAAAACCAATAAATTAGCTGTCAATCCCGGGCGAAGACCCGGGAACCTTGGTCCGGATTTGGCGCAACATCCTGACAGAGGTTCCCGCCTCAAGGGCGGGAATGACGACTGATTTGTATAAATTTTTAAATCGCTGTCATTCCCGGGCGAAGACCCGGGAACCTCACTCAGACCCCGGCTCGACCACCCGCCCGCCGGCCAGCGGCGTCCCCACCCCCGTGGTGCCCGGGAACGAGATCGGCAGGCCCTTCAGGGTCCGCGCCGCCAGATAGGCGAAGGCCTCCGCCTCGATGGCGTCGCCGCGCCAGCCCGCCCGCTCGGCGGTGATCACCGGCTTGCCGCCCCGCAGGGACAGCTGCTGCAGCAGGGCCGGATTGCGCCGGCCGCCGCCGCAGACGATCACCCCCGCCGCCGCGCAGGGGCGCAGGGCCCGAGCCACGGCCTCGGCGGTGAAGGCGGTGAGCGTCGCCGCCCCGTCCTCCGGCGACAGTCCCTCCACTGCGTCCAGGTTGAAGTCGTAGCGATCCAGCGATTTCGGCCCCTGGGCGCCGAAATGGGCGTGGGCCATCATCTCGATCAGCCGGTCCTCGTGCACCCGCCCCGCCGCCGCCAACCGGCCGTCGGCGTCGAACCGGCCGAGCCCGCAGGCCTCCACCCAGCTGTCGATCAGCCCGTTGCCGGGACCGGTGTCATAGGCGGTGATCTCGCCGGACCGGTTGATCAGGGTGATGTTGGCCACGCCGCCGATGTTCAGGATGGCCAGGGGCGGCTGCAGGCCCGACGCCGCCGCCCGGGCCACGTGATAGATGGGGGCCAGCGGCGCCCCGTGGCCGCCGGCGGTCACGTCGGCGGTGCGGAAGTCGAAGGCCACCGGCCGGCCGGTCAGCCGGGCCAGCAGCGCCCCGTCCCCCAGCTGGCGCGTGCGGCCCGGCGTCCCGCGCACGGGCGCCTCATGGGCCACGGTCTGGCCGTGGAAGCCGATCAGGTCGATATCGGCGAAGCTCAGCCCGTGCGACGCCAGGAACGCCGCCGCCGCCGCATGGTGCGCCCGGGCCACGGCCTCGCTGACCGCGGAGAAGCTGTTGGGCTCCGGCGCGCCCCGCGCCCAGCGGCGGCCGGCGGCGATGGCGTCACGGATCTGCTCGCGCAGGGCGTCGTCCAGAGGGGCCTCCCCCGCCGCGCCGAAGGCGATGATCCGCTCCCCGTCCGTCTCCAGGATCGCCATGTCGATGCCGTCGAGGGAGGTGCCGCTCATGAATCCGAGGACGCGCATGGGAAGAGCTCGTTCGCCGAGAGGTGGTTTCGCTGACCGAAGCCCCCGTGCTACACGCGCCCTCGCCGAGACGAAAGCGAAAGCCGATGACCCAGCCGAAATCCGACTTCATCCGCGTCCTGCAGGACCGTGGCTTCATCCACCAGGCCACGGACCTGGAGGCGCTGGACGCCGCCTGTGCGGCGGGCCGGATCACGGCCTATATCGGCTTCGACGCCACGGCCTCCAGCCTGCATGTGGGCTCCCTCGTGCAGATCATGATGCTGCGCTGGCTGCAGAAGACCGGTCACCGCCCCATCGTGCTGATGGGCGGCGGGACCACCAAGGTGGGGGATCCGTCGGGCAAGGACACCCAGCGCTCCATGCTCAGCGAGGCGCAGATCGCCGACAACATCGCCGGCATCAAGCGGGCCTTCGAGCCGTTCCTGTCCTTCGAGGGCGATGCGGCCCTGATGGTCAACAATGCCGACTGGCTGGACCGGCTGGGCTATGTGGACTTCCTGCGGGAGTACGGGGTCCACTTCACCATCAACCGGATGCTGACCTTCGACTCCGTCAAGCTGCGCCTGGACCGGGAGCAGCCCCTGACCTTCCTCGAGTTCAACTACATGCTGATGCAGGCGGTGGACTTCCTCGAGCTGAACCGCCGCCAGGGTTGCGCCCTGCAGCTGGGCGGCTCGGACCAGTGGGGCAACATCATCAACGGGGTGGAGCTGTGCCGCCGGGTGGACGGCAAGTCCGCCTTCGGCCTGACCACGCCCCTGATCACCACCGCGTCGGGGGCCAAGATGGGCAAGAGCGCGGAGGGGGCGGTGTGGCTGAACGCCGACCGGCTGAGTCCCTATGACTACTGGCAGTTCTGGCGCAACACCGAGGACGGGGACGTGGGCCGCTTCCTGCGCCTGTTCACCGAGCTGCCCCTGGACGAGATCGCCCGCCTCGACGCCCTGGCCGGCGC
>CAINOV010000208.1 GCA_903851655.1 uncultured Caulobacterales bacterium
AACAATGACTACATGGTCGAGGCGGCCGCCATCGCCCGGCAGTCCGGCCTGCCGGTCAAGCTCCTGTGGTCGCGGGAGGATGACATCCGCCACGACTTCTACCGCCCCGGCGCGTTCCACAGCCTGAAGGCCGGACTGGACGCCCAGGGCCGGCTGGTGGCCTGGCGCAACCACTTCGTGTCCTTCGGTCAGGGGGACAAGTTCGCCCCCAGCGCGGGGATGAGCGGCTCGGAAACTCCGGCGCGGCTGGTCCCCAACTGCCTGATCGAGGCGTCGCTGATCCCGGCGGGCCTGCCCACCGGCGCCCTGCGCGCCCCGTCCAGCAACGCGCTCAGCTTCGTCTTCCAGTCCTTCCTGGACGAGCTGGCCCACGCGGCGGGCCAGGATCCGCTGGACTTCCAGCTGGCGCTGATGGGCGCGCCGCGGATGATCGGGACCGACTTCGACACCGCCCGGGCCATCGCCGTCCTGCAGACCGTGGCGGAGATGGCGGACTGGCGTCATCGGCCCACGCGCACCACCGGCGGACGGACCGGAAAGGGCCTCGCCTTCTACTATAGCCACCGGGGCTATTTTGCGGAGGTGGTCCAGGCCACGGTCGCCGACAGCGGCGAGGTTCGGGCGGACAAGGTTTGGGTCGCCGGCGACGTGGGCTCGCAGATCGTCAACCCGTCCATGGCCCGCAACCAGGTTCAGGGCGCTGTGCTGGACGGCCTGGCCCAGGCGCTGGGTCAGGCGATCACCTTCCGCAACGGCCGGGCGGAACAGTCCAACTTCGACGGTTTCCAGCTGATGCGCATGCCGCAGAGCTGCCCCGTGGAGGTCCGGTTCGTCCTGTCCGACCACCCGCCCACGGGGCTGGGGGAACCGGCCCTGCCCCCGGCGCCGCCCGCCCTGTGCAACGCCATCTTCGCCGCAACGGGCCGCCGGCTGCGCCACCTGCCCATCGACGCCAATCTGCTGAAGGCCTGATCGGGATACGAAAAAGCCCGTCACCCCTCCGCGCGCGGCGGTGGGCTGACGGGCCTTCCAATCGTGTCCCGCCGTGCGGCGTCAAGCACACGGCCAAGCCTTACTGGCTGAAAGGGCTCAGCGCGGCGGGCGCGGGGCCCGCGGCCGGGCGGCGCCCTCGCCGGTCACCCGGAGATTGCCGGCCGAGGCCTTGCCCGTGCGGCGATCCTGCTCGAGATCGTACTCCACCAGCTGGCCCTCGTTCAGGCCGCGCAGGCCCGCACGCTCCACGGCGGAGATGTGCACGAACACGTCCGCGCCGCCGTTGTCCGGCTGGATGAAGCCGAAGCCCTTGGTGGTGTTGAACCACTTGACGACGCCCGAGCCGGTCCCGCCCACCGAGACGGTGCGGGGTTCGCTGTCGCCGAAACCGCCGGAGCGGGGCGGCGGCGCGCGACGCTGGGTCGGCGGCGCCTCGCCCAGAACCTCGATCTGGCCGGCGGACATCTTGCCCGACCGGCGATCCTGCTCAAGTTCATAGGCGACAATCATGCCCTCATCCAAGCCAGCGAGCCCTGACCGCTCGACGGCCGCGATGTGAACGAATATGTCGGGTCCACCATCGTCCGGCTGAATAAAGCCGAAACCCTTCGCCGGGTTGAACCACTTAACCACACCGTTAGCCATCTCGTCCTCAAAACCCATCATGCGCCCCTCTAGGTCGCATGAGCCTTTCATGAGGGCTCACCCATTGAGCCCAAGATGTCTATTGTCACGCACATATGGGCCAGCACAACCGCAAACGGGAAGAATTCCCGCTGTAAGGCCGCGTAAAATTCAAATTTTTGAGAGCATCGGCCTCCAACCCGCCCTGAGCAAAGGCGAAATCCATTGCAGGGGGATGTCCGGGCACCTGATGGCGACGCATCCGGCCCCGTGAGCTCTGTGGACATCTGGCGCACGGGGCCTGGCCGCCCCGGATCTCCCGCCGGCGTCCGGAACTGCGCCCGCCGCGGGTCCCGACAGACAAAAAAAACCGCGCCGTTTGAAGGGCGCGGTTGAAAGTCTGCGGGAAGAAGACGCCCAATCGGGCAAGACCACCATCACAGCCCGGCCGGTCAGGGTCAAAACATCCCTGCCGAATTCCCACCACTTTCCAGGAACGGCCTAAAAGCGAGGCGCCGCCCCCCGGCGATGGAGGGCGGCGCCTGCCGAATGTGCAAAAAAGGGGGCGACGAGGGCGAACCCCCGTCGCCCGAGGCGCCCGAGGCGGGACTAGAAGTGGTAGTGAATTTCCGCACCCACCAGACGGGGCGGCGTGATGTCGTAGGTGCGCTGCTGCGTGTAGGCCGGAGCGCTCCCCGGCGTCGTGCCGAAAGCCTGGTTGGTGATGTTCGCACCGGACGCGGCGTCATAGCCGACGGAGTCGAACAGGTTCTTCACATAGGCCACGATTTCGTAGTTGCCGTGGTTGGCCGTCCAGGTGGCCCGCAGATCCACCTGGTCCCAGGCCGGAGCCGAGTCATACGCCCGCTTGAAGATCGAGGAGTAGGACACGTCCTTCCAGATGTAGGAACCGGACAGGGTCAGGTTGCCGGGCTCGAATTCGAAGGTGTAGTTCGCGTTGAACGCCACCTTGTTTTCCGGCGCCTGGGGCAGCGGGTTGCCCTTCACGCTCTGCGGCACTTCCGGCGTCTTGGTCAGGGCGCCGGGAATGGTCCCCAGATTGGCGATGCCATAGGGCAGAGCCGTCGAGTAGGAGCTGTAGTTGGCGACGGCCGTGCCCCGGGGCTGGGCGCCCGGCGCCAGAGCCAGGGGATCGGCCGGATCGATGAAGCAGCCGGCGTTGGCCGAGGTGATCAGGCCGGTGTTGTTGCAGCCCGTCGTGATCTCGGTGTGGTTATAGCCGTAGGTCAGCGAGAAGTGCAGCCGGTTGATCGGCGTCCAGTTGGCCGTCACCTCGATCCCGTCGGCGACCGCCTTGGGGATGTTGATGAACTGGTTCAGCGTGGTGGTGCCGAGGGTGTAGACCACCGGCTGGCCCAGCTGCAGCTGGTCGTTGGTGTAGTCGTAGTAGAAGGCGGCCACGTCGACGGTCAGCTTCTTGTCGAACAGGGTCTTCTTCAGGCCCAGTTCGTAGTCGTCCACATGCTCCGGCTTGGCTTCCACATAGTTGCCCACATAGCCGGCGTTCAGGGCGAGCGCCTTGTAGCCGCGGCTGTAGCGGACATAGCCCAGGGTGTTGGAGTCCGGCGTCCAGTCGAGGCTGACCGTCCCCGTCAGGGCCGAGGAGTGATCGCGCAGGTAGCGCACGGCGTCACCCGCGAACTTGCCGGTGCTCGGATAGCTGACGGCGCTGGCCACACCCCGCTGCTGGGCGTTGGAGATCAGGAACGGCGTCAGGTCCACGCCCGGCGTGCCGGCCCCGAACAGATAGGACGGCGCCACGTCGGAGAAGAAGATGTAGCGGGATTCTTCGTGGGCCGACTTCAGGTCATAGGAGTACCGGACGCCGGTGGTCAGCTTGAAGACGTCGTTGAACTTGTAGTCGGTCTGCAGGAAGCCCGCGAGGGTGTTCACATGCGACTGAT
>CAINOV010000209.1 GCA_903851655.1 uncultured Caulobacterales bacterium
ACCGCCTTCGAGTGGTATGACTTCTTCGTGTTTGTGCCCCTGGCCTCGATCCTGGCCAAGGTATTCGCCGCGGGACTGAACGAGGCGGCGGGCTACTTCTTCGCCCTGGGCGCCTTCGCCGCCGGTTTCGCCTTTCGTCCCCTGGGCGCGCTGATCTTCGGCCGGATCGGCGACCGGACCGGCCGCAAGGGCGCGTTCCTCATCACCGTCAGCCTGATGGGCGCCGCGACCTTCCTGATCGGCTGCCTTCCGACCTTCGCCACGGCGGGTCTGATCTCCCCGGTGCTGTTCATCCTGATGCGCATGCTGCAGGGGGTGGCCCTGGGCGGGGAGTACGGGGGCGCGGCCATCTATGTGGCCGAGCACGCCCAGCCGCACAATCGCGGCCTGATGACCAGCTTCATCCAGACCTCCGCGGCCATCGGCCTGACCGCGGCCCTGCTGATCACCCTGGTCACCCGCCAGGCCCTGGGTGAGGCGGCCTTCGCCGCCTGGGGCTGGCGCGTGCCCTTCTGGGCGTCGGCGGGACTGCTGGCGGTCTCGGTCTGGATCCGGCTGCAGCTGACCGAGAGCCCCGCCTTCCACGCCCTGCGGGAGACCGGCGGCCGCTCCGACAAGCCCTATGTGGAGAGCTTCCTGCGCTGGAAGAACCTGCGGACCGTGCTGACGGCCCTGTTCTCCATGATGGTCGCCCAGGGCGCGGTCTGGTACTGCGCCTTCTTCTACGCCCAGTTCTTCATCGAACGGGTGATCAAGACCCCCGCCCCCCTGGTGAACACGATCATGATCGCCGTGGTGATCTCGTCGGCGCCGCTCTACGTCTTCTTCGGCTGGCTGTCGGACAAGGTGGGGCGCAAGATCGTCATGACCCTCGGCACCGGGGCGGCGACGCTGGCCCTGTTCCCCGGCTTCCACATGATCACCGAAGCGGCCAATCCGGCCCTGGTCGCCGCCCAGGCCCGGGCGCCCATCGTGGTCTATGCCGACCCGGCGGAGTGCTCCCTCCAGTTCGACCTGATCGGCAAGGCCCAGTTCCGCTCGTCCTGCGACATCGCCAAGAGCGCGCTCAGCGGCGCCGGCGTGTCCTACCGCAATCTCGCCGCGCCCGCGGGGACCCTGGCCGAGGTCCGGGTCGCGGGACGGACCATCGCCTCCGCCGACGGCCGGGCCCTGGGCGGCGCCGCGCTGAAGGCCCTGCGGACGGGGGTCGAGGGGCGGATCAAGGGCGCGCTGGCGGCTGCGGGCTATCCGGCCCAGGCCGACGGCGCCCATGTGGACATGCTGCGGATCTACCTGATCCTGATGTTCTTCACCGTCGGCGCCACGGCGCTCTACGGGCCCCAGGCCGCCGCCTTGGTGGAGCTGTTCCCCACCCGGATCCGCTACACGGCGCTCAGCCTGCCCTACCATATCGGCACGGGCTGGGTAGGCGGCTTCCTGCCGGCCACGGCCTACGCCATGGTGGTGGCCAAGGGAGACATCTATTTCGGCCTCTGGTACCCGGTGGTGGGGGGCGCCCTGTCCCTGCTGGCCTTCGTCTTCCTGCTGCCGGAAACCCGCGGACGGGATCTCGGCCTCTAGGGCCCCTCGACCGCCACGCCGCGACGGCGGAGCATGGCCGGAAGGCTGTCCGGCCCCACCAGATTGCTGACGCCCACCACCACCAGCACCTTGCGGTCGCCGCCGGTCAGCCGTTGAATCTCCTCGGCCCACAGCCGGTGGCGCTCCACCACGAAGGGGCCATAGCTCTTCGGCGCCCGGGCGCGGAAGGGGTCCACCACCTCCCGCTCGATCCGGGGAAGGTCTCCGGCCAGCCAGTCGGCATAGTCCGGCTCCAGGGTGTCGATCCCCTGCTCCCGGCGGGCCATGGCGAATTCGAGGTCCGCGATCTGTTCATCCCGGGGCGAGGCGGCCAGGGCCTCCAGATCGTGCACCACCGTGTCGAAGGCGCGGATGCGCACGCCCTTGGCGGCATGCGCCTTCACCCAGCGCTCGACCCCGTTGCGGTCCTTGTCCTTGGTCTTGTCCCCGAAGGCGAAGGTCAGGGTCAGGTCCGCCCACCAGGGCTGCATCGGCTCGAGCTTGGCGGGCGGGACGCCCAGCTTGACCGCCAGCCGCTTGATCCGCGCCTGGCCCTCGGGCGACAGCAGCGGCGACAGGGTCTCGCCCCGGGGCAGGGAGCCCTGCATGCTGATGATGCCGAACAGGCGGAGCGTGGTCAGCGGACCGGGCTTGTCCGGGCTCTCGAACCAGACCTCGTCCGCCTGGGCCAGCGCCGCGTCGAAGGCAGGCGTCCGCCATGCGCCCGCCAGCGGCGCATTGGGCGAGGAGCCGAACAGGGTGATGTCCGCCCCGTGCGCCCCATGGACCCGCCAGATCGCAGGACTGGCGAGCGCCGCTCCCGCCACCGTCAGGGCCAGGGCGAACACCCCGCCCGCCAGCCAACCGCGTCGCATCTTCATCAAACCGACAATCCTCAAAACGTCACAGACCCAAGCAACTACGACCGGACCCTCCCGCGGGATGCAGCCTCACCTCTGGCAGATCCGGCAGAAGAAGGTGGACCGCCCGCCCTGCACGATGCGCTGGACGACGCCGCGGCAGTCCGGCGTGGGGCAGGGCCCCTCCTCCCGCCCGTAGACGCGAAACGTATGCTGGAAATAGCCCAGCGCCCCGTCCGCATCGCGGAAGTCCCGCAGGGTGGAGCCGCCCGCCTCGATGGCCTCGGCCAGCACCTCGCGCACCACCTCCACAAGCCGGGCGATGCGCTTCGTCGCCAGTTCGCCGGCTGGCTTGCGCGGATCGATGCCGGCGCGGTGCAGCGCCTCGCACACATAGATGTTGCCCAGGCCCGCCACGGTGCGCTGGTCGAGGAGCAGGGTCTTCACCGCCTGGCTGCGGCCGTCGAACGCCTTGCGCAGATGGACGGCGTCGAAGGCCGGGCCCAGGGGCTCGGGCCCGAGGCTGCGGAACCAGGGGCTGCGGTCCAGCTCCGCCGTGGGGATCAGGTCCATGTACCCGAACCGTCGGGCGTCGTTATAGGACACGGTGGTCCCCGCATCGGTGACCAGCACCACGTGGGTGTGCTTCGGATCGGCGCCGGCGGCGTGATGGAAGGCGCCCGGCGTCGCCCCCTCGATGGTGAAGCGGCCGGTCATGCCCAGGTGCGCCACCAGGGTCTCCCCCGTGTCGAGGGCCGCCAGAAGGTACTTGGCGCGGCGGTCCAGGCGCTCGATCCGGGCGCCGGTGAGACGCTCCACGAACCGGCCCGGCAGGGGGAACCGCAGGTCCGGCCGGCGCTGCTCGACGCGGGTCAGGCGGGCGCCGGACAGATGCGGCGACAGACCGCGGCGGACGGTTTCGACCTCGGGAAGTTCGGGCATGACACCGGACTTAGGGGGCAAAGGCCGCCCCGTCCAGCGAAGACCCTCGAACCGCAGCGCCGCTCGCGGCAAGACCCTGCCGGCGCCGTCGGATGACAGAGATTTTCATTGCTCGATCCGCCCTGATTCGCCATGTGTCGCGCCATGACAGCGCCCCTGACGGATCAACTTGCCCCGGTCGACCTGGATCGCCTCGACGCCGGCAAATATCGCGACGAACGGCAGGCCGTCGACGACCTGCTGGCGCGGACGCCCCTGGACGCAGACAGCCGCGCCCGGGTCGTCCACGACGCCGCCGAACTGGTGCGCGGCGCCCGCGCCGCCTCGACGCGCAACGGCGTGGTGGAGAGCTTCCTGCAGGAATTCTCCCTCGGCACGCGGGAGGGCCTGGCGCTCATGTGCCTGGCCGAGGCCCTGCTGCGCACGCCGGACGACGAGACCCGCGACCGGCTGATCGCCGAAAAGATCGGATCGGCGGACTGGGCCTCGCATGCGGGCCAGTCCGACAGCGTGTTCGTCAACGCCTCCACCTGGGGCCTGATGCTGACCGGCAAGCTGGTCGACGTGGACGCCGACGCCCGCCGGGATCTGCCGGGCTTCCTCAAGCGGCTGGCCGGCCGGCTGGGGGAACCCGTGATCCGCCGGGCCGTCGCCGCCGCGGTGCGGATAATGGGAGAGCAGTTCGTCCTCGGCGCCACCATCGAGGCGGCGCTGGCCCGGGCGAAGCGGGAGGGGTTCCTGTGCTCCTTCGACATGCTGGGCGAGGGGGCGCGGACCGCCGCCGACGCCGCGCGCTATGAGCGCATCTACGCCGACGCCATCGAGACGGTGGGGCAATCCCGCGGCGCCGCCGGGCCGGAGGACGGGCACGGGGTGTCGGTGAAGCTGTCGGCCCTGTCGCCCCGCTACGAGGCGACCCAGGAGGCGCGGGTGTTCGAGGAACTCTATCCCCGGGTCCTGCGCCTCGCCCTCATCGCCCGCCGCCACGACATGAACTACGCCATCGACGCCGAGGAGGCGGATCGGCTGGTGCTGTCGCTGAAACTGATCGAGCGCCTGGCGGCGGAGCCGGATCTGGCGGGATGGAACGGTCTGGGCGTGGTGGTCCAGGCCTATCAGAAGCGCAGCCCGGCGGTGATCGCCCACATCGCCGGTCTGGCGCGGCGCACCGGCCGGCGGCTGATGGTGCGGCTGGTCAAGGGCGCCTACTGGGATGCCGAGATCAAGCGGGCCCAGGTGATGGGCCGTCCGGACTATCCTGTCTGGACCACCAAGCCTGCCACGGACCTCGCCTATCTGGTCTGCGCCCGGGCCCTGATCGACGCCTCGCCGGACCTCTACGCCCAGTTCGCCACGCACAACGCCCACACCCTGGCGGCGGTGCGGCGGATGGCGGACCAGGCCGGCGTGCGGATCGAGCACCAGCGCCTGCACGGCATGGGCGAGACCCTCTACGCCGCCGCCGTCGCGCGGTATGGGCCGATCACCGTCCGCGCCTATGCGCCGGTGGGAGGGCACGAGGACCTGCTGCCCTATCTCGTCCGCCGCCTGCTGGAGAACGGCGCCAACACCTCGTTCGTGCACGCGCTCACCGATGAGCGGGTGCCGGCCGAGCTGGTGGCCGCCGATCCGATCTCGGCGGTGGAGGCCCATCCGGACCGGCATCCGCGACTGCCGGTTCCCCGCGACATCTATGGTCCGGGCCGCCGGAATTCGGAGGGAGACGACATGACCATCCTGGCTGACCGCGCGCGACTGCTCGCCGCCGCCCACGCCCTGGACGCCCATCCCGTGGAGGCCGGCCCCATCGTCGGCGGCCGGCTGATCGACACCGCCGCCCGCGAGGCCCGGTGCTCCCCCAACGACCGGCGCCATCGGGTCGGCTGGGTCCGCGACGCCGGACCGGCGGAGATCGACGACGCCTTCGCCCGGGCCCGGGCGGCGCAGCCGGCCTGGAACGCCCGGGGCGGCGCGGGGCGGGCTGTCGTGCTGCGGGCCATGGGCGACGCGCTGGAGGCGGCGCGGGAACGCCTGTGCGCCCTGGCTGTGCGGGAAGCGGGCAAGACCTGGCCGGACGCCATCGCCGAGGTGCGGGAGGCCGTGGACTTCTGCCGCTATTATGCGTCCGAGGCCGAGCGCCTGTTCGGCGCGCCGACCGAACTCCGCGGGCCGGTGGGCGAGACCAACACCCTGCAGCTGCACGGCCGCGGCGTGTTCGTCTGCATCAGCCCGTGGAACTTCCCCCTGGCCATCTTCACCGGCCAGATCGCCGCCGCCCTGGCCGCCGGCAACGCCGTCCTGGCCAAGCCGGCGGAGCAGACGCCGCTGATCGCGGCGGAGGCCGTGCGCCTGTTCCACGGCGCGGGCCTCGATCCGGACCTGCTGGCCCTGTTGCCCGGCCCCGGGGAGACAGTGGGCGCCGCCCTTACCGGCCATGCCGGGCTGGACGGCGTCGCCTTCACCGGCGGCACGGAGACCGCCTGGGCGATCAACCGCACTTTGGCGGAGCGGCGGGGACCGATCGCGCCCCTGATCGCCGAGACCGGCGGGCTGAACGGGATGTTCGTCGACACCTCGGCCCTGAGGGAGCAGGTGATCGACGACGTGGTGGTGTCGGCCTTCGGCTCAGCCGGCCAGCGGTGCTCGGCGCTCCGGCTGCTGTTCCTGCCGCACGAGACGGCGGACAGCCTCATCGAGGGGATCCGCGGGGCCATGGACGCGCTGGTCGTCGGCGATCCGGCAGACCCGGCCACCGATATGGGCCCGGTGATCGACGAGGAGGCCCGGCAGGCCCTCGAAGCCCACTTCACCCGGCTGCAGTCGGAGGCGACGCACCTGCACCGGATCACCACCCACGGCCCGGCGGAGGGGCTCTATTTTGCGCCGGTGCTGGCGGATATCCCCTCCCTCGACCTGATCGAGCGCGAGGTGTTCGGGCCGATCCTGCATGTGCTGCGCTATGACCCGGAGCACATGGAGGCGACGGCGGCGGCCCTGGCGGCCAAGGGCTACGGCCTGACCCTGGGCGTGCATTCCCGGCTGGACAGTTTCGCGGAGAAGGTCCAGCGGCTGGTTCCCGCCGGCAATGTCTATGTGAATCGGTCGATCATCGGCGCGGTGGTGGGCGTGCAGCCGTTCGGCGGCGAGGGTCTGTCCGGCACCGGCCCAAAGGCCGGCGGGCCCTTCGCTCTGCTGCGATACGCCAGCGAGCGGGCGGTCAGCGTCAATATCGCCGCTCAGGGCGGGGATCCCGCACTTTTGAACCTTTGACGCCACAAAGTGACCGACATTGCAGTCTTGACATGGGGTCATGATTTCGGGCTTCGCCAGGGCGGGCTGCGGGGGGATTGCCACACATGTCCAAGGGTCGCGCATGGACCGGTCGACTGGGCTTTGGCGCGATGGCCGCGGTGATCGGCGCCGGACTGGTCCTGACTTCCTGCGAGACGGTGCGCCCGCGCGCCAGCCCGACCGCGGCGGACTGTGACGAACTGATCCGGGTCTACGCCAAGACGCGCAAGGACGCGGTCAACCTCAAGGAATGGACCGACCGCGACTGGGACCGGGACCTGAAGATCTGGGACACCAAGGGGACCGGGCGGATCGATCGCAACGCCTGGAACGCCTCGGCGCTGAAGATGATCGCCGACAATCCCGGCGATCCGACCCTGAAGCGCATCCTGCGGGAATCCAACCGGCTGTTCGACAAGATCGACATCGGCCACAAGGGCTATCTGAACCGCCACGATTTCGAGAAGGACTCCGCGGCGACGTTCAACCGGCAGGATCGGAACCACGATGGCTGGGTGACCCGGGCCGAGTGCCTGCTGGACGTATCGACGCCGCCGCCCCTGGGCTGAGGCCCCCGAGCTGATGCGACGCCTCAGCTCGCCATCCGCAACTGGCGCTTGCGCTCCACCGAGGACGGGATGCGCAGGGCCTCGCGGTACTTGGCGACGGTCCGGCGAGCGATCTCGATCCCAGCGCCCTTGAGAATCTCCACGATGCGGTCGTCGGACAGCACGCCTTCGTCGCCATAGCGGCCGTCCGCCTCGCCGTCGATCAGCTGCTTGATCTTGTGCCGCACCGACTCCGCGGAATGGGCCTCGCCCCCGTCCGATGAGGCGATGGACGAGGTGAAGAAGAACTTCAGCTCGAACAGGCCCCGGGGCGTGGAGATGTACTTGTTCGACGTGACCCGGCTGACCGTCGACTCGTGCATGCCGATGGCGTCGGCCACCGTCTTGAGGTTCAGGGGCCGCAGATGCTCCACCCCGAAGGCGAGGAAGGCGTCCTGCTGGCGGACGATCTCGCTAGACACCTTCAGGATCGTCCGGGCCCGCTGGTCGAGGCTCTTCACCAGCCAGTTGGCGGAGGCGAAGCAATCGGAGACGAAGGTCTTCTCCGCCTCGGTCCGGGACGCGCGGGCCACCTGGGCGTGATAGCGCTGATCCACCAGCAGCCGGGGCAGGGTGTCGCTGTTCAGGTCGATGCGCCAGCCGCCATAGCCGTCCTCGCGCACGAACACGTCGGGGACCACGGACTGCACAGGCGCCGAGCCGAAGGCGGCGCCGGGCCGGGGGGTCAGGCCGCGAAGCTCCGCCGCCATGTCCCGCAGGTCCTCGTCGTCCACACCGCAGATCCGGCGCAGGGCGGCGAAGTCCCGCTTCGCCAGAAGATCCAGATGGTCCAGCAGGGCCTGCATGGCCGGATCCAGGCGATTGCGGTCGGCCAGCTGCAGCATCAGGCATTCGCGGACATCCCGGGCGAACACACCCACCGGATCGAAGCCCTGCAGGCGGGTCAGGACCTCGGCGACCAGGGTCTCGCTGCAGCCCAACCGCAGGGCGACCTCGGTCAGGTCCAGGCGGAGATAGCCGCCCTCGTCCACGCCGTCGATCAGGATGACGGCGATCGCCCGCTCCGCCGCGGTCAGGCGCAGGACCTGCAGCTGCTCGGTGAGGTGATCGGCGAGGGTGACCTCGCGGGTCAGCACGCCCTCCAGCCCGTCCGCGTCCATGTCGCCGCCGCCGCCGTTTCCGGCCTTGGACCAGTCGACGGTCCCGCCCACATCCGCGGCCGGCTGCGCGCTGGCCGCATCGCCGGTGGCGTAGTCGCCCGGTGCGCAGTCGTGCACATCGTCCGGGCGGGCGTCGAGCTCGGCCTCGGCCCGTCCGGGGGTGTCGGTCATGGAAAAGCTGTCATCGCCGGCCGGTTCGGGCGACGGCTCCGCGGCGTCCGCCTGGGGCTCCTCGCGGGCCAGCAGCGGGTTCTTCTCGAGCTCCTGCTCGACGAAGGCCTCAAGTTCGAGATTGGAGAGCTGCAGCAGCTTGATGGCCTGCTGCAGCTGCGGCGTGATGACCAGACTCTGGCCCTGCCGAAGTTCAAGACGCGCACCAAGCGCCATGTCTGACGCGCCTCCCCGCCGGCCGACCGAATCGCTACGGGTTCACCATCGGGGCAAAGGCATTAAGGTTCAGTTGAACGTGTCGCCCAGATAGACCCGGCGCACCTCGGGATCGGCCAGCACCGCCTCCGGCGGCCCCTCGAACAGCACCTGGCCGGCGTGGATGATGGAGGCGCGGTCGGTGATCTGCAGGGTCTCGCGCACATTGTGGTCGGTGATCAGCACCCCGATCCCCTGCTGCTTGAGATAGGAGATGACGTCCCGGATGTCGCTGATGGCCAGGGGGTCGATGCCGGCGAAGGGCTCGTCCAGCAGCATGAAGGCCGGTTCCGTGGCCAGCGCGCGGGCGATCTCGCACCGCCGGCGCTCTCCCCCCGAGAGGGCCGAGGCCGGCGCGTCCCGCAGATGGGCGATATGCAGTTCGTCCAGCAGGCGGTCGACGGTCCGGCGGGCGGCGACCGGGTCGGGCTCGCGCATCTCCACCACCGCCATCACGTTCTCCGCCACGCTCATCCCGCGGAAGATCGAGGCTTCCTGCGGCAGGTAGCCGACGCCCATGCGGGCGCGCTGGAACATGGGCAGGGGGGTGATGTCCTCGCCGTCCAGATAGATCGAGCCGTAGTCGGCCTGGATCAGTCCGGTGATCATATAGAAGCAGGTGGTCTTGCCGGCGCCATTGGGGCCGAGCAGGCCCACCACCTCTCCGCGGGCGAGCTGCAGGGAGACGCTGCGGACCACCGCCCGCGCGCCGAACGACTTGCCGATGCGATCCACGTGCAGGCCGGTCTCGGCGATGGCCGCGGGGGCCGTCCCCGGGACGCCGGGCTCCGGCGCGGGGGTTTCCCGATCGGACAGGCTGCTCAGGGAGGTGAGAGGGTTTTGGGCCATGGGCGCCGGTCCGTCCTTTCGAACGTCGAAGGGAAGTCGCGTGGTCGGAGGGTCAGTGCTGCGGCGCCGGCTTGGCGCCTGCGGCGGGGGGATTGCTGTTGGGATAGAAGACGCCGCGCACCCGGCCCTTTTCCTGGTTGGTGGTGGCGTAGAGGGTGGAGTGGCCGGTCTTCTGCTCGATCACCAGCTTCTCGCCCTTCACCACGTTCTTGTCCTGCACCATCACCACATTGCCGATCATGGTCACCGTGTCCGCCTCCGCGTCGTAGGTGGCGTGGTCGCCCTGGGCCTTCTGCGTCGCCGTGACGAAATAGACCGGCCCCTCGGCCTCCATCCGCTGGATCCGGCCCATGTCGGGTCCGGACGAGGCCGACTGGCTGGCCCGCTGGCCGCTTTCGGCGAAATAGACCGTCAGGCGCGGGGTCTGCAGCTTGTCGCCGCCCTGGATGGCGATGACATTGCCTTCCCAGATCGACATGTGCTGCTGCTGGAAGGTCTCGCTGCGGTCGGAGGTGATGTCCACCGGCCCGCCCTCGTTGGAGAAGCCGAAACCGCCGCCGCCCTTGGCCTTGGGCGCCGCAGCCGCGCCGGTGTCCGGGGTCTGGGCCCGCAGCGTCCCGGCCGAGGCCAGGGCGGCGGCGACCAGCGTCGCCAGGGCGATCCGGAGGGGGAGACGGTTCATCATCGCTGTTCCTGTTGGTTCACCAGATGCGTGTGCACATTGCCCACAAACACCACATGGTCGCCCTTGGAGTCCACTGAATAGGACAGGGCGTCCACGTGCCCCATCGGCCCGTCGCCCGTCACCGCCGTGTCCCCGCGGACGGTGTTCTGCTGGATGTTGATCTCCGCGCGCTCGCTGACGAAACGGTTTCCCGCGCCATCCTCGAACACCACGTGACCATCCATGTAGAGCATTTTCCGGTCGTCGAAATAGAGACCGTGATTGCCTACCACCCGCCGGGGCTGGGGCCCGGTCTCGTTGGTCAGGTTCAGGTCCGGCTTGACCAGATCCACCTTGTTCAGATTGGCGCCGTCGCGGGTGGCCTCCCGGGCGAACAGGACGAAGGACTGGTCGCGGCCGTCCCGGCCGTGGAAGCGGGCGTTGGACATGTGGATGCTGCCCGCCGCGCCCGACGCCGCATTGAGAGCCGACAGCACCGCCCGCACGCCGACCCAGCCCAGCAGCAGCACCAGCAGGACGGCTATGGCCGCCGGCAGGGCCCGGCGGAGGAAATGGATCCGCCGCGACCGCCGCCGCCAGTGGGCGAGGGACGCGCGGCGCGGACCCGTCGCGCCGGTCGCCTCATCCCTGTCCAGCTCGGCCGAAGCGGCGTTCATGTCCGGTCCTCAGCTATGGGCGAAGATGTCGGCGTCTTCCCAGCCCGCAAGGTCCAGCCGGGCCCGGTCGGGGAGAAAATCGAAACAGGCGCGCGCCAGATCGTTGCGGCCCTCCCGCACCAGCATGTCGTCCAGCTTCGCCTTGAGGGCGTGCAGGTTCAGCACGTCCGACGCCGCATAGGCCTGCTGGTCGGCGGAGAGGTTCGCCTGGCCCCAGTCCGAGCTCTGCTGCGCCTTGGAGATGTCGATGCCCAGCAGTTCCTTGGTCACGTCCTTCAGGCCATGCCGGTCGGTATAGGTCCGCGCCAGGCGGGACGCGATCTTGGTGCAGTAGACCGGCGCCGTGACCACCTGCAGATGCAGGGCGAACATGGCGATGTCGAACCGCCCGAAATGGAAGATCTTCAGCACGTCCGGGTTGACGAGCAGCGCCTTCAGGTTGGGCGCGTCATAGGTCGATCGGTCCAGCTGCACCAGGTGGGCGTGGCCGTCGCCGGCGGACAGCTGCACCACGCACAGGGGGTCGCGGCCCAGGCGCAGGCCCATGGTCTCGGAATCCACCGCGACGGAGGCGCCGAAATCCAGTCCGGCGGGCAGGTCGCCCTTGTGCAGATAGGTGGTCATGCCGCGCGTGCTCCTCCGGAGACGGCTTAGTCTGTCCGGCCGGTGAGGGCAACCTCGGCGACGCCGCCCCGGGCCAGCCGCTCGAACAGCCAGCGCCCGGCGATCCCCGGGGCGCGATCCCGGCGCCGGGCGACGCTGATCGGCAGGCGCGGCATGCGGTTGCGGCCATCCCACAGGGCCGGCGCCAGCCGCACCAGCCGTCCGGTGGCGAGGTCGTCCTCGACGATGTGCCGCGGCATGCTGCCCCAGCCCAGACCCGCCAGCAGCATGGACCGCTTGGCGCCCAGATCGGCCAGTCGCCAGGTGCGGCGGGCGACCACGCCCCGATCCGGCGTGCGGCCGGCGTCCGACCGCTCGCTGAACACCAGCTGCAGGTGGTCCACAAGATCGTCCGGCAGCAGCGGCCGCCGGATCGCCGCCAGGGGATGGCCGGGGGCGCAGACCACCACCAGCTCGATCTCCCCCACCGGGGCCGCCTGCAAGCCTTCGGGATCGAGGTCGAGGGCGACGATGAGGCCCATGTCCGCCCGGCCGTCGATGACCGACCGCCGGGCCCCGGCGAGGGACTCGACCTCGATCCGGGTCTGGACCGACGGGTGCCGCTGCTGCAGCTCCCGCAGGGCGCTCACCAGCTGCGACATGGGGAACATCGCCTCGACCACCAGGGTCAGCTCGGCCTCGAGCCCGGCGGACAGGCCCCCGGCCACGGCCTGAAACCCGTCCGCGGCGCCGAGGATCGCCTGGATGCAGGGCAGAAGGGCGCGGCCGGCCTCGCTGAGCACGGGGCGATAGCCGCTCCGGTCGAACAGGGGCGCGCCGGCCTGCGCCTCCAGCCCCTGGATGGCGTAGGTCACCGCCGACTGGGCGCGGCCCAGGGCCCGCGCCGCCGCCGAAAAGCTGCCCGCCTCGACCACGGCCGCGAACACCCGCATCTGCTCGATGGAGGGATCTGCCATACCATCAGATAATCCGATGAAGACCATCGTGTCTATAGCGGTTTTCTGAATGTAATTCGGCGCTATATGCAGACCTGCATCACCGCGGCGTGAAATGTCCGACCCATGGAACGTTCGACCCGACTGCCGACCCTGTTCATCCCCCACGGCGGGGGGCCCTGCTTCTTCATGGATCCGCCGCCCCAGGCCCCGCATCTGTGGGACGCCATGGGCGACCATCTGCGCGGCCTGATCGCCGGCCTGCCGCAGCCCCCGCAGGCGATCCTGATGATCTCGGGCCACTGGGAGACGGCGAACCCGACCCTGAACATCGCCCCCCGGCCCGACCTGCTGTTCGACTATTACGGGTTTCCCGAGCATACCTACCGTCTGACCTACCCCGCCCCCGGCGCGCCCGGACTGGCGGACCGGGTGGCCGACCTGCTCCGCGCCGCCGGGGAAACGGTGGAGACCGAAACCGCCCGGGGCTGGGACCACGGCGTGTTCGTGCCCATGCTGCTGATCCGCCCGGAGGCCGACATCCCGATCCTGCAGCTGTCCCTGACCGCCGACCTCGATCCGGCCCGACATCTGGCCATCGGCAAGGCCCTGGCGCCCCTGCGGGACGAGGGCGTGCTGATCATCGGCAGCGGCATGAGCTATCACAATCTGCGGGCGTTCTTCACCCCCCGCGCCGCCCCGGAGGCGGAGCGGTTCGACGCCTGGCTGACCGGCGCCGTGGAGCACTCCGGCGACCGAGAGGCGGCTTTGGTCCGCTGGTCCGACGCCCCCTCCGCCCGGGCCTGCCACCCGCGGGAGGAGCATCTGATCCCGCTGATGGTCGCCGCCGGCGCCGCGGAGGGGGAGACCGGACGCCGGACCTTCCACGACCACATCTTCGCCAAGCCCGTTTCGGGCTTCCAGTTCGGCGATCCCGTCCCTACCTCCCCCTGACCCGTCGTTTTCCTGTCTCACGCGTATCACCCCCAAAGAGGACCTCCCATGAAGACCCTTGCCCTTTACGCCGGCGCCGCCGCGCTGATGCTGTCGTCCCCCGCCCTCGCCCAGATGGCGCCGAACACCGACCCCGCCGCCGTCCAGGCCGGGGCCTACAAGCTGGAGAGCAGCCACGCCCGGATCCTGTTCTCCGTGTCGCACATGGGCTTTTCCACCTGGTACGGCGACTTTTCCGGCGCCGCGGGCACCCTGACCCTCGACCCCAAGAACGCCGCGGCCGACGCCCTCGAGGTGACCATCCCGGTGGCCAGCGTGTCGACCACCAACACCGTTCTCGACGGCGAGCTGAAGGCGCCCGACTGGTTCGACGCCACGCAGTTCCCGACCATCAGCTTCAAGTCCACCAAGGTCACCCCGACCAGCGCCACCACCGCCCAGGTGACCGGCGACCTGACCTTCCACGGCGTCACCCGCCCCGTGACCCTGGACGCCACCTTCAAGGCGTCGGGGGCGAACATCATGACCAAGGCCTTCACCATCGGCTTCGAGGTGAAGGGCCACATCAAGCGCAGCGACTTCGGCGTGAAGAAGTACGTCCCGCTGATCGGCGACGACGTGGACCTGATCATCAGCGCCCCCTTCGAGAAGAAGTAGGCGGCGGGTTGACCGACATCATGGCGGCGACGGTTGCGTCGCCGCCATTCTTCCGCTGACCCATCTTCCCGGCCCCGCGCCGGCTCGTCCAAGGCGTTGCGCAGCATGACCCGAACGGCCATCGCCAGCCCTTCCATAGCCCGGAAGATCATGAGTGCGGAGGCCGCGGCGGCGATGATCGCGCCCGGCTCCACCGTGGGCATGAGCGGCTTCACCGGCTCGGGCTATCCCAAGGCCGTGCCCCTGG
The DNA here is from genome assembly GCA_903851655.1 of uncultured Caulobacterales bacterium. Lineage (GTDB taxonomy): Bacteria > Pseudomonadota > Alphaproteobacteria > Caulobacterales > Caulobacteraceae > CAIMFV01. The sequence goes on from CAINOV010000209.1 coordinate 14,437, forward strand.
CCCTGGCCGCGCGGATCGAGGCCGCCCACGCCGCGGGGCAGGCGTTCCAGGTCCGCGTCTGGACCGGCGCCTCCACCGGGCCGGAGCTGGACGGCGCCCTGGCCCGGGCCAATGGCGTGGAGTTCCGCCTGCCGTACAATTCCGATCCCATCGCCCGCGACCGCATCAATCGCGGGGAGATGGAGTATTTCGACCTGCATCTCAGCCAGGTGGCGCCCCTGGCCCTGCAGGGCTTCCTCGGGCCGCTGGACACCGCCCTGATCGAGGTGACCGGCGTCACTGCGGACGGCGACCTGATCCCGTCCTCCTCGGTGGGCAACAACCAGACCTGGCTCGACCGGGCCTCCCAGGTCATCCTGGAGGTCAATCGCTGGCAGAACCCGGCGCTGGAGGGGATGCACGACATCTACACGGTGGGCCTGCCGCCGCACCGCCAGCCGATCCCCCTGGTCCGGCCCGGCGACCGGATCGGCTCCCCCTATCTGCGCTGTCGGGCGGACAGGATCGTGGCCGTGATCGAGACCGACACCCCGGACCGCAACCAGGCCTTTCGCCCGCCCGCCGCCGCCGAGACCGCCATCGCCGGTCACCTGATCGCCTTCTTCGAGCACGAGGTCGCCCGGGGCCGGCTGCCGCCCGGCCTGCTGCCCCTGCAGTCCGGGGTGGGCAATATCGCCAACGCCGTCCTGTCCGGCCTGCTGGCCTCCCGCTTCGAGGGCATGAGCGCCTATACCGAGGTGCTGCAGGACGGGATGCTGGAGCTGATGGACGCCGGCAAGCTGGACACGGCTTCCACCACCGCCCTGTCCCTCAGCCCCGCCGCCGCGGCGAGGCTGAACGCCGAGATGGACCTCTATCGTCACCGGCTGATCCTGCGGCCGCAGGAGATCAGCAACAGCCCCGAGGTCATCCGCCGGCTGGGATGCCTGGCGATGAACGGCATGCTCGAGGCCGACATCTACGGCGCCGTGAACTCGACCCATGTGATGGGGTCGCGCATGCAGAACGGCATCGGCGGCTCAGGCGACTTCGCCCGCAACGCCTATATCTCGATCTTCATGGCCCCCTCGACGGCCAAGGGCGGCAAGATCTCCACCCTGGTGCCCAAGGTCAGCCACGTGGACCACATCAACCAGGATGTGCAGGTGGTGGTGACCGAGCAGGGGCTGGCGGACCTGCGCGGACTGTCCCCGCGCCAGCGCGCCCGCACCCTGATCGCCAACTGCGCTCATCCGGACTATCGCCCCGGCCTGCAGGACTATTACGACCGGGCCCTGCGGGACCCCTATGGCGGCCAGGCGCCCTGCCTGCTGGCCGAGGCGTTGAGCTGGCACCAGCGGTACGTGGAAACCGGCTCGATGCTGCCCTGACGCCGCGCGCCCCGCGCCTATCTGGCCGGCGGCTTCGCGCCATAGGTTTCGATCAGCCGGGCGAGGACGTAGAGGCGCTCGGAATAGCTGGTGAGGTCCAGGGATTCCTTCGGCGTATGCGCGCCGCTGCCGGTGGAGCCCAGGCCGTCCAGGGTCGGCGTTCCCGCAGCGTCGGCGATGGCGGATTCCGAAGCGCCGCCATTGCCGTACAGCCTGTACGCTCCGCCGTTGAATTCGGCCCGCGCCCGGTTGGCGTCCGCCGCGACCCGCAGCACCCGGTCATTGGCCACCAGGGGCGGGAAGCTGGCGCTGTAGTCGATCTCCACGGTCGTATCCGGGACGGCGGGCTGGGCGGCGAAGGCCCGGGCCCGGGCCCCGACGCTCGCCATCTCCTCCAGGGTCCGGCCGCGGACATTCAAGGTCGCCTCGGCGGAGTCCGGGATGATGTTGCTGCGGCTTCCCGCCTTCAGCAGGGTGAGGTTGACGGTGATGTGATCGCCGGAACGGGGAAAGGCGGCCTCCATCTCGGAAATCTGGTGGATGAGCTCGTCGGCGGCGTTGCGGCCGTTCTGCGGCTCCATCCCCGCATGAGCCGGCCGGCCGTGCACGCGGATGACGAGGTTGGCGGAGGACTTCCGCCAGACGGTCAGGGTGTCGGCGTATTCCGGCTCGAGGTTCAGCTCCACATCATGCTCCCGCACCAGCCGCTCGATCAGCTTGCGCGATCCGGTGGAGCCCGCCTCCTCGCTGGTCTCGATCAGGTAGGTGATCTTGCCGTAGTCGGTCCGCTTCAGATCGTGCAGCAGCTGCAACGCCGTGACGCCGGTGACCACGCCGCCCTTCTCGTCCATCACGCCAGGCCCATAGGCGCTGTCGCCCTCCACCCGGAACGGCCGCCGCGCCGCCTCCCCGTCCTCGAGCACCGTGTCCACGTGTCCGATCAGGAGGACCCGGCCCTTGCCCTTGCCGGTGAAGGTGGCGACCAGATTGGCGGGCAGGCCGGGCGCCTCGGCGGGGACCCGTTCCACCACGGCGCCCATGGCCGTCAGACGCTCGGTGAGGATGGCCTGGATCCTGTCTCCGCCGGCGACATTGCCGGTGCCGGAATCAATGTTGACGATCTGGCCGAGCAGCTGGAGCTCCCCCGCCTTCGCCGCCTCGGCCGCCGCCTTGAGCCGGACGTCGGGGCGCGGCCGCTCGGCCCCGCTGACCGGGGCGGCGAGCATCAGGCCGGCGGCGGCGGCGCAAAGGATGGTGACGGGCGAACGGATCATGCGACGGGGCTCCTGAGGGACTTTCCGCCAGTCTAGGCGCCGTTGGCGGATCTGTCGCCCCCCGGGAACGGCCGGAGCGTCCAGCGGAATCGCCGGGAAGGGCCCACGCGCGTTGCGCGGTTTCGTCCCATCGTCTATCGACGGCCAAGGACCCTGGGGCCGCGCCCCGGAGGGGTCCGGGATCGCGATCGGGGTTGAGCATGCAGGAATTGGTGACGGTGTTCGGCGGCGGCGGCTTTGTCGGTCGCCACACGGTGCGCGCGCTGGCTCGCCAGGGCTGGCGGATCCGGGTGGCGGTGCGGCGCCCGCACCTGATTCCCGAGCTGAAGGTCATGGGCGACGTCGGCCAGATCGAGCTGGTCCAGGCCAATATCCGCAACGCCGATTCCGTCGCCCGGGCGCTGGACGGCGCCACGGCGGCGGTCAACCTGGTGGGCGTGCTCTACGCCTCGGGCAAGCAGACCTTCAGCTCCGTCCAGGCCGAGGGCGCGGGAACCATCGCCGCCCTGGCCGCCGCCCGCGGGATCACCCGGTTCGTCCAGATGTCGGCCATCGGCGCGGACCCGGCGTCGTCCTCCGTCTACGCCCGGACCAAGGCCGCCGGCGAGGCCGCGGTGCGCGCCGCGATCCCCGGCGCGACCGTGCTCCGCCCCTCCATCGTGTTCGGACCCGAGGACGACTTCTTCAACCGGTTCGCCGCCATGGCGGCGGTGTCGCCGGTGCTGCCCCTGATCGGCGGGGGCAAGACCCGCTTCCAGCCGGTCTATGTGGCCGACGTGGCGGCGGCGGTGGTCGCCGTGCTCGGCGACCCGGCCCTGGCCGGCGCGACCTACGAGCTGGGCGGCCCCACCGTCTACAGCTTCCGCCAGTTGCTGGAGCTGATCCTGCGGGAGACCGGTCGCGGCTGCGCCCTGGTCCCGGTGCCCTGGCCCGTCGCGGGACTGATCGGCCTGGTGGGCGACGTCCAGGCTGCCGTGCTGCCGATCCCGCCGCAGATGACCACCGACCAGGTCCGGCTGCTGCGGTCGGACAATGTGGTCTCCGCAGGCGCGCCGGGGCTCTCCGCCCTGGGCGTGACCGCCACCCCCGTGGAGTCGATCCTGCCCACCTATCTGTGGCGGTTCCGCGCCGGCGGGCAGTTCCATGAGGCCACCCCGTAGCCCAGGCAGGTTAGTCTCGAAAGTAGACCATTCTGGCTATTTGTTCGGCGCCTGACCGAATCTCGCCCTGAGACGGGCTGATATTTGTCCCTAAAGTAGACCATACCGTTTTCGCAGGTCGAGTTTGCCCGTATAGGAGGCGTCCAGCACCTTTCCGGGCACGAGAGACCGCGTCATGGCCGAACGTCTGCTAAAATTTGTCGCGACCCCGCGGGCGACGCCGCCCAAGCGCCGCGCCGAGGCCCGGACCGCCGACTTCGGCGAGATCTACGCAGACTATGACGTCGCCAAGGGCGAGGAGCAGGCGTCCCGCTGCTCCCAGTGCGGGGTGCCCTTCTGCCAGACCGCCTGCCCGCTGCACAACAACATCCCCGACTGGCTGAAGATGACCGCCGAGGGCCGGCTGGAGGACGCCTACGCCCTGTCCGCCGCCACCTCCACCATGCCGGAGATCTGCGGCCGCATCTGCCCGCAGGACCGGCTGTGCGAAGGCTCCTGCGTCATCGAGCAGGCGGGCTGGGAGACCGTATCCATCGGCGCGGTGGAGAAGTTCATCACCGACAGCGCTTGGGAGAACGGCTGGGTCAAGCCACTGAAGCCCCTGCGGGAGCGGGCGCAGTCCGTGGGGATCGTCGGCGCGGGGCCGGCCGGCCTGACGGCGGCGGAGCGGCTGCGGGAGCGGGGCTATCTGGTCACCGTCTATGACCGCTACGACCGCCCCGGCGGCCTGCTGATCTACGGCATTCCCGGCTTCAAGCTGGAAAAGGACGTGGTCGCCCGGCGCACCGCCCGGCTGGCGGAGGGGGGCGTGAACTTCCGCATGAACTTCGAGGTGGGGCGCGACGCCACCCTCGCCGACCTGCGGGCCCGGCATGACGCCCTGCTGATCGCCACCGGCGTCTACAAGGCCCGGGACATGGTCGCGCCGGGCGCCGGATCGGCCGGCGTTGCCGCCGCCCTCGACTTCCTGATCGCCTCCAACCGGGCCGGCCTCGGCGACGGTCCGCCGCCGGCCGAGCTCGACGCCCGGGGCAAGCGGGTGGTGGTGGTGGGCGGCGGCGACACGGCCATGGACTGCGTCCGCACCGCCATCCGCCAGGGCGCGGCCAGCGTCACCTGCCTCTATCGCCGGGACCGGGCCAACATGCCCGGCTCCGACCGGGAGGTGACCCATGCCGAGGAGGAAGGCGTGGTCTTCGAATGGCTGGCCCTGCCCAAGGCCCTGTACGGCGACGCCGCGGGCGTGAAGGGGGTCAAGGCGGCCCGCATGCGCCTGGGCCCGCCGGACGCCTCCGGCCGCCAGAGCCCCGAAGAGGTTCCGGGCAGCGAGTTCGACCTGCCCGCCGACCTGGTGATCAAGGCCCTGGGCTTCGACCCGGAGGACGTGGTCCACGGCTTCGGCGCCCCCGGACTGGCGCTGAACCGCTGGGGGGCGGTCAAGGTGGACAGTCGCACGCTGGAGACCAATCTCGACGGCGTGTTCGCCGCCGGCGACATCGCCCGGGGCGCCTCCCTGGTGGTCTGGGCCGTGCGCGACGGCCTGGACGCCGCCGAGGGCATGCACCGCTATCTCGAACAGAAGGCCGCGGCGAAAGCCGGCCTGGCCCTCGCCGAACAGGCCTGAGCCCATGTCAGACACCATCGACCGCTATCTCGCCAATCGCCGCCTGCTGACCGAGACCGGCGCCTATGACCCCGCCAGCGAGCGGGACAATTGCGGCGTGGGCCTCGTCTGCGCCGTGGACGGCAAGCCCCGCCGCGAGGTGGTGGAGCTGGCCATCCGCGCCCTGAAGGCCGTGTGGCACCGGGGCGCCGTGGACGCCGACGGCAAGACCGGCGACGGCGCCGGCATCCTGCTGAACGTGCCGCAGGACTTCTTCGCCGACCAAGTCCGCCGGATCGGCCACCGGGTGCAGCCCGGCGCCATCGCGGTCGGGCAGATCTTCCTGCCGCGCACGGACCTGGGCGCGCAGGAGGCCTGCCGCACCATCGTCGAGAGCGAGGTGCTGCGCGCCGGCTTCTACATCTATGGCTGGCGCCAGGTGCCGGTGAACACCTCGGTGATCGGCGAGAAGGCCAACGCCACCCGGCCGGAGATCGAGCAGATCATGTTGGCCGCCCCGGCCGCCCTGATCGCCGACGACGCCGACGGCTCGAAGCTGGAGCGCGCCCTGTTCCTGATCCGCAAGCGGATCGAGCAGCAGGTGTCGGCGGCCGGCGTGGCGCCCTTCTATGTGTGCTCGTTCTCCGCCCGGTCCCTGGTCTACAAGGGCATGTTCCTGGCGGAGCACATCGACGACTTCTATCCGGACCTGCGGGACAGCCGCTTCGCCAGCGCCGTGGCCATCTTCCACCAGCGCTATTCCACCAACACCTTCCCGGAATGGCGGCTGGCCCAGCCCTTCCGCATGCTGGCCCACAACGGCGAGATCAACACGCTGAAGGGCAACGTGAACTGGATGAAGAGCCACGAGATCCGCATGACCGCGGACGCGTTCGGCGAGGATGACGGGCTGGTCAAGCCGGTGATCCAGCCCGGCGGCTCGGACAGCGCGGCGCTGGACAATGTGTTCGAGGTGCTGGTCCGCGCCGGTCGCCCGGCGCCCATGGTGAAGGCCCTGCTGATGCCCGAGGCCGCCTCGCCCCGGATGAAGCCGGCGCATGCGGCGCTCTACGCCTACTGCAACGCGGTGATGGAGCCGTGGGACGGACCGGCGGCGGTCTGCGCCACGGACGGCCGCTGGGTGGTGGCGGGCAAGGACCGCAACGGCCTGCGCCCCCTGCGGGTGGCGCGCACCTCCGACGGCCTGCTGATCATGGGGTCCGAAGCCGGCATGTGCGGGGTGGAGGAGAGCCGGATCGTCTCAAAGACCCACATCACCGCGGGCCGGATGCTGGCCGTGGACCTGAAGGAGGGCCGGTTCTACGACGAGGAGGAGCTGGTCGACGCCCTGGCCGACGACCATCCCTATACCGAAGGGCTGAAGAACATCGTGGCGCTGGAGACCCGGATCGGGCCGGGCCCCGAGCCGCGCAAGCTGGACCGCGAGGCCCTGGCCCGGCGCCAGGTGGCCGCCGGCCTGTCCCTGGAGGA
>CAINOV010000210.1 GCA_903851655.1 uncultured Caulobacterales bacterium
CTCCTCGAAGCCCGGCCGCGCCACCCCGTCCACCGCCACGGGCACGCCCCAATGGAGATCGCGGGTGATGCCCCGGTCGATCAGACCTTCATCGAGGAACTTGTAGGCGATGGAGCGGGTCAGCAGCGGCCAGTCCGCATGGCTGTCGATGAAGGCGCGGATCCGGTCCTGCAGGCGCGACTGCAGAAGGTAGAGGTGCCGCGTCTCCCGGACCTCGAGGTCGCGGGAGCCGGAGATGGTGGAGTAGGGATTGATGAGCCGCACCGGGTCCAGCAGGGAGCCGCAGTTGTCGCACTGGTCTCCCCTCGCCTTCTCGAAGGCGCAGATGGGACAGGTGCCCTCGATATAGCGGTCCGGCAGGAACCGTCGGTCGTCGATGGAGTAGACCATCTTGTCGGTCCGCTCCTCGATCAGGCCCTGGCGCTCCAGCACCTGGGCGAAGTGCTGGGTCAGCTCGCGGTTGCGCAGGCTGGAGGACCGGCCGAACCAGTCGAAGGACAGGCCGAAGGCGGCCGCCACGTCCTTCTGCAGCTGGTGCTGCTCGTCGCAATAGGCGCGGACGTCCTGACCGGCGGCGGCGGCGGCCAGTTCGGCCGGGGTGCCGTGCTCGTCGGTGGCGCAGATGAACAGCACCTCGTCGCCGACGGCGCGGTGGAAGCGGGCGAACACATCGGCCGGAAGCATCGATCCGGCCAGATTCCCCAGGTGCTTGATCCCGTTGATGTAGGGCAAGGCCGAGGTGATCAGTATGCGGGTCATGCGGCGTCCTGGCGCGGGGAACGAGGGAGAGCGCCGTGTTTAGGGCGCCTTGCGCCAATAGGCAAAGCGGCGACGTCAGCCGGCGAGATGTTCGATGCGTCCGCCGGACAGCCGGAACACGCTGTCCTGCGGCGGCGGCGCCCCGTGCAGCGATTCGCCCGCATAAAGATGCCGGACCATGCGGCCGGTGATGCCGTGCGAAACCACCAGCCGGCGCCGTCCGTCCGTTTCATCCACCTCGGACAACCAGGCGGCCACCCGCGACCGGAGCTGGTCCTCGGTTTCGCCGCCGGGAATGGCGTAGATCCAGCCGGGCGCAATCCGGGTGTCCGGCGCCCTGGCGAGGATCTCGTCCCGAGTCAGCCCGTCCAGCGGGCCCAGGGACATTTCCGCCAGCCGCTCATCGGTTTCGATGGGGGTGTCCAGGCCCGCCGATTCGCACACGATCCGGGCGGTGGCGAAGGCCCGGCCGAGGGGACTTGAGACCACCACCCAGGGCGCCTCGCCGTCCACGGTCGGCCGAAGGATCCGGCCCATCCGCCGCGCCTGCGCGATCCCCTCCTCGGTGAGGGGGGAGTCCAGCCGCCCCTGAAGGCGACCCTCCTTGTTGAACTGCGTCTGGCCGTGGCGGATCAGGATGATCAGGGGGTGTCTCCGGACGGGGGCGAAGCTGCGCGGCTCAGCCCTTGGGATCGGCCTTGGCGGGCGCCGGCGTCTTGGCCAGCGGCGTGCAGCTGGCGGCCGCATTGCAGTTGTAGGTGATGCTGGTGCAGCCCGACAGGCCAACCAACACCGTGATCATCACGGCGACCGGAACAAGGCGGGCCATCTGTTCTTCTCCCGGGCCGACCCCGGCCCCTTCCTGCACGCAGTCTATCGGCGCGGGCGCCCGCATGCAAACGCCCCCCGGGGGCTGGGGCGAGCCTGTTCCGCGCCGCACGCCGCGCGCCGCCGGCGGCGCGTCACCAAGGGCCGCCGCGCACGCGGGCCGCTGAACTGTCACCCAATTTGGTCGCCCTCTGCCGAATTGTTTACGATTTTCGGTTGATCCTGCGCACGCTTGGCGGACACTTCGATGCATTAGTCGGGGCCGTTGCAACCGAGCTAACCTGAGGAGCATTCGTTTTGAAAAGAACGCCACGCCTCCTCGAGAATCAGATCGAGACATTCTTCGACGTTTCGCTGGATCTTTTGATAATCCGTGACGACGAAGGCAATATCGTTCGGATGAATGCAGCCTGGAAAGAGACTCTAGGCTTTGACGTTTCGGAACTCGAAGGCCTTTCACTCCTGTCTCTCGTGCATCCTGAGGACCTCGAGTCCACGATCGAGCACATGGCTCGGGCAAATCGCGAAGAAAACGTCGTAGGATTCATCAACAGATATCGCCGCCGGGACGGGACCTATCGCCAGCTGGAGTGGCGCGCGCGCCGCTCCGGCGACCTGGTCTTCGGGATCGCCCGGGACGTGACGGACCAGCTCGCCGCGCACGACGCGCAGCGCGCCCTCCAGCGCCAACACAACCTGATGTTCGAGCATGTGCGCGCTGGAATCATCCTGCACGACGCCACGGGCGCGGTGATCTACGCCAATCCCCGGGCCGGCGAGCTGTTCGGCGTCCGGTCGGACGAGGCCCGGGGCGCGGCGCTGGCCGACGCCCGCTGGACCCTGGTGCGCGAAGACGGATCCCTGCTGCCCGTCGAGGAGTATCCGGTCAGTCGCGCCCTTTGCACCGGGCGCATGGCGTCCAACCTGCTGATCGGCATCAAGACCCCGGCCGAGGAGCGGATCACCTGGGTGATGGGTAACGCCATCCCGATCTTCGAGGGGGGGGCGACTCCCTCGAAGATCGTCACCAGCTTCACCGATGTCACCCAGCTCAAGGAGACGGAGCAGGCCCTGGCCGTCGCCAGTCTCAAGGCCGAAGCCGCAGCGGAGGCCAAGTCGCAGTTCCTGGCGAACATGAGCCATGAGATCCGGACGCCGCTGACCGGCGTGCTGGGCTATGCGCGGATGATGCGCGAGATCGCCGGCCTGCCGACCGAGGCCGTCGCCCTGATCGAGAAGATCGAGGCCAACGGGCACATCCTGCTGTCCACCGTGAACGACGTGCTCGACTTTTCCCGGCTTGAAGCCAACCTGGTCAGCTTCACCTATGCGCCCGCCGATGTGACGGCGGTGGTCCGAGACACGCTCAACCTGTTCGAGCTCGACCTCGCCCAGAGGCGCCTGAAGATCGATCTTGTCGTGGCCCCCGGCGTTCCGGACACGGCGAGTCTCGACGCCAACCGCCTGCGTCAGATCCTGATCAACCTGATCGCCAACGCCATCCGGTTCACCCCCGCCGGAGGATTGACTGTAAGCCTGGGCTACGATCCCGCCGAAGACCGGCTGCGGTTCGAGGTCGCGGACACGGGCATCGGCATCGCCCCCGGCGATCTTCCGCATCTGTTCGAGCGGTTCAGTCAGGCGGACGTGTCGACCACCCGGCACTTCGGCGGGGTGGGGCTGGGGCTGGCCATCTGCAAGTATCTGGCCGAGCGCATGGGCGGACGGATCGGCGTGGAGAGTGTCCTCGGCGCGGGCAGCCGGTTCTGGTTCGAACTGCCGCCGCAGACTGCGCTGGGCATGAGCCCGGCAGACGCTGACCCCGACGCCAGCCCCACGCCGTCGCTCCAGGGCGTGCGGATCCTGGTGATCGATGACAACGAGATGATCCGCGACCTCGCCCGCCGCATCCTGGAGGCCCTCGGCATGGAGGTGGAGACGGCTGTGGATGGCTTTGACGGCGTCGCCAAGGCGCGGTCGCAGGCGTTCGACCTGTTCCTGATCGACCGGCAGATGCCGCGCCTGAGCGGCGAGGCCGTGGCCGAACAGATCCGCACCCTGCCCGGCGGCAACAGCACCCGTCCGCTCGTCGCCTTCAGCGCCGACGTGATCGGGGACCTGGCGCCGGTCTTTGACGGCTGGGTCAGCAAGCCGATCGATGTGGCGCACCTGGCGCGGGAACTGTCCCGGCAGCTGGTCGCCGATCGTCGGGCCGCGGTGTGACGGGCGGCGCGCCGCCCGCCTGAGTCAGGCGCCGGCGTCCAGAAAGCCGGTAATGGCCGCCGCGAACCCGGGATCGGCGACGGCGCTCAGATGATCCCCCGTGACGATCCGGACCCGGCCGGCCGGCAACAGGGCGGCCAGGGCCTCCGCCGAGCCGTTGTCCTGGTCCCGGTCCCCGCTGACCACGAGGGTGGGGACTGGAATGGCCGCGATCTCGTCGGAACGGGTGGGGGTGAAGGACGCCAGCACGCCCAGCATCGCTTCTGGCTTCAGCCCCCGGGCCTCCATCATCAGCTGGATCACCCGACCGGAGCGCGGATCGGCCGCCGCCGCCCCATGGCGGATGCCATCCTCGAACAGGGCCGCGCGGGCGCCCGCCTGCATGATCCCGCTGTCGCCCATGCCGCCCAGCACCGCCCGCCCCGGCCGCGCGCCCCGCACCATCATCCGCACGGCGGTCCGCGCGCCGAGGGAATAGCCGACAAGGTCATAATCGCTCAGGCCGAGATGGGCGATCAGCGCCTCCTGATCCAGCGCCAGCACATCGGCGGGCCAGAAGGCGCGGTCCTCCGGCGCGGCCGACGCGCCATGCCCGCGCAGGTCCGGCAGGATCACCCGGCGCCCCAGGCCCGCCACGGCGGCGGCGACGCCGGGCTGGACCCAGTTCGAAGGCCCGTCGGCGAGAAAGCCGTGGATCAACAGGGTCGGACGTCCCTCACCCAGGGTGCGGTAGGCGATCGTCTGGCCGTCAAAGCTCTCGAACCCGTGCGTCTCGGACATGCCTGGCTCCCGGTGGTCTTGTCAGGACAGAAGCCGAAGGCGTCGCCGGGTTCAAGGGCGGCGTGGCGGAACAGCTTTTCGCCCGCCGCGATCAGGGCGCGCCGGGCGGACGGCTGTGAGCGCGGATCCAGCGGGCCACCGTGTCCAGCGCGACGGGGGCCATGGTCTCCTCGATCTCGGAATATTCGCTGATGGCGCCGGTCCTGGCGGTCTGGAACAGGTGATTGAGGCCGGGAATCTCGTCGATCTCCACGTCGGGATTGCCGGACAGGGCCTCGCGGATCCGGGGCAGGTTCTGCGCCGTCGACACCTGCACGTCCTTGGTCCCGCCCAGCACCAGAACCGGACAACGGACCTGACGCAGGACCGGCGCCGGTTCAAAGGCGAAGAACTCCCGGAACCAGCGCGTGTTGATCTGGGCGACGACGGCGTCGATCTGCGCCGGCGTGGCCTGGGGCGCCTGCTCGCGCATCACCGCGCGCAAAGGCGGCGCCGCCTTGTCCGGATCGGGTTCGCTGCGGAGGATGTCGATCATCCTCTGCCGCTGGCCGGCGGCGACGGCGATCTTGTCCGGCGGCGCGCCCGTCGCCGCGAGGATCAGCTTCAGCTGTTCCAGCCAGACCGCAGCGCCATTGACCCCCGGGCCCGCCAGCATGACGATGAAGGCCGTCGACGGGTCACGGACCGCCACCATCGGGACGATCAGCCCGCCTTCGCTGTGCCCGATCAGTCCCACATGCCCGGGGTCGATCTCGCTCCGCGTCCGCAGATAGGCCGCAGCCGCCCGGGCGTCGTCGGCGAAATCATAGGATGTCGCCTTGCCGTAGTCGCCGGTGGAGCGGCCCGTGCCCCGCTTGTCGTAGCGCAGCACGGCGATCCCGTGGCGGGTGAGATGATCGGCGAGAACAAGGAAGAGTTCATGGCCGACGATCGGCTCGTTGCGCGTATTCGGTCCGGACCCCGCGACGAGCACTACCGCCGGGAACGGTCCGGCCCCCTGGGGCAGGGTCAGGGTTCCAGCGAGCCGGACATTGGCGGCGGCGTCGGAAAAGGCGACCTCCTCCTCCCGGTAGGGATAGGGTTTCAGCGGGGTCTGCGGCCGCCGCAGGACCGCCTGGGCCTGGCCCGCCGTCCGCCGCGTCAGCTGGAGCGGCAGGGCGCCGGGCCCCTGTCGCCACTCGCCGGCCAGGGTCCCGCCCGACGGGTCCAGCACGCCGTCGAAACTTCCTCGGACCGCGGCGATCTCGATATGGACCTTGTCCCCGGTCATCTCCACCTTGGTCAGCGGAATGCCGTTGGCCTGCTGGTCGATGCTGTCCAGCGTGCCCGTCAGGCCGGTTGCGCCGGACGTGACGTGGAAGGCCAGCCTCAGCTTGACCGCCGATACGTTCAACGCGCCGTCCCAGTCGCCCACGACGGTGCGAACCACAGCGGCTGGCGGCCCCGGATCCGCGCTGGTCGCAGGCCCCGCCTGAACGAGGAGCCAGGCGAGCGCCATGGCCGCCACCGCCCTGTATTCGAACATGAACCCCCCTGCCCCCGATGACCGCGCCGAACGGGCGGATTAAGGCAGGCGTCGGCGGCGACGTCAAACGGGCGTCCTCCGGGAGGGTTTGCGGTCCCTCCCCCTGGCGCGCTATACTGTGGGCGTGTTTCGACTGGACGGACGCCGGCCGGACGGCGCCGCCACGGGAGCGCGCGCATGGGGCCGCCGCAGGTCCCCTTGACCCTCGAGGAACGAATGCCATGAGCGACGCAGTCGGCCCCGGCGATCTGGTGTTGTGCGTGAACGCCGCCCCGAACCATGTCACGGGCCGGCCTGTCCCCCTGCGGGCGGGGGAGACCTATCGGGTGCTCTCGGTCTGGGACTATGCCTGCCCCTGCGGTCGGTCTGACGCCCTGCTGGACGTGGGCGTCGACTTCGGATGGTGCCAGTCGCGGTTCCGGCTCCTGCCCAAGCCCAAGGCCCAGGCCCGGCCGCAACAGGTCTCCGCGCCGAAGGAAAAGGAAAAGGAAAAGGAAAAGGAAAAGGAAACGACCCGCTGACGGGCTCGTTGTCCAGCCTGCCGGTTCAACCGCGGGACTAGGCCCGCGGCGGCCGGCGCGGATTGAGCATGGCGTCGATGTCGCTCTGGTCGAGGTTGTGCCCGCTCGGCTCGCCGACCTCGAGGGGCAGGTCGTCCCACCGCCGACCATCGGTGCCAGGGGGCGGGCCGATGGAGTGGAACCGGCGATCCGGACCCAGATAGACCTGACACTCGACGAAGGCGCGACTGTCCCGCGCCACCCAGATGATCCGGTCCAGCAGGATCTTCGGCGTCATCGGCCGCGTGATGATGAAATCCGCGCCGCAGTCCCGGGCCTTGGCCACCTTGGACATCGGGCTGTGACTGCACAGGATGATGGCCGCCATGAAGCTGTTGGGGTTCAGCTTCGCCCGCCGAAGCCAGTGGACGAGATCATAGCCGTCCGATCCCTCCAGGGCGGCTTCGCAGATCAGCAGGTCGAATTCACGGGTCTTGAGCAGGTCCTTCGCCACATAGGCCGTCGGCGCCCGCTCGATCGACCGCACGCCGAGGCCCTGCAGCAGTTTGTAGGTGATATCCAGTCCCCGCTGGTTGTCCTCCACCAGCAGCACCTGCGCATTTTCCAGATTGTAGCGTGGCTTTGGCGCGGCCGGCGGCTTGGTCACGTGGGAATATCTCGATCTGAGGAAACTGGAATATCTCCTTATCTACGCAAGCGCCCCCCGGAAAGGCAATCCGCGGCGATCCCGCGACCGCCGGCGACAGGCGATCCACCCTGCCCCCTCAGGACCCTGTCCCTGTGACAGCCCGCGGTGTACGGTTTCCGGACCGGAGTGCGCGAAGGCGGGGGCCGCATGACGACGACGGATATGGACAGCGCCGACGCAGCCCGGCCGGTGTTCGGCAACCTCGTCGTCTGGCTGCTGGCGGTGATGGTTCTCATCAACTATGTCGACCGCGGAACCCTGTCGACAGCGGGGCCGATGATCCGCGACGAGCTGAAGCTCTCCAACAGCCAGTTGGGCGTCCTGCTATCGGCGTTCTACTGGACCTATGTCCCGGCGCATGCGGTGGTCGGCTGGCTGACCGAAAGGTTCAACGCCTACTGGGTTCTGGCTGTCGGTCTGGCCGTCTGGGCGACGGCCACCGCCCTGACCGGCCTGGCCCATGGCTTCGCCCTGCTGCTGGTCCTGCGGCTGCTGCTGGGCGTCGGCGAAAGCGCGGCCTTCCCCTGCAGCTCGAAACTGTTCGGGCAGCATCTGCCGGCGGGCGGGATGGGCTTCGCCAATGGCCTGTTCTCCATGGGTCTCGCCCTCGGACCGGCGTTCGGCGTCTTCTTCGGCGGCGAGATCATGGCGCAGCAGGGCTGGCGGATGACCTTCATCCTGTTCGGCGGTCTGTCCCTGCTCTGGCTGGTTCCCTGGCTGATGGCCACGCGCCGGCTGTCCGGAGAGGCGTCGCGCGCCCGCCACGACCAGGACGAACCGAGCTTTGCCGAGCTGCTGTCCAAGCCCGCCCTGTGGGGCACCATGGTGGGACACGGGTTCAATCTCTACGCCTTCTATTTCGTGATCTCCTGGCTGCCGACCTACCTCATCAAGGTCCAGGGGCTGAGCCTGCGCGAGATGGCGGTGACCGGCGGGGAGATCTATCTGGTCTACGCCGCGTCCAGTTTCGTCAGCGGCTGGTGCTCGGACCGGCTGATCGCGGCGGGCGTGAGCCTGACCTGGTCGCGCAAGCCCTTCCTGGTCGCAGCCCAGCTCATCGTCGCCGCCGCCATGGCCGCGGCCGCATTCGGCGGAGCGAAAGCCGCCGTGGCCAGCCTGTTCGTGGCGGGCGCGGCCTTCGGCATGTGGACGCCGAACCTGTACGCCGTCGCCCAGACCCTCGCCGGCCCCCGCGCGTCCGGGAAGTGGGTCGGCCTGTCCAACGGCGTCGCCAACCTCTCCGGCGTGCTGGCGCCGCTGGCGACGGGGTTCCTCGTGGATGCGACGGGCGGCTTTCTCGCCGCCTTCGCCGCCGCCGGGGCCATGGCCCTGCTGGCGGCCGTCTGCGTCCTCGTTCTGATCTGGCGGGTGCGGGAGACCGCCTGGGCCCCGCGCGGGGCGAGCTGACCGTCCGCAGGTCCCACGGCGCGGCTGCGGCCGAACACACCGACGGCGGCGACCGGCCGGAGTCGACCGACCAGAGTCTACGGCCACATCCGCGACAGCACCGGATGGCCGTCGAACTGGTGCTTCAGAGCGCCGGCCACGTGCAGAGCCAGATTGGCCAGCACCACCCAGATCAGAAGGTTCGTGTGAACGAGCTGCAGCAGACCGCGCAGGGGTCGCGGATTCGGGGCGCCCAGTTGCGCCATTCCCGGAAGCCGGGGCCAAGACAGTCCCCAGAACGAGATCGGCGCGCCCGCATGCATCGACACCATGGCCCAGCCCGTCAGCGGCAAGGCCAGCATCAGCAGGTAAAACAGGACATGGCCCGTTCCGGCCAGGGCCCGCTCCCACCCGGCGACGCCGGTCGGCAGCGCCGGCGGACGGTGGGTCAGGCGCCAGCCGATCCGGACGGCCACCAGGATCAGGACCGTCAGGCCGACGGAAATATGGACGCCCTCGATGGAGTCCTGGGCCGACGAATGGTCCGGGACCCATTCGTTCATCCACCAACCCAGCCCGATCTGCACGAGGATCAGCCCGGCCAGCGCCCAGTGCAGGGCCATGGCCACGCCGGTGTACCGGGCGCCGGCCTGACCGGCGGGCGCGGGCGCCGTTGGTGCTTCAGATGAGGTCATCGCGAAGGTCCATGGATCGGGCAGGATCACCCGTCGCTAGAGTGGTCAAGGGCGGACGCGCCGTCCAAGGCAGTACGCGCCCCGGTCGCCAGGATCGCTAGATCCGGCGTCCCTGGAGGACGCGGACGACGATGACAATGATGGCGAGAACGAGCAACACATGGATCAGGCCGCCCATCGTGTAGGACGAGACCAGTCCAAGGAGCCACAGGACGACCAGGATGATGGCGATGGTGTAAAGCACTGTCAGCTCCTGTGGGAGGGGACGTCCCTCCGGCAATGGCCGCAAATCCGGCCAGCCCCATCGTCACGGCGGCGCCCCGGTCCGACCAGACTCGGAAAACACTCACCGCCGCAGGTCTTGCGCGCCGACCCGCTCGAAGCGGCCGTCCAGGCGCCGCGCTAGCCGACCCGGGTCGCCAGCCACACCACATGGCGCGGGCCCGTATTGCGACCATTGGCGCGCACGCGGTGGTCTTCCACCCGGAAGCCGGCGGCGCGCAGGCGCTGGGTGAACACCGGCTCCGGCGCGGCCGACCACACCGCGAGCACGCCCGTCGCCGTCAGCGCAGCATGGGCCTCGCGCAGGCCGTAGTGGTCGTACAGGTCGTCATTGGCCGAGCGCATCAACCCGGCGGGCCCATTGTCGACGTCCAGCAGGATCGCGTCATAGCGCCCGGCGGCGCCTTCGATCAGATCGCCTACATCACCCACATGGATCGTCACCCGCGGGTCCGACAGGCTGTTCCCATGGATCTCCGCCAGCGGACCGCGGGCCCAGGCGACCACCTCCGGCACCAGTTCAGCCACGGTGATGCGGGCCTGAGGGCCGAACCGGGCCAGGGCTGCGCGCAGGGTGAAGCCCATGCCCAGGCCGCCGATCAGGATCTGCGGCCGCGCCCGACCCTGCAGGCGCTCGGCCGCCAGAAACGCCAGGGCTTCCTCGGATCCGCTGAGCCGGGTCCCCATCAGTTCATCGGCCCCGGCGAAGATCGCGAACTCACTTCCGCGCTGCATCAGACGCAGCGCGCCACTCCCGCCCGGGACGTCGGCCACGCCCAGTTGCACCCAACGGATCATCTCGTCCCAACTTCGCCATTCCGCCTGGTCGACCCGCGGCGGGTGGGGTCCTGTAACCCACAATGCGCGCGGGTCGAAGCCCCGGGGGACCGCGGCGCGCGCAAAGAGCGCCGTCGCAGGACGGCACATCGGGCGAAGGTGCAGACGGCGCCCGGACGGCGCGGTATGCCGGACGCGCATGGTTCTGACGGCGGAAACGATTTCGGTGGCGACCTGGATGCTTCTGGCTGACGCCGCGGCGATCGTCTCGGCGGCGGATGTGCCGAATACCGTTCCCTCGACGTTCGAATACGAGCCCTGAACCTCGCCGGAAGGCCGTTTCAGCCGTCGATCGCCGAGACGTGGGTAGAAACCGAACCTGTCACGGCGCGGCCTCTCGCGTGCATATGGCCCCCTGTCCAGGGTGATCGGTCGGAACAGAGTATGTATCAAAACCCTCTCTCGGCCGCTGCTGGAACAGCCCCGCTCGCCGGTCCGGACGCTCGGCCGACGGGCCCTTGGATCGAACGCGTGCTGGCCTATGTGGCGGACGTCGTGGCCGACATGTTGATCCAGTTCCTGTTGGTGTTCGTTGTCCTGTTCCTGTCGCCCCTGCTGCTTTTCATTGCGCTGGCCATCAAGGCGGACAGCGCCGGACCGGTGCTGTTTCGCCAGACACGTGTCGGGCTGAATGGCGAGACGTTCCAGTGTTACAAGTTCCGGACCATGCGGCAGGACGCCCGCGAGGCCCTGGAGCGATTGCTCGAGGAGCGCCCCGAGTGCCGGCTGGAGTGGGAACGCACCCGCAAACTGCGGCGGGACCCCCGCATCACCCGCATCGGGGGCTTTCTCCGGAAGTCGAGCCTGGACGAACTCCCCCAGATCCTCAACGTCCTGACGCGGACCATGAACCTGGTGGGCCCCCGTCCCATCGTCCCGGAAGAGGCTCGGCTCTATGGCCGGAGCCTTCGCCACTATTGTTCGGTCCGCCCCGGGATCACCGGCCCCTGGCAGGTCAGCGGTCGGAGCAACACCAGCTTCGCCCGTCGCGTCGCGCACGATCGCCACTATGCGCAGAATCGCTCCTTCCGGTTGGACTGCCAAATCCTGGTCTGCACTCTGCCGGCCGTGTGTCTGGGCCGCGGCGCCTGCTGACCGTGATCCGCCGCCGTTCCCCCGCGCGGGGGGCAAGGGGTCACGCCGTCATGCTGCTCAGCGCATTCGTGACAGCGGCCTTGAGCACATGGTCGGCCACGGGCTTGATCAACACGGCGACCGGGTGATCGAGGGCGATCCGCGCCAGGGTCTGGGGTTCCTGGGAGCCGGTGATGAAGATCATCTTGGACCCGACCGACGCATGGATGGCCAGGGCCGCATCCACCCCATCCTTCTCGCCGCGCAGCCGCACGTCCATCAGCACGATGGCGGGCCGATGCTGTTCCGCCAGCGCAAGCGCCTCCTCCGCCGTCGCCGCGGTGCCGCAGACCTCCAGCCCCAGCATCTGCATGTGCACGCACCAGAGTTCGGCGATGATCGCATGGTCGTCAACGACAAGAACGGACCGGTTCAGCGCAGTCATGCGAGCTCCGCAAAGGGGATGATGATGTCCGTCGTCACGCCCCGGTCGGAGCGGACGGCCATTTGCCCGCCGAGCTGAGCGACGAGCTTTCTGACAATGCTGGATCCGGTCCCCAGCGTCATGGGCGTCTGGGCGTCACCGGCATGGCCTGTTCCGTTGTCCGCCACGGTCAGCAACAGCCGGTTGTCGGCGTCGACCCGAAGCGCCACGCGGATCTGGCCGGATCGCCCGTCGGGGAAGGCGTGCTTCAGCGCATTCGTGACCAGCTCGGTGACAAGCAGTCCCAGGGGCACTGCGGTATCCAGGCCGACCTCGAGCGGACAGGCGTCGATCTTCAACGCGATCCGGTCATCCGAGGCGCCGCCCATGATGTTGGCCGAAAGCTCGGTGAGGAACGGGCCGGCGTCGAACGTCTTCAGATCCGGCGAGCCCATCAGCTGCTGATGGACGAGGCCGAGGGCGAACACCCGCGATCGCAGGTCCATCAGCACGTCCCGCGCCGCCGGATCCGTGACCTTGACGGCGCTCATCAGCAACAGCCCGTCGACCATCTGAAGATTGTTCTTCACCCGGTGATAGACTTCGCTGAGCAACAGATTGCGCTGCGCGAGGGCCTCAGTCCGCTCGGCGACGAGTTGCTCGAGCGCCGCCTTCGCCTGGGTCAGTTCGGCCTGCGCGCGATGGCGGGCGCTGATGTCCTGAAGGATCTTGCTGGCGCCCACGATTGCGCCGTCCGCGTCCCGGATCGGCGAGATGGTGACCGACACCGGAAAGTCCGATCCGTCCTTTCGCCGCCTCACGGTCTCGAAGTGATCCACCGTGTCGCCCTGGCGGATGCGCTGGACGATCATGTCCTCCTCGCCCACCCGATCGGGGGGGAAGAGCATCTGCACCGGCTTCCCGACCACCTCGTCCGGCGCATAGCCAAAGATCTTCTGCGCCCCGCGGTTCCAGCTTCGGATGGCGCCCGAAAGATCCTTGCCGATGATGGCGTCGTCGGACGAGTCCACGATCGCGGCCAGATAGGCCGCGTCCAGGGGGCTGTCGCCGGTTTTGGGCTCGAACGCGATGTCGGATCCTCCGCGAACGCAATGGGCGACAATCGCCTCCCGGTGTCAAATCATTCCGCGCAGGGGGAGGCCGGGCCCATGACCGGTGATCGTCTGCGCCGGCCGGCTCAGGCGGCGGAATGAGCCCTGGCGGTCGCCCCGGCGGCGGTCACGCCGCCCAGGGGCGCAGGGAGGTCCGGATCAGCGGCCGTCGTCACGGACATATCGGCCCACATAGCCGTCCCGGCGGACCATGACGAAACCGTCGCCGTAGCGCACCCAGCGATAGCCCCGACGCGGCGCGTCGAGATTGTGGTCGCGGTAGTCGAGGACCTGGTACCGCTCATCCAACGCATAGCCGTCGGGCAGCTGATCTCCCCGCTGCCAGCGGTGGTCCCAGTCAGCCCCGCGGCCGCCCCACTCCCGGTCGAAGGTCGCCCGGTCCCAGTCATGGCGGCGGCCGTCCGGATGGTTCCAGTCGCGGCGGTCGCCATCCTGGGGCCGGGTCTGGTCCGCGGGGCCATAGGCCCCGGGCGCCGCCTGGTCCGACCGGACGCCGTCGTCATAGGCCTCATAGCCGTCTGGGCACGGATGGCCGGACGAGGCCGCGAGCTGGTTGCCGATCACCGCGCCGCCCACGGCGCCGATCACGGTTCCCCCCGCCCGACCGCCGCCGCGGGACACGGCGTTGCCGAGCAGTCCGCCGGCGATGGCGCCCACCACCGTGCCGGTGACCTGCTGGTCATGCTGCGCCTGCCGGCAGCGGGTCGAGGCGTTGGCGGCCACGGGCGCAAGCGCGGTCACGAGCAGGACCGTCGAAAGAAGGGATTTCAGCATGTGATTTTCCTGGAGACGGACCGCCAAATGTGTGTCGAGAACACCCCGAACCGCAGTCTGCGCCTAGCCGATCCGGACTTGCCCCCGAACGCCCCTGCCCCGCAAACCTCGGAAACTACTCAAGGCGCGGCGGGCTGCGGACCGATCGGCTTCGCGCCGAATGCGCACGGTCAGTCCCGCGCCGCCTCATCGGCCACGGTTGAGCGCAGCGCGTCGTCGAGCGACGTTGGCTCGCTCCAGCCATGGACCGTTCGGAACCTGCGACTGTCCACCTGCAGGGCGTAGCGAAGATCGAGGGCGGCGATCGGGCTGTCCGCCGCCGCCCGTTCGCCAATCGTCTGGCCACGCCAATCGAGCACCCTGGCGAAGCGGTCGATCCAACCCTGGTGATCCGGAATCTCCCCGGATCCGAGGTTGAAGACGGACTCGCGGGCGGGCTGATGCGGCGCCGTGGCCGCCGTCGCCAGAGCGTCGGCAATATCCGCCACAAAGCCGTAGGTCGTTCGCCACGTCGCCCAGCTCGGATCCACGCGCAGCATCCTCCGACGCTCCAGCATCGGTCGCAGCAGCCATTGAAAACGGCGCTGCCGGTCGCCAGGCCCGAACACCATCGGCAGACGCAGGACCATGCCGCCCAGGTCCGGACGCGCCAGCAACGCCTGCTCCAGGGGGATCTTGTCGTAATCGTCCATCCACGCGTCCTCCGCGTCGACGGATCGCCGGGGATCGGACCGGTACGGATACCGCGTCACGCGCAGCGGCGAGTCCTCGTCCAGCAGACCGTCGATGGGCGGCGGCGACGCCTTCCGCTGAAGCCCTTCGTAGTTTCGATAGACGTCGCACGAACTTGCCATGACCCAGCGTTCGACCTCGCCGTCCAGCGCGCTCCACAGCGGTTCGGTGTCGGCGATCGTCAGGGCCAGAAGGTCGATCACCCTTGTCACGCGCCTCTCGCGCACCAGGGCTTTCAATCGCGAGACATCGCGCCGGTCGAGGGCGACGCCGCCGGGACCGCCGCCCCGACGGCTGACGGACACCGCCGCGAGGCCGCGCGCGCCCACGGCCCGCACCACATGCGGACCCATGAACCCCGTTGCGCCCAGAACCAGGACCGTCATGTCCGAAAGCGTGTCAGAGCCGCTGGCCATGTCAACCGACGATCCCCGACCGTCACCCGCTTTGGCGCCGGGGGCGCACCTGATAAGGCCGGTGAAGCTACGCCGCGCGGGGGAGTCCATGGATATTCACAAGCCCAAGCCGGTGCACAGTTGGCGCGAGTTCGCCTCCGAAATCGCCGTGATCACACAGAGGCGGCCCGACTGGCGGCCCTGGTCCGTCGGGCCCGGCGCCGCCTTGGTCGGGCGTGGGACCGGCAAACGCGGGTCCAGCGCGATGATCGAGCTTCTGGGCGCCGGGATCGCGGCGGCCGTCAGCCTCTGAGCCCCGGCTCACACAGCGGCGCAGACAGCGTCGCGGCCCACGGCGCAAGCCGACGCCGCCACCCGGGACACGACCTATATCGGCGCGGACGGTACGGCCTACATGACCCGGATCGTGCCGGTTCCCGGGACGGTGGCCCGGCGGCGCAGGCGCGGATCGGCCGGCGGCCCTGGGGATCTTTTCCGGGTTCGGCGATTTCTCGCAGCAGGGAGACAGCCAGTCGTTCTTCACCACCGCCGGGCTCGGCGGCCCGCTGGCGCCCTCCTCGGGGCTGATGCCCGCTCAGCGCGCCTATATCGGCGCGACGCGTCCCGACGACCCGGTCCTGTCGCCGATGAAAGGCGATCTGACCGGCTTGCCGCCGACCCTGTTCCTGACCAGCGCCCGCGATCTGTTCCTCAGCGGCGCCAGTCTGTTCCATCGCGCCATGTTGCGCGCCGGCGACCAGCCCGAACTGGTCGTGTTCGAGGGCTTGAACCACGCATTCTGGACCAATCCGACCCTGCCGGAATCCGACGAGGCCTATCGCATCGCCGCGAAATTCTTCGAACGTCACCTCTCCGGTCCGGACCGATAGCCGCCGCCGGAAGCCCCCCGGTTCGCACAAGGCGGCCGAGCCGATCCGTTCAAGGCGTCAGGGATCCGGCGTAGGCCGCCAGGGCGATCATGTCCTTTTCGGTCAGCCGGGCGACCACGGCCTGCATGGGCGTCGCCGCCTCCCCGCCTCTCCTGTGCACGGAAAACCCGTAGAGTTGCCGAAAGAGGTAGCTCGGCGAGCGACCGGCCAGGGGCGGACCAGCGGCGCCGGCCCCGCCGCGCAGACCGTCTCCATGACAGGCGCCGCAGGGGACGGTCAGCCCGGATCCGCCCGTCCGAACCAGGCTCTCACCCCACGCCAGCGCACCCCTCGGGACGTAGGCCGTGTAGACAAGCCGCGGGTCCCGCCGCTCGAACCGCTCGAAATCCTCCGGCCCCTCCACGATCCGGTCGCCGAGGGGCTCGCCGGCCCCCGGGACGGGACGCAGGAGAAACGCCTTGGCCTCGGACCCGGATATCCGGTCGGCCTCCACCACCCGGACGTGCGCCCGCGCCGGGATGCCGGCGAAATAGGCGGCCGCCGCGTCGATTTCCGCGTCCGTCGCGTTGGCGGCGACCTCCGCCATCAGCTGGGTCGGCACATAATCCGACGCAGCGGACCGGCGCGTTCCGGCGCGGAACGCCGCCACCTGACGGCGGATATAGTCTGCGGGAAGCCCGCTCAGGGTGGCGTTTTCCGGTCGGCCGGACCCGTCCGGCAGATGGCAGAAGCCGCAGGCCGCCACCACGCCCCGTCGTCCGTTCAGAACCACCGCCGGCGCCGGCGGGTGACGGTCCGGAAACCAGTCCGGCGCCGCATAGCGATCATGGAGCGCGTCTTCGCTGAAACTGCGACCGGCCCCGGGAAGTTCAACCCGCCGGCTGACCTCTGCAGCCGCCGGGCTCCCGGCTCTGGGCGTGTTGGCGGGCGGGAAGGCCCATTGCGGGAACCCTTCGGCCTGAGCAAAGGCGGCCAGCACGGTTGCTGCGACCCCGACCAGCGCCAGAACGCTCAGGCTGTTGAAACGCGCTGCAGACTTCACGAACCCCACCCTAATCCGAATCACCTGGCGGATCGATTGCCATCGCTGCGCCGCCCCGTCGCCACCCACGCGCGAACTATCCGCGAGACCGGACCGGCTTGCAATGGTGGCTCCGGCGCGCGTGCGACGCCGCCGCAGCGATCGTCATGACGACGGGACGCGGACCCGGCGCACCGCCCTGTTTCGCCCGGTCTCATCCATGAGCCGGGACCGACAGCAGATCGTCCAGGGCGGCGAACTGCTCGGGCCACGCGCCCGTACTGCCGGAGGCGATCGCCGCGTCGAGGGCGTCCCTGGAGGGATAGAGGTCGCGCACGACGACCCGCGTCCCGCCCTCCGTCGCCTCGAAGGTCACCGTCGTCACGGCCCCGTCCGCCTCTTCCTCATTGGTCCATACGAGACGGGAGGGCGGCGTGACCTCGATATACCGGCCGAAAAACGCCATGGGCTGGTCCGCAGCCGGGTGGCCGAAGACGTAGCGGTACGACCCTCCCACGCGCACATCCGTCTCGCAGGACAGGAAGGTGATGCCGAACGACGCCGGCGCCCACCAGCGCATGATCAACTCGGGTTTCGTCCACGCCTCGAACACCCGGTGCGCCGGGCCGTTGACAATCCGCGTCGCCACCAGCTCCCGGTCCGAGATCCGCTCGACTGTTGTGCGTTCAGTCATCCGCCGTCTCCTGCCGTTTAGAATCTTCAACAACCGCGTCCAGGGCGTCGAAACGTGCGTCCCAGAGCCGGCGATGCCCCTCGATCCAGGCCGCCTCGGCCTCGAGACGGCGATGACCGAGCCGGCAGGTCCGCACGCGCCCCACCTTCTGCGTCGTGACGAGCCCCGCCTGCTCCAGGACGCCGACATGCTTCTTCATGCCCGTGAGGGTCATCTGGAACCTGTCGGCAAGATCCGTGATCGAAGCGTCCGAACGCCTCAATCGCTCCAGGATCCCGCGCCGGGTGGCGTCGGAGAGCGCAGCGAACGTGACGTCGAGCTCAGACGGTAAATACTGAACCATATGGATCAGTGTCTACACCGGGATCGGTCCTCCCGCAAGCCGCCCTGTCTGCGCACAGGATCGATGGGGACTGCTGTGGGACAGCGCCGGCGGCGGCGCAGGGTCGGGGGCGAGACCGACCCGGCGTCCCTTGCGCCCACGTCAGGGTTCCCGCCGGGCCACGGCCGCATGGATCTCGTCCGTGAGCTTGGTGTTGAGCGTCAGCAGCTCATGGATCTCGTCGGTGAGCTTGTTGTTCACCTTGATCAGCCGATGCGTAGCGTCCGAGATCTGCAGCAGGGCCTCGGCGTCCTGATAGGTCTGGGCGGCCTGCTTGTCGGACGCCTTGGCGAGGACCTGCTGGCCGACCATGATCACCGACAGCAGCACGAGTTGCAGGAAGGTCTGCGAGATCCAGGAAATGATGGCGACCGTGCCCTGCTGCAGCGCCGCCGGCAGGCTGATCAGGGCGAGCGCGGCGAAGGCGTAGGCGCACCACATCGAGCCGACGGTTCGCGTGACCCAGACCGCGAGCCTGGCGTTGAAATCCAACGGATCCGCGGCGATCCCGCGCTGTTTCTCCCGCTGCGCAATGCGCGGGTGCGGCTGGTGTTGCTCGATCATGCCCGGACCGCTCCTGACGTGTCTTTCCAGATCCCGCGCCGGGGCGCAGGGCCGGCGCTCCCGTTGCAAAGGGCGCCGGGATCAGACAGCGATCATGGCGGAAGGCCCGCGGCATTGCGCAATGACAACTGCCGGGGACGAACGGGTCGCCGGGCGGCTGTGGGCGGACCTTCCGACGAAGGGCTCTGGGCTATCTCTGCCAGTGACCCGGGATGAACCGCCAACCACGGGGTGTCTCGACCCATTCGGCGGGGATCCAGCGGCCCTCGCGGCGTTCGATCCAGTGGCCCGGCGCCCAGTGGTAGTCATCGCCGTCCCAGG
This sequence comes from uncultured Caulobacterales bacterium, assembly GCA_903851655.1. Classification (GTDB taxonomy): domain Bacteria; phylum Pseudomonadota; class Alphaproteobacteria; order Caulobacterales; family Caulobacteraceae; genus CAIMFV01. The sequence continues at coordinate 18,929 of CAINOV010000210.1, forward strand.
CATAGTGCCCGGGATCCCAGACGAACCGTTCCCGCGGCCCGGGCGCCTCGACGATCACTTCGCGAACGGGGGGCGGCGGACGGCGCGGGACAAGCCGCTCCTCGATCACGATCCGTTCGCGGGGCGGCGGCGTCTCGGCGCAGCCGGACAGCAGGCCAGCTCCGGCCAGCGCAAGGGCAACAAGGACTTGAGGTTTCATGTTCGATCCTGTCGGTTAGGGAGTGGGTCGCCGGCGCGATGACCGGCGACCCGGGGGTTCGGTCAGAGGTGCGCCGCCTCAGAAGTCCCAGGCGCGTATGGCGGCGTCCGTCCAGCGCCCGGCCTCGTCAATATGCTTGACGGCGCGGTCGCGAAGTCCGCGGGCCTGAGGCGTATCCTCCTCACCGGAGACCTGGTTGTGGCTGTCGCGCAGCAGGTCCATCGCCTTGTGCAGGCGGCCCCGGTGGTCGCCCCAGGGGAAGTTGGCCGGCGGTTGGTCGTCAATGTCCTTGTCGTCGATGATGGCGGCCTGCTTCAACTCCTGGTAGGCGGCGCGGATTTCGTTGACGGCGCGCGCCTCCTCCGGCTTGGCGGGCGAGTCCCAGTCATCGTGCCGGGCGATGAGCCAATAGGCCTGCCGCAGGTTCGACATGGCATGGAGGTACGCCGGGTGTTGCACCCACCACTGGGCCTGAGCGGCCATCGGAAGCGCCAGAGCGATCAGAGCGCCGGCGGCGGCAATCTTCAATTTCATCTTCATGAGGTCCTCCTGCGATCGACAACGCTCGATCTCCGCCGTCGTGTCTATCCGGGGAAACATGAACCTTTTTGAAGCATAAATGTCAGATTCTATTCATTTGCCCGTCACGTTGTTTTGAACAGGCAAGCAATACCCGCATTCCGGCAGCAACATCGTAAATTTTAGGAATAACATTTCCCCCGATAAGCGATTTAGAGACGTATTTCTGGTCGAGCTGACTTTGAATAACCTCCAGTCGGTTGAACAAACGTCTCTTGGATGGATGATCGAGGCCGGCCACCCGGAGTTGCGGGCCTTGCGCCTGTCGATGCGCCCCTCGACCTCGACCCCAGGGACGACGCCCGAAGGACGCGACCCGCGCCGTCGGGTCTTCCACCGACCGGTAGCGGTCGGTCGTGATCTCATGTTATCCGGACCTGACGGTGTCGAGGGGACCCCATGGACACTCTCGAGTGGCGGAGGCGTTTTCCCTGGCGCCTCGCCCGGGTCGGAATCATCGGACAGCTTGTCGGCGGCGGCGTGCCCGTGAAGCAAGGCGCCGCGCCCTGAGGCGTCGACGCCCCGACGGCCGCGGACAGGGGGCTGGTGCCGGTTGCAGGGATCGAACCCGCGACATCCAGTTTACAAAACTGGCGCTCTACCAACTGAGCTAAACCGGCGCTTCGAGCGACCCTATAGCAATCCCCGCGTCGCCTGACAAAGCCCAACCTGCGTGTGGGGACCGCCCGTTGCGACCCTCCTCCCGCCCCCCGTCAGATCTCGAGGCAGATCTTTCCGAAATGGGTCTGGGAGGCCTGGTGCATGAAGGCCTGAGCGATCTCGTCGAGGGGAAAGACCCGGTCGATCACCGGTTGCAGGCCATTGGCGTCGATGGCGGCGATCATGTCCTCCTGCGCGTCGTGGGAGCCGACCGTGATGCCCTTGATCGCCACGTTCTTGGTCATGGCCAGCGCCGTGGGCACCTCGCCGGACACGCCGGTCAGGACGCCGATGAGCGAGATATGCCCGCCGATCCGCGACGCGTGGATCGACTGGGTCAGGGTGCCCGGTCCGCCGATCTCCACCACCAGATCCACGCCCCGGCCGCCGGTCAGCGCCGCGGCCGCCTGGCCCCATTCGGGCGTGGAGCGATAATTGATCAGGTGGTCGGCGCCCAGCGCCTTCAGCCGCTCCAGCTTTTCGTCAGACGAGGAGGTGGCGATCACCATGGCCCCGGCGGCCTTTGCGAACTGGACGGCGAAGATCGACACCCCGCCCGTGCCCTGGGTCAGCACGATGTCGCCGGGCTGGATCCGGGCCTCCACCATCAGCGCGCGCCAGGCGGTCAGGGCGGCGCACGGCAGGGTCGCCGCCTGCTGGTGGCTCCATCCCGCCGGCAAACGCGTGAAGGCCTCGGCGGGCATGGCCACATACTCGGCCGCGAATCCGTCCGCATGGTCGCCCGGCACGCCGGACAGGCGCGAAAGGCTGGGCGGTCCGCCGACCCAGCCGGGAAAGAAGGTGGAAAGCACCCGGTCCCCGGCCTTGAACCGGGTCACGCCCGCCCCGACGGCGACCACGTCTCCCGATCCATCCGACATCGGAATGCGGCCGTCCGGCGTCCGGATCATCCCCGCGACCACGGCGAAGTCATGAAAATTCAGGGAGCTGGCGCGAACCCTCACCAGCACCTCCCCCGGTCCGGCGTGAGGCTCGGCGCGGGTGTCGATGACGAGCTTGTCCAGCCCGCCGGGCGACTTCAGTGCGGCGACCTTCATGATGTCCGTCTCCTCCGGCCGATTTTCTGGGTCGCGTCCACGCCGGACGTCGCCCGTTTGGCTGAAGGGACTAAATCGGACTGCGGCGCCCCAGGCAACGGCGCCGTTGCGTCAGGCGGCGGCGGACATGTCGTCGTTGAACACCAGTCCGGATTCGAAGTCATAGAAGATGTCGCAAAGCTCTTCCGGCGTGATCATGGCCAGCCGGTCCTGGGGGAACCGGAACCGCCAGAAGCTGACGATGTGATCGATCCCGGCCAGTCGCTCGCCCAGTTCGCGGAACATGTTGGGGGCCGACAGCAGGAACCCGCGAAACGGTCCGGCGCGACCGTGGGTGGTCAGCTCGGAATAGGCGTCGTCATAGATGTCGAGGGTCGAGCGGACCCGTTGGCAGGCCAGTCCCACGCGGCGGCGGACCTGCCCCCGCGTCGCCTCGATCTGGCTGCGGGTCTCGCTGTCCCCGGCGGTCCGCGGTTTCACCGTGTTGATTTCCTGGATCACCTGTCGCAGGCGGGGCATGAGCTCCGACAGCTGCCACTTGTAATAAAGGAACGCCTTCCAGCAGAAGATCCCCTCGTCGAACTGCCGGGGATCCAGCTGCAGCACGTCCCGCAGCGGATCGAGGTCACTGTCGATCTCGCTGGAGAGGATCTTGTTCACCAGGCGGCTGGCGTAGACTGTCATGGCGGCATCATTGCCGCAGGACATGTTGACCAGGGGCGTGATCTCCTTCTGGACGAACGAGAACATGCGGTTGACGTCGGCTTCCGTCACTTCGAAGTAGCAACGCGCGGGCTCGAGCCCCGCCCGGCGGAGTTGCTCGCGCAGCAGAAACGGATCCAGGGACGGGATCGAGTCAATCATCTGCAACATGCGCACGTCGCTGGAATTGGGCTCGTAGGGTATGCCCAGCGCGCTCTCCATCAGATCCGCAAAGCGGCTCTGGCCGATGAACATGTAGCGCGCGCCCATGCGCAGATCCGTGTGATCGATGGGGATCAGGACCTTGGTCGCCGAACTGCGCGGACTGTCGAACATGTCGTATTCGTTGGCGCGCAGCCGGTGCTTGACGATCAGGCAACGGTTCAGCACCGGATTCTGGAAAAAGGGCGCCGACCGGTATTCGGATGTATCGCCGAACTTGCGGAACACCATCAGGAGATTGAGGACCCGCGCCGTGGAAGCGTTCATGTGCAGCCGTTGCAGGCTACGGACGCTTCGATCGTTCGACGACATGGCGAGACCCTGAACGGCAAGGCCGGGCACGGCCCTTCACCCCCCTCATCCTAGATCGCGGGCGGCTTACAAATGCCTAATATGTCTAGGGAAAATCAGAAAAACTCGCCCCAGAACTGCGGCGCGCCCTGGAGAAACATCGCGCAGAGACCGGACGCGACCACAAGCCCGACGACAATCTTCGGCGACAGACGCCGACGGCGGCGGATATGGGAGCCGCTCGACAGGAAGTTCGGCATGGCGTCTCGATGACTGACGATATTGTGACCGTTGATCGACCGCATTCCAGCCTCATCAATTTTATTTGACCGCCCCCGACCAGCTAAGAACCTCTACGTGTATTATAAGTTAATTTGAAGACTCTCAATTATGACCATTTGCAGGCTAATTGTGGTCAACATTCGATAACGTTGACTGCCAATCCGCCCATGGAGGTCTCCTTATACTGATCCTTCATGTCCTCCCCCGTGCGCTTCATGGTGGCGATGACCTTGTCGAGGCTGACGAAATGCTCGCCGTCGCCGACCAGGGCGAGGCGCGCGGCGTCGATGGCCTTGATGGCGCCCATGGCGTTGCGCTCGATGCACGGGATCTGGACCAGTCCGCCGATCGGGTCGCAGGTCAGACCCAGATTGTGCTCCATGGCGATCTCGGCGGCGTTCTCGATCTGGGCGTTGCTGGCGCCCATGGCCGCAGCAAACCCCGCCGCCGCCATGGAGCAGGCCACCCCGACCTCCCCCTGGCATCCGACCTCTGCGCCGGATATGGACGCGTTCCGCTTGTAGAGCGCGCCCACGGCGCCGGCGGTCAGCAGGAAGCGGCGCCGCGCCTCCGGGCCGCCCCGGTGGAAGCGGTCGAAGTAGCGCAGCACCGCCGGCACGATCCCCGCCGCGCCATTGGTGGGCGCGGTGACCACCCGGCCGCCGGCCGCGTTCTCCTCGTTGACCGCCAGCGCCCAGAGATTGATCCAGTCCATGGCGATCAGCGGGTCGGAGATGTGCTGTTCGGCCCGGGACTTCAGGTCCTCATAGATGCCCCGCGCCCGCCGTCGCACGTTCAGTCCGCCGGGAAGCACGCCGCTCTGCCGGATGCCCCGCTCGATGCAGCCGTCCATCGCCTCGAAGATCAGGTCGAGACCGGCCTCGACCTCCGCCGCCGGGCGCAGCGCCGCCTCATTGGCCATCATCAGGTCGGCGATGGTCAGACCGGCGGCGTCCGCCATGGCCAGCAGCTCGGCGGCGGACGTGAACGGGTAAGGGACCACCGCCGCGTCACCCTCCGGCGCGTTGGCCTCCATCTGCCGGTCATCGGCGACGAAGCCCCCGCCGAGGGAATAGAAGATCCGCTCCACCAGCCCGTCGCCGTCGCCCACGGTCACGCGGAACCGCAGGGCGTTGGGGTGGCGCGGCAGCCGGGTCATTCCCTCCCACAACAGGTCCGTGGCCTCGTCGAAGGCCGTGACCGGGCCCACATGTCCGCCGGCCGCGCCCAGGGGCAAGCGCCCGGTCGCGCGCAGGTCCGCCAGGGCTGCATCGGCGATGTCGGCGTCCAGCGTCGCCGGCAGAAACCCCAGCAGGCCCAGCAGCACCGCCCGGTCCGTGGCGTGCCCCCGGCCGGTCAGGGCGAGGGAGCCATAGAGCGTGACCTCCACCCGCGAGACCCGCGCCAGCTGTTCCGCCTCGGCCAGTTCCGCCAGCAGGCGCCCGGCTGCGGTCATGGGCCCCATGGTGTGCGAACTTGACGGTCCGACGCCCAGCTTGAACAGGTCGAAGACACTGGTGGTCATGGACACTCCTCGCCGCACAGGGCGGTCGCTCGCAGGGACAAGGCTTAGCTGGAGATTCCACAAATTCCAATATACAGGAATATTCAGCCCGACGCGTTCCGCCGCCAGGACCCTTGCGCATGACCGACGAAGCGCCCCTCCTCGGGCCCCACATCCAGCAGCTGCGCAAGCGTCGGCGCCTGACCCTCGAGCAACTGGCCTCGCTCAGCGGCGTTTCGCGCTCGATGCTGAGCCAGATCGAACGCAGCCAGGCCAATCCCACCTTCGCCACCCTCTGGAACCTGACCAAGGCGCTGAGCGTGGACATCAGCGAACTGGTGGGCGGGCGGGCCAATACGCCCCCCGCCGCCCCGGCGATCGATGTGGTCGGCGGTCACTTCGTCCCGGAAATCCGGTCGGAAGACGGCTTGTGCACCCTGCGGATCCTCAGCCCGGCCCAGTCGGTGGGACGCACGGAATGGTATGAAATCCTGCTGGAGCCAAATGGCGCCCTGGTGTCGGCCCCGCACGCCGCCGGGGCGATGGAGCATGTCACCGTGATCGAGGGCGAGCTCGAGGTCGTCTCGGGCGCCACCGTCGCCCGGGCGCCGGCCCACGGCGTCGCCCGCTATCCGGCGGACGTGCCCCACGCCCTGCGCAACCTCTCCCCGGGCCGCACCCGGGCGTTTCTCGTCGTCGCCAACTGATCGGAGCGCCGCCTTCGGTGCGGCGATGGGCGGAAAATTCCTAGATATCGGACGCCTGATCCGCTATATTGGATTATCCCGTTCGAGCCCGGATGATCCGCGATGCCCAGCCAGTTCTATTCCGATGTCGCCACCCAGCTGCGGGACATCGACGACCAGGGCCTGACCAAGCCCGAGCGGGTGATCCTGTCCCGCCAGGGGGCGGAGATCACGGTGCGCGCCGGGGACGGCCGCGCGGTCCCGGCCCTGAACTTCTGCGCCAACAACTATCTGGGCCTGGCCGGCGACCCCAGGATCTCCGAGGCGGCGGAGCGGGCGAGCCGCGACTGGGGCGCGGGCCTGGCGTCGGTCCGGTTCATCTGCGGCACGCAAGGGATCCACAAGACGCTGGAACAGGCCACCGCCGAGTGGCTGGGCTACGAGGACGCGATCCTGTTCGCCGCCTGCTTCGACGCCAACGGCGCCGTGTTCGAGCCCCTGTTCGGCGAAGGCGACGCCATCGTGTCCGACGCCCTGAACCACGCCTCGATCATCGACGGGGTGCGGCTGTCCAAGGCCCGCCGGTATCGCTACGCCGCCAATGACATGGCCGAGCTGGAGGCCCAGCTGACCGCCGCCCGGGCCGAGGGCGCCCGCAACATCATCATCGCCACCGACGGCGTCTTTTCCATGGACGGCCACATCGCCAACCTGCCGGAGCTGACCCGACTGGCCGACCGGTTCGAAGCCCTGGTCATGGTCGACGACTGCCACGCCACCGGCCATATCGGCCCCGGCGGCCGCGGGACCGGCGCCTACCATGGCGTGGAGGGTCGGATCGACATCCTCACCGGCACCTATGGCAAGACCCTCGGCGGCGCCATGGGCGGCTTCATCGCCGCTCGCCGGGAGGTGATCGACCTGCTGCGCCAGCGCGCCCGCCCCTACCTGTTCTCCAACGCCCTGGCCCCGTCCGTCTGCGGCGCAGCCCTGGCCGCCATCGAGATCGCCCGGTCCGCGGAAGGCGACGCCCTGCGCCGGCGGCTGACGGACAACGCCGCGCGCTTCCGCACCGGCATGGCCGCCGCCGGGTTCGAGCTGAAGCCCGGCGAGACGCCGATCGTGCCGGTCATGCTGGGCGATGCGCGCCTCGCCCAGTCCATGGCGGCGCAGCTGCTGGACGAAGGGGTCTATGTCACCGGCTTCTCCTTCCCCGTCGTGCCCCGCGGGCAGGCGCGGATCCGGACCCAGCTGTCGGCGGCGCATACGCCGGACCAGATCGACCGGACCATCGCCGCCTTCCAGCGGGTCCGCAGCCAGTTGGGAGACAAGGCATGACCGAACCCATGCGCGGCCTGTCCAAGCTGAAGCCCGAGACCGGCATCTGGCGGGTCACGGCGCCCGTGCCGACCCCGGGGCCGGAGGACGTGCTGATCCGCGTCCGCCGCACAGCCATCTGCGGCACCGATGTGCACATCTACAAGTGGGACGACTGGGCCGCGCGGACGATCCCGACGCCCATGATCGTCGGCCATGAGTTCTCCGGCGAGATCGTCGAGATCGGCGCCCGGGTCGACCGCCCCCTGCGCGTGGGCCAGCGCGTCTCCGGCGAAGGGCATATCGTCAACCTGCATTCCGCCGCCAGCCGGGCCGGCCGGTTCCACCTGGATCCGGAAACCCGGGGCGTGGGAGTCAATCGCCAGGGGGCGTTTGCGGACTATCTCTGCATCCCGGCCTTCAATGTGGTTCCCCTGCCGGAGGAGGTCAGCTTCGACGTGGGCGCCCTTCTCGATCCGTTCGGCAACGCCGTTCACACGGCCCAGCAGTTCGACCTGATGGGCGAGGACGTGCTGATCACCGGCGCCGGTCCGATCGGGGCGATGGCCGCCGCCGTCGCCCGGCGCGCAGGGGCCCGCAGCGTGGTCATCACCGACCAGAACGACCTGCGGCTGCAGATCGCCGCGCGCCTGGCGGACGTGCGCCCCGTGAACATCCTCAAGGAGGACCTGCGGGACGTGATGGCCGAGCTGCGCATCGACAACGGCTTCGCCGTGGCTCTGGAGATGTCCGGCGCCCCGCCGGCGATCAACCAGGCCATCGACGTGCTGGGCATGGGCGGCCGGATGGCGATGCTGGGCATTCCCCCGGGGGATGCGACGGTGAACTGGTCGGACATCATCATGAAGGCCCTGAAGATCCACGGGGTCTATGGCCGGGAGATGTTCGAGACCTGGCGCAAGATGTTCGGCCTGATCCGCGGCGGGCTGGATCTCGAGCCGCTGATCACTCACCGTTTCCCGATGGAGGACTTCCAGCCGGGCTTTGACGCGGCGGTCTCCGGCCAGGCGGGCAAGGTCGTGCTGTCCTGGTAGGCAGACGCTGGGGTCCGTCGCCGCGGACCCTAGCCTCCGGCCCCGAATGCAGCATAGTCTGCACGCGAAGGTGTCACCGGAGTTTCAACCCCATGTCGTTGTCCACGTCCCTGTTTGCCGGCGTCGCCGCGGGCCTCATGCTCACGGCCGCCGCCGGCGCGTCCGCCGGGCCGATGATCGGCTTCACGCCCCAGGGCGCGGCCACGGAACAGGCGCTGGAGAGCCGGTTCGACCAGGCCCTCAGCGGCGAGGAGATGAAGGGCTGGCTGGAGACGATGTCGTCGGAGCCGAACCATGTGGGCTCCCCCCATGACAAGGCCAATGCCGAGCTGATGCTGGCCAAGTTCAAGTCCTGGGGCTGGGACGCCCGGATCGAGACCTTCGACATCCTCTATCCCACGCCGATTGCGGAAAAGCTGGAGCTGCTGGGGTCCCGTCCCTTCACCGCCGCCCTGCACGAAACCCCGGTGGAGGGGGACCGCACGTCGGGCAAGACCGCCACCGCCCTGCCACCCTATGTGGCCTACCAGGGCGACGGCGACGTGACCGCCGACATCGTCTATGTGAACTACGGCATGCCCGAGGACTACAAGGCGCTGGAGCGCCTGGGCGTCTCGGTCAAGGGCAAGATCGTCCTCGCCCGCTACGGCGCCGGCTGGCGCGGCCTGAAGCCGCAGCTGGCCGAAGAACACGGCGCCGCAGGCTGCCTGATCTTCTCCGATCCCGCCGACGACGGCTACGCCACCGATGACGTCTGGCCCAAGGGCGGCCAGCGTCCGCCGCAGGGGGTGCAGCGCGGCTCGGTGCAGAAGATGATGATCTATGCCGGCGACCCGCTGACGCCCGGCGTCGGCGCCACCAAGGACGCCAAGCGCCTGACCCGCGAGACGGCGCAGACCATCCTTCACATCCCCGCCCTGCCGATCTCCTACGCCGACGCCCAGCCGTTCCTCGAGGCCATGGGCGGCCCGCTGGCGCCGCGCAACTTCCGCGGGGCGCTGCCGATCACCTATCGGGTGGGCGGCGCCGGCGCGGCCTCGGCCCATCTGCTGGTCAAGTCCGACTGGAGCCTCAAGCCCATCTACGACGTGATCGCGGTGATGAAGGGCAAGGAGTATCCCGACCAGTGGGTGGTCCGCGGCAACCACCATGACGGCTGGGTGTTCGGCGCCACCGATCCCCTGTCGGGCAATGTCGTGCTGATGGAGGAGGCCAAGGCCATCGGCGCCCTGGCCAGGACCGGCTGGCGGCCGAAGCGCACCCTGGTCTACGCCAGCTGGGACGCAGAGGAGCCGGGCCTGATCGGCTCCACCGAATGGGCGGAGGCGCATGCGGACGAGCTGCAGAAGAAGGCCGTCGCCTACATCAATTCGGATTCCAATGACCGGGGCTATCTGGGCGCCGAAGGCAGCCACAGCCTCCAGACCCTGATGAACCAGGTCGCCGGCGACGTGCCCGACCCAGAGACCGGCGTGTCGGTGGCCCAGCGCCAGCGCGCCCTGGCGGAGGTCGAGGGCGCCCGCCCCGGCGCGCGGGAGGACGTCAAGCTCGTGGCCCGCATCGCCGCCGAGGGAGGCGAGCTTCCCCTGGCCCCCCTGGGGTCTGGATCCGACTACAGCGCCTTCATCCAGCACCTGGGGGTCGCCTCGATCAATCTCGGCTTCGGCGGCGAGGGCGAGATGGGCGGGGTCTATCACTCCATCTATGACAGCTATGACCACTATCTGCGCTATGGCGACCCGACCTTCCGCTACGAGGTGGCGCTGGCCCAGACCGCCGGTCGCGTGATGTTGCGGCTGGCAGACGCCGACGCGCCGCCGATGCGGCTGCAACCGGTGTCCGCCGGCGTTGCGCACTACCTCAAGGAAGTGAAGCAACTCGTTGAAAAGACAAAGACGGAAGACGCCCAGCTGAGCGCCCTGATCGCGTCGAAGGCCTATAGCCTGGCCGACGACCCCACCCACCCGACGCAACCGCCGCAGGCGGAGGCGCCGGTCGTGGCGCTGGACTTTGCCGCCCTCGACGCCGCCAGCGAGCGCCTGTCCCGGGCGACCGCCGCGTTCGACACAGCCTATTCCGCTGCGCTGGGCCATCTGTCCCGCAAGCAGCAGGCGGCGCTGGAGCCGGTGATGTCCGGGCTGGAGCAGGCCCTGACCGCGCCGGAGGGCCTGCCCGGCCGGCCCTGGTTCCATCACATGATCTATGCGCCGGGCATGCTGACCGGCTATGGCGCCAAGACCCTGCCCGGCGTGCGGGAGGCCATCGAAAGCCGTCGCTGGTCCGAGGCCCAGACCTATATCGCGGTGGTCGCCCGGACGCTGGACGGCTATTCCGACCGTCTCGAAAAGACCGTCGTCAGCCTCAAGGCGCAATAGCCGCCCGCGGGCGATCATCTGCAATATTGGCGTCAGAAGGGGATCAGACGCGTGACCACCGACCAGGCTGCCGGGACTGTCCAGGAACTGGGCAAGTCCCTGAAATCACGCCATGTGGCCATGATCTCCATCGGCGGGATCATCGGCGCCGGGCTGTTTGTCGGCTCCAGCGCCGCCATTTCCAGCGTCGGGCCGGCCATCATTGTCAGCTACACCCTGGCGGGGCTGGTGGTGCTGATGGTCATGCGCATGCTGGGGGAGATGGCCGTCGCCTACCCCCATATCGGCTCGTTCACCGAGTTCGCGCGTCTGGGCCTGGGCAACTGGGCCGGCTTCACCAATGGCTGGCTGTACTGGTACTTCTGGGCCATCGTCGCGGCCATCGAGGCCATAGCCGGCGCCAAGATCATCCACGACTGGGTCCCGGAACTGCCGATCTGGGTGATCGGCTGGGGCCTGCTGGCCATGATGACGGCCGTCAATCTGATGTCGACGGGCTCTTACGGCGAGTTCGAGTTCTGGTTCGCGTCCCTGAAGGTGGCGGCGATCATCGCCTTCATCCTGGTCGGCCTGGTGTTCGTCCTCGGGCATGATCCCGTGGCCCATGTCGCCAACCTGAGCCAGGACGGCGGTTTCGCCCCGTTCGGCGTCTCGGCGGTGCTGAGCGGCGTGGTGGCGGTGATCTTCGCCCTCTGCGGCGCAGAGATCGCCACCATCGCCGCGGCGGAAAGCCCGGAGCCCGCTCGCACCATCGCCAACATGACCGGCTCGGTCGTGGTCCGGATCCTGCTGTTCTACATCGGCTCGATCAGCCTCATCCTGATGGTCGTCCCCTGGCGGCAGATCCATTCCGGCGACAGCCCCTTCGCCGTGGCGCTGGAGACCATGAACGTGCCGGCGGCCGCCTTCGCCATGAAGATCGTGGTGCTGACCGCGGTCCTGTCCTGCCTGAACTCGGCGATCTATGTGTGCTCCCGGGTCATGTTCACCCTGTCGGCCCGGGGGGATGCGCCCAAGGCCCTGGTGAAGCTGAACGGGCGCAAGGTTCCCGCCCGCGCCATCCTGTTCTGCAGCCTGTTCGGCTATGTGGCGATCTTCGCCTCGGTGGTGTCGCCGGAAAAGGTGTTCGCCTTCCTGGTCAACGCCTCGGGCGCCATCATGCTGGTGGTCTATCTGATCACGGCCCTGGCCCAGATCCGCCTGCGACGGCATCTGGAGCGCACGGCCCCCGACCGGCTGGGGGTCCGGGTGTGGCTGTTCCCGGCGGCCAGCTATGTCACCGTGGCCGCCATGGTCGCCGTAGTGATCGCCATGATCATCACGCCCGCCCGGGCAGTGGAGGCGTGGTCCAGCCTCGCCGTGGTGGCGGCGGTTCTCGCGCTCTACGCGGTGTTCCGCCTGGGACGGGGCGGAAAGGTGGAGATCTGACCGATCAATCGGCCGGGCTGGCGGCGCTCGTCGCCTTGGCCCGGTCCTTGACCGGCACATCCAGGTCGCAGACGGTGAAATCCGGACCCTTGCGGTCCTTGATCACCGCCGACGTGGCCATGAAGTTCGCAGACTTCAGGCTCAGGCGCGACAGGGCGACGCTTTCGCCTGGCGGCAGGTCCGATCCCAGGCGCACCCGGGTCATCTTGTCCTGCGGCGGCGTCACCGGCTCGCCCACCTTGATCAGGCGGACGAATTCCAGCCCCTGCAGCACCCGTCCGAACGCCGTGTAGCGCTGGTCGATGGAGGCGGAAGTCTGGCGGATGATGAAGAACTGGCTGTTGGCCGAGTCCGGCTTGTCCGCCCGGGCCATGCCCAGGACGCCCGGGCAGAACATACCCCAGGCCGACACCGAGCCGGACGCGCTCATGCTGAGCAGGGTGTCGGACTGGCTGCCCACCGGCATGGCGCCCAGGAAGCCCGTGGTCTGGCCATGATCCACGGTCAGGGGCGCGAAATCGGTGGCGGGGGTTCGACGGAACGTGAATTCCGCCGCCAGGTCCGGCAGGGTCGACCCGCCGGTGCCGGTGTTGGTGGGATCCCCCGTCTGGGCCATGAACTGGTCGATCACCCGGAAGAAGGTCTGGCCGTCATAGAAGTGCTGGCGGGCGAGGGTCTTGATCCGCTCCACGGTCAGGGGCGCCAGCGACGGATAGAGCTCGGCGACGATCCGGCCGCGGGTGGTGTCGATCACCAGAAGATTGTCCGGATCCACCTGGACCCAGTCGCTCTCCTGCACCGCAGGAACCGGCGGCGGACCGACAGGCTTCTTCGGCTTGGCGACGGCGGGGGCGGCGACAAGACTTCCGGCGACCGCAGCGGCCAGCATCATGCGAAAAGAGATCATCGGACTCGTTCTGTCAGGACTTGCGCGCGGCCACGGCGGCCGCGGCGTATTTGGCTTGGACCCGCGGCGCGACGCCGGGGCTGACGAAACCGCTGATATCGCCGTTCAGCCGCGCGATTTCCTTCACCAGGCGGGACGCGATCGCCTGATGCCGCGGATCGGCCATAAGAAACACGGTCTCGATGTCGCGGTTCAGTTGCTGGTTCATGGCCGTCATCTGGAATTCGTACTCGAAATCCGCCACGGCGCGAAGCCCGCGGACGATGACGGTGGCGCCGACACTCTCTGCAAAATGCATCAGAAGGTTCTCGAACGGCACGGCGACGATCTTGGCCGCCCCCGGCGTCTGCAGGTGGGCGGTCTCGGACATGACCATGTCTACCCGCTCATCCAGGCTGAATAATGGCCCCTTGTCGCGGTTGATGGCGATGCCGATGACCAGCCGGTCCACCAGCTTCACCGCCCGGCCGATGATGTCGAGGTGGCCGTTGGTGATGGGATCGAAGGTCCCGGGATACAATCCAATCCGCATCGTGTCCGCCCCTCTCCGCTTCCCTGGCCGGTCTGGCCGCCGACCTATTCCGAGATCGGGGCGATCGGTTCGTCGGTCGAAGCCTCGTCCGTGTCATCGCCGCTATCGGTTTCGGCCAGACGCTCGACGGACACAACCCGTTCTCCGTCGCCAGTGCGGAAAATATTGACGCCCTGCGTGTTTCGGGCCGCAATCCGCACCTGGCCCGCGGGCACCCGGATCAGCTGGCCGCCATCTGTGACCAGGAGGATGTCGTCGCCCTCCTCTACCGGGAAGCTGGCGGCCAGGCGACCGCCGCGGCGGGTGAGATCGTGGGCCACCAGCCCCTGACCGCCCCGTCCGGTGCACCGATAGTCGAAGGACGATGTCCGCTTGCCCAGACCCGTGTCGGTGACCGTCAGGATCAGCTGTTCGGCGGCGCCCATGGCGATCAGCCGCTCCATCCCCACCTCGGTGTCGCCGACCTCGGCCTC
>CAINOV010000211.1 GCA_903851655.1 uncultured Caulobacterales bacterium
CGGACCGGTAGTTCGGGTCCTGCGGGACGGATTGCGGCGAGTCCCATGGGGTCTGCGACACGATGCGGTTCGTGGTGGCGTCGACGACCTTGAACACCAGCACCAGCTTGTCTTCGCCCCGCTCAACGGAATAGCGCAGGCTGTCGCCGGTCCTTGGCGCCGGCCTGGCGGCGCTTGCGCTCTCCAGCGGACGCGGCGACGCCCCGGTCAGGGGTGTGAGAGTGGGACCGGTCACGTCCCCTATGCCTGGCAGAGCCTGCCCCACGGTGTTGCTCCAGATCGTCCTGGACTTTCAGGATCTCCACCATTAAGCGCACAAAATTGACTAAATATTTGTTAAAAGCCGTAGTTGCGGCTTCACCACTGCAAACACAGATTGAATGACGCGAGTCATATCAATTGTTCGGCGGCAGATAGTGGGACCAACCGGTTCACGGTGCTCAAAATAGGCGGATATACAGGCCGAATATTGGGCTGTTGGCTCCGCATGCAGCCCATTCATGGCAATCATTAATCCTTAGACCGCCGGATACTGACCGACGTCGGCGCGCCCTGTGGCCGGGCCGGCGCCCGTTCGTCCGGTCTCCGCGGGCCAGCCCGCCCGCCGAGCGGCCTGCCGCGGCTAACGGGTAACCTGTTTGGACACGACCCATCCATAGATGTCCGTCAGGTCTCTTGTCCGGTCCTTCGTCTTGAAATACCGACATGCCGCCTTCGCCGGGGGGCCTCCGGATCCGCCGCCGTAGAGCCGGTATTCCGACTGGCAGTCATAGTCCCGCCCGGTCCGCCACGCCCCCTGCGACGCCACCAGCCGGTCCCTGTCCTCGGGCCCAAGCGCCTTCAGGATGCCGGCGTAGACAGTCTGCATGTCCTGCTCGGCGCGGTCCCCGGCGTCGGTGAAGCACTGGAAGAGCGCGGAGGTCTGGACGACGGTCCGGCAGGGGCCCGTCTCCAGGTTCATGTGCTGCCCCTGGGCCGGGGATCGCGGGAGGAAACAGCCCGCAACGCCCACCAGGACGGAGAGCCACAGTCCCGCCCTGGTCGCCGGGCGTTGGCCGCAGTCCGATGAGGCGAGCCTTCCGGAGGGGCCCATGCGACCGCGTTTCCCCGTTCCGCGAGACAGGACCACCGTTCGCGCCCTCAGAAGCAACGCTGGAGATTCAGTACGGACGTCCCGTAATTCCCGCGGGTCGTTCCAATATCGATCCGCGACGGATCCCCGGAAATATTGGATACGCCGAAATTATAAGCCGCCGCCGTTGCCTGCATCAGTTGATCACGGGTGAGTTGCGGGAACTGAGACTGAATGTCCTGCAGGTTGGCTGCAAGCATGTTCGCCGCATACTGCGCTGCCCAACCGATATCAAAAGCCTGAGCGCTCGTCACATCCGGGTGAGCGCCAATGTCAATTTGAAACACACCCTGGCCCTGCCCTCCGCCGATTTGGCTGATGTTCTGAAAATCTGTCTCCCGCAATGCTACAGCCGCCAGCAAGCTCGCATCAATGTGGGCGTTGTCGGCCGCGGTTTGCAGCGTCGGCCAATTGGCGAGTGCGCGTTGGACGCCGGCCATGTCCGCCATGGATTGAGAGAGGCCGAGCTGGCAGGCTGCAGCCGAGTTATCAAACGCTACAGCCGCCATTGGAACAAATTGACTGGCCGCTTGATCTAGATTTGCAGATATCTGAGTGGCAGAAATCGACAGGGCTTCCGAATCGTCCGGCATGGACCCAATGCCAAATCCGCTATCGGCCCACCCCCCATCGAAGCCGGATTCATAATCCCCTATACACTCGAGTCCGCCGGAGACCCGCTTCAATTCCTCCGCCGCCAATTCTCGCATCGAGTCCTCCTGTCGACCCTGGCGAGGGTTTTAACGTCTAATATACTCCTATAGATAGCAAGAAGTCGGCGCATTGTCGACCGTTAAACAACGGTCCTTTTGTCGCAGCCCGGTCTGCCCAAGATATCCGCCCGCTTTGGGTATTGCCGCTGATTCCGCCCCAATCCCCGTGACCTCTTCCAATCCCGCCCTAGGGCTGCGGGTGGCGCAACGCCCAAATGTCACTAGACAGGTCGTTGATCTTCGCCGCCGATTAACGGATGCCCCGACGGGCGAACCGTGGCATTCAACCCCACCCTCGTTTCACGCCTCACCAGAGAACCCGTATCCCATGCCCCTCACAATGCACGCCGTCGCCGTCCCCGTGTTCGTCCGCGCCCTCACGGCGCTGGACGCCCTGCTGACCAAGGGCGAGGAGAGCGCCACGGCCCGCGGCTTCGATCCCGCCGTGCTGCTGACCTCGCGCCTCGCGCCGGACATGTTCCCCCTGACCCGGCAGGTGCAGATCGCCAGCGACGGCGCCAAGGGCGGGGCGGCCCGTCTCGCGGGGCAGACGGCCCCGTCCTATCCAGACACCGAGACCAGCTTCGCCGAGCTGCATGAGCGGATCGCCAAGACCATCGCCTGGCTGGACGGCCTCGATCCGGCGGCGTTCGAGGGCGACCCGGATGCGGACCTGGTGGTGACCCTGGCCGGGCAGGACTACCCCTTCACCCGCCAGTCCTTCCTGTTCGGTTTCGTGCTGCCGAACCTCTATTTCCACGTGAGCGCGGCCTACAACATCCTGCGCCACAACGGCGTGGCCATCGGCAAGCGGGACTATCTCGGCGGGCTGTAGGCGCAGCGCCCGTCAGGCCGGCGCCCTCAGCCCCGCCCGGGCCGGGACGGGGAGGGGGTTGCCGGCCCGCCGGGCCCGCAGGTCGCCGGCGCGGATCTCCTTCATCAGGTCGCGGACATAGAGGCCGAAGTCCACCTGGATCGTGTGCCGGGGGGAGTTGTAGTAGTGGCCCATGTGCGCCGCCTCGTCCGCGGCGGTGATCCGCTCCATCTCGCCAGGGCTGGGCAGGGCGTAGCGGCCGGTGAGATAGGCCGCCGCCAGCTTGGTCTGCTGCTCAGCGAAGTTGACCAGGGTCGGCAGGGGCTGGGCGAGGCCCATGTAGAACAGGTTCGGCACGCCCGCGCGCATCATCCGCTTGAACAGGGGCAGCCGGTGGTCGGCGTCCGGCTGCAGGTTGGGGTCGGTGAGGAACGGGAAGCTGATCCGGTAGCCGGTGGCGTAGATGATCACGTCCACATCCAGGGCGCTGCCGTCCTCGAAGCGCACCTGGCGGCCCTCCAGGGCCTGGATGTTGGGCTTGAAGGTGATGTCGCCGCAGCCGGCCCGGGTCAGGAACTCGCCCGAGACCGACGGGTGGGCGTCGAGGGGCTCATGGTCCGGTTTGGGAAGGCCGTAATCCTCCATCCGGCCGATGGCGCTCTTGATCTTGCGCCGGGCCAGGGCCACGCCGAGGGACCGGGGCACCCAGGCGGGCATCACCGCCTTGTCCGCCGCCTTGCCGTCCATGTACTTGGGCAGGACCCACACCCCCCGGCGGGCCGACACGATCAGCTTGCCGGCGATGGGCCGCTGCGACAGCTCCGACGCCACGTCCATGGCCGAGTTGCCCATGCCCACCACCACCACGGTCTTGCCGCGCATGTCCACGGGGTCGAAGGGGTCACGATAGCTGTGGGCGTGGAAGGCGGTCCCGTCGAAACGACCCGGGTAGTCCGGGATGCGGGGGTCCCAGTGATGGCCGTTGCAGATGAACAGCACGTCATAGGTCCGGGTCTCGCCGGTGGACAGGGTCACCCGCCACAGGCCGTCCCCGTCCCGCTCCGCCCGGGTCACGCCGGTGTTGAAGGTGATCTTCGACCGCAGGCCGAAATGGTCCACATAGTCGCGGAAATACTGCAGCAGCTGGCTGTGATGGGGAAAGTCCGGCCAGTCCGACGGGACCGGAAAATCCTCGAAGGCCAGCCGCCACTTGGAGGTGTCGATGTGCAGGCTCTCGTAGCAGGCGGAGCGGCCGTTGGGGTTGCGGTAGTACCAGTTGCCGCCGATGTCGTCGGACAGCTCGAAACAGTCGAAGGGGACGCCCGCGTCCTGCAGCCGCTTGGCGGTGGTGAAGCCGGAACAGCCGGCGCCGATGATGCATGCGCGGGGAAGGACTGCAGTCATGGATCAACG
>CAINOV010000212.1 GCA_903851655.1 uncultured Caulobacterales bacterium
CGGGAACTTCACCCACACGGTCGGGCTCACATGGTCGTGGTACTCCACTTCCGCATCCGCCAGGGCCGTGCGCTCCACCGGGCTCCACATGACGGGCTTGGAGCCGCGGTAGAGCTGGCCGGACATCAGGAACTTGTGGAACTCCCGCACGATGGTCGCCTCGGAGGCGTAGTCCATGGTGGCGTAGCGCTTGTCCCAGGCGCCCAGCACCCCCAGGCGGCGGAACTCCTCCCCCTGCTTCACGATCCACTCGTCGGCATAGACCCGGCAGGCGGCGCGGAACTCGGCCTTGGACACCTGGTCCTTGGTGCGGCCCTTCGACCGGAACTGCTCCTCGATCTTCCACTCGATGGGCAGGCCGTGGCAGTCCCAGCCCGGCGTGTAGTCCACGTCGCGGCCCAGCACCAGCCGGGTGCGGACCACGAAGTCCTTCAGGATCTTGTTCAGCGCATGGCCGATATGGATCGGGCCGTTGGCGTAGGGCGGGCCGTCGTGCAGCACGAACAGGGGCCGTCCGTCCGCCTGCCGCTTCGCCCGGGCGGCGCGGTACAGGTCGATGTCGGCCCAGCGGGCCAGGATCTCGGGCTCGAGCTTGGGCAGCCCCGCCCGCATGGGGAAGGGGGTCTGGGGCAGGAACACCGTGTCGCGGTAGTCGCGTCCGGAGGCGGGGGTCTGGTCGTCGGCCATGGGGCTCATTCTCGGATCGGGCGTCGGCGGGCGCGCGGCGGCGCGCGGGCGGGGATAGGGCGAGGGATCAAGGACCCGGCGTGCGCAAGCGACCTGTGCGGCGGCCCGACGGCGTCACGCCGGGCGTATAATTCGCAAGGTGGGGCGGGAACCGGTCATGTGCAGCCTTTAGCAGAGCGGCCCGCGATAGGCAAAGGCGACATGCCTCGGGCGAGTGGCCTGGGGCGTCAGGGTTAAGGCGCGGGTAACCCTGTGCGGCAGCGAACTTGCTGGGACCGGGGGGCATTTGCCTCGGGACGTCTCGAAATGACGCATGCGCACGACCGCTACCTGCCCGTCACCGTCTCGGCCCCCCGGGCCCGGGGCGCCTGCGACGACGCGCGGCGGGAGACGGCGGGGCCCTTCGGCGAGCCGGACAGCCGCCGCCGGCCCGCGGCGGGCGCCGGCGCGGCCTTCGAGGCGCACATGGCCGGCCAGGCCCATCCCCGGCGCGGCCTGAAGGGGGGCGAGGCGACCCTGCGGACCGCCCGCGCCGCCTATCTCACCACCCAGTGGACCGGCCCGGACGATCGCCGCCCCCCCAGCGGCCTGCTGCGCCGGGTGGTGGTCTGACGCGTCAAATAGACTTACCGTTGTGTGAGTATTTGTAGAAAACGCGTTAAAGTCGTATTCAGTGTGTCATGACAGTCTGTCTGGGTTGCTTCCTCGCCGGACCCGTCCCCATGCCACAGACCCTTGAAGGCGACACGTCCCCCTCCCGGGCGCTGGTGATCTGGCGGCCGCCGGGGGTTCCCTGTGTCGCGGTCACGCCGGCGACCTTCATCGCCGTGGTTCCCGCGGTGACGGCGGAACCGGACGCGGCCGGCGCGCCGGGGACGGCGCTGGCCCTGCCGGGCCCGCCCGGACGCCTGCTGGCTCTGGCCCGGCGGACCTATCTGACC
The DNA here is from genome assembly GCA_903851655.1 of uncultured Caulobacterales bacterium. Classification (GTDB taxonomy): domain Bacteria; phylum Pseudomonadota; class Alphaproteobacteria; order Caulobacterales; family Caulobacteraceae; genus CAIMFV01. The sequence continues at coordinate 1,629 of CAINOV010000212.1, forward strand.
GTGCAGTGGACCGGGCCCGGGGACCGGCGGCCGCCGCCGGGCGTCCTGCGGCGGGAGGTGCTCTAGGCCCTCAGCTTCCGGACAGCCGCATGAACTCCATCCGCGTGCGCATGTCGTCGCGCACCTCCCCCAGCAGGGACGAGGTGGTGAGGGACGAGCCCACGGTGTTGACGCCGCGCAGGGTCATGCAGCTGTGCTCCGCCTCGATCACCACGCCGACCCCGTGGGGCTGGAGCACTTCCTGGATGGCGTTGGCGATCTCGGCGGTCAGCTTTTCCTGGATCTGCAGGCGCCGGGCGAAGCCGTTCACCACCCGGGCCAGCTTGGAGATCCCCACCACCCGGCCATTGGGCAGATAGCCCACATGGGCCTTGCCGATCACCGGCAGCATGTGGTGCTCGCAGAAGCTGACGAAGCGGATGTCCTTCAGCACGATCAGCTGGTCATAGCCGCCCACCTCCTCGAAGGTGCGCTCCAGATAGGCCCGGGGGTCGGTCTCGTAGCCGGCGAACAGCTCCACGTACGAGCGCGCCACCCGGGCGGGGGTGTCGAGCAGGCCTTCCCGGTGGATGTCGTCGCCCGCCCAGCGGATCAGCGTGCGCACGGCCTCTTCCGCCTCCGTCTGGGTGGGCCGGGCGGGGTGGTCGCCGCGCCCGCTGCGGGGCGGCACCTGGCCGGAGACGTTGCCGTCTTCTTCCACATCCGTGATGCCGTCCATGGGGCGTCCTTTCGTGTCACTCTCGATCACACAGGTGGAGAGTGTTGGCGTCGGCGCCAAGAGGGCGGCCTGATCGAGGTTCCCGGGTCTTCGCCCGGGAATGACAACCCATTTTGTATTTTTAACCGTCGTCATTCCCGCCCTTGAGGCGGGAACCTCCGTCCGGATGAG
>CAINOV010000213.1 GCA_903851655.1 uncultured Caulobacterales bacterium
ATGGGGTTCACCGTGTCCTTGATGAAGCGCTTCACATGCTCGAGCAGGGGCATGGCCTCGACGGACATGCGCAGGTCGTTCAGTTCGTCCGTCGGGTTCAGGCCGAAGGACGAGCCGGGACGGGGGGTGTGCTGGTTCATGGTCTGGGGTCCTCTCTCTTTCTCTGCTCTCTGTCTCTCATTGCGTCGCCGGGCGGCCCGGGGCGCGCGCCGACAGGCGGGCGCGGGGCCGGGCCTCGCGGCGGCCGGAAGCCAGTGTTGCTCAGGAAGTAGCGGGGAATCCGGCGTCGCGCCAGCATTGTTCTGACGCCGGCGGGGTGGAGGTCAGCCGGCGGCCAGCGCCTCGGTCGACGGATCGTCCAGCACCGCCCGCAGGGCGGCGAGCAGGGCGCCGACCTCGATCGGCTTGGTGACGATCTCGGACATGCCGCTGGCGCGATAGGCCTCGATCTGGTGCGCCATGGCGTTGGCGGTCACCGCCACGATCGGCGTGGGCGCCCGCCCGGTGGCCCGCTCCCGCCGGCGGATCTCCCGGGCGGCGGCGGGGCCGTCCATCACCGGCATCTGCACGTCCATCAGGATCACGTCCCAGGTCGAGGCCTCCCAGGCGGCCACGGCCTGGGCGCCGTCGCCGACCAGCTCGATCTCCAGTCCCGCCTGCTGCAGCAGGGTCCGCAGCACGGTCTGGTTCATCAGATTGTCCTCGGCCGCCAGGATCCGGAGGGCGGTCGGGCCGGACGCGAGGGTCGCGCTCTGCGGCGCCGGCGGCGAGATCGCCACCTGGGGCAGCGGCGCCTCGAACTCGAAGCGGCTGCCGTCGCCGGGCGCGCCATAGCCGCGGATCTCCCCGCCGAGGGCCGTCGCCAGCTCCCGGCAGATGGCCAGACCCAGCCCCGTTCCGCCATATTTGCGGGTGGTGGTGGAGTCCAGCTGGGTGAACTTGTCGAACAGCTGTTCGATCCGTTCGCTGGGCAGGCCGATGCCCGTGTCCGAGACCGTCAGCCGCAGCCGTCCGTCGATCCGCGCGGCGCTGACCTGGACGCCGCCCGTGGCCGTGAACTTGATGGCGTTGGCCACGAGGTTCGACAGGATCTGTCGCACCCGCACGGCGTCGCCCAGATAGGTTCCCGCAGCCCCGGGGGCGAGGGTCTGGCTCAGGCTGAGCCCCTTGGCCTCGGCGATCTCGGCGAAGGTGTCGACCACGTCGGCCACCAGCTGCCCGAGGTCGAAGGGCGCGGGGGCCAGTTCCAGCATCCCCGCCTCGATCTTGGACAGGTCCAGGATGTCGTTCAGGATCACCAGCAGGGCCGAGCCGGACCGGCCGATCACCGCCAGCTGCCGCCGCTGGTCCTCGGTCAGGGCGCCGCGCTCCAGCGCCTGCACCATGCCCAGCACGCCGTTCAGGGGGGTCCGGATCTCGTGGCTCATGGTGGCCAGGAAGTCGCTCTTGGCGCGATTGGCCTGTTCGGCGGCCTCCAGCGCCTGCTGCTGGATCGCCGCGGCCCGCTGGAGCTCGCTGATGTCCTCCAGGGTCATGACCACCGTGTCCCAGGCCCGGCTTGCGAGCTCGACGGTGTGCATGTGGACCTTCACCGCCCGCTGCGCGCCGTCGATCCGGATCAGCGCGCATTCGAAGGGCTCGAAGCCGTCCTCCGTCCGGGGGCGGCCGCGGCTTTCGATGAGGCCGGCGATGAACCCCTCGTCGAAATGCGCGTCGAGCCGGATGGACGCCACATCGGGCGAGCCCAGCAGGCGAAGGGCGGCGCGGTTCGCTTCGGTGACACGGACGGCCCTCGCCAGGGCCGGCATGTCGGCGACTTGCCTGCGAAAGGCGGCCAGATAGTCCTCGGCGCCGCCGCCGGGGACCAGTTTCAGCCCTTCGAACAGGTCCGACGCGTCGATGCAGAGCTGCGGCAGGGGGTTCTGGTCGAACAGGCTGCGCCACCGCGCCTGGGCCCGGCCGACGGCGTCGCTTTCCCGCTGCAGGGTGGCGATCAGGAGGGCGATGAACGCCAGGTAGCTCAGGGTGGCGCTGATCAGCACCAGCACGTCGGCGGGGCCCAGTCGGACATGGCGGACCAGCAGGGCGATCGGCGCGCCGACCACCATCACGGTGGTCACGGAGCCGACCACGACATAGGTCGCCGCGCGCCACCCCCGGGTCATCACCGTGTTGTTCAGGCTGACGGCGCACATCAGCATCGCCGCCCCGATCTCGGTGACGACGGACGGGTTCAGATAGAGCAGGGGGCCGATCACGGCGAAGGACAGGGAGGACAGACACAGGGTGGACAGGGCCTGCCAGCGACGGGCGTCGTCGTTGGGGCGGTCCCGCAGTCTCCGGAACATCCGGGCGTCCGCCACGGACACCACCAGATTGACGGCCAGCCAGATGAAGACGAGGTCGGAACGGGTGGCGGCATAGGCCAGACAGACCACCAGCCCGCTCTGGACTGTCCGGGTCTTCAGCCCCTTCACGCGCCAGTCTATGACGCGCAGGATCGGATCATTCGTCGCCGGCACGTTCCCCCCCGTTCGCCGAGACAATGGCGAACACTGGTTGATGTTTCCTGACCAGGCTGGGTATCCAGTCAGAACATCGACAGCCTGAGGTGAAATCCGGTGCGCGGCTAGCTGATTTCGCGGGACTTCGCAGGTTCTTCGACGAATCCCTTCCAGGTGCTCATGTAGTCTACGAACTTCGGTCCCAGACGTTCTTGCTCGAGATGGGCGCGACTGACGGGCAGTGTCGCCTGGGTGAAGTCCGGATCGGCGCGCACCCGTTCGGGGAAGTCGTGGTGCAGGATGGCCGCGCGTCCGAGCAGGACGAAGTCCGCGCCCTCCGCCAGCATCCGCGCCGCGGTGGGGCCGCTGTTGATCTTTCCGGCCACGCCCAACCGGACATCGCCCCGGTCCAGCCCGGTGAAGCACGACATCAGGGTGCGGCCGGCGAAGGCCGGATCATTCGGCGCCTTGTCCACATCCCACAGGGACATGTCGAGGAAGTCGATCTCCTGCGCCGCCAGGATGCGGCGGCTGACCTCGATCATCTCCGGCAGGACCAGCCCGAACCGCTCCGGCGAGAGGCGCAGGCCCAGCTGGAAGTCCGGCCGGCAGCGGGCCCGGACGCCCTGGATGATCTCGAGGATCGGCGCGGCGCGGCCGGCCAGGTCGCCGCCGAACCGGTCCGTGCGGCGATTGGTCTCGGGCGAGAGGAACTGGGCCAGGATGTAGCCGTGCGCGCCATGGATCTCGACCCCGTCAAAACCCGCCTGTTCCGCCCGCACCGCGGCGGCGATGAAGTCCTCGATCAGCTGCTCCACCTCGCCCGTCGACAGGGCCCGGGCGCCGGTCTCCGCGTCGTCCGACGGCGCCACCGGCTGGCCGACAATGTCGCGGGGCGAGCGCATCCCGGCGTGATGCAGCTGGACCGAGGACAGGCCGCCCGCCGCGCGGATCGCCGTCGCCAGGCGGGTGAGGCCCGGCAGATGCGCGTCGGAAAAGACCCCGAGTTGGCCGGGAAAGCCCTGGCCCACCGCCTGGACATGGGCGGCGCAGGTCATGGTCAGGCCAAAGCCGCCCTCCGCCCGGTAGGTCAGCCAGCGGAACTCGTCGTCCGACAGGGTTCCGTCCGCGTGGCTCTGCAGATTGGTGAGGGGGGCCAGCATGAAGCGGTTCTTCATGGCCGGGCCGTGCCGGAAGCTGAGCGGGGCGAAGAGGGACTGGGTCATCGGCGGGATCCTTGGACGCCGGGAGGGCGGCGCGTGCGCCTCACCGATTGCCGGGCGCGCAGGCCGTCGTCAATCCTTGGTCCTCTTCAATCCTTGGATGTCTCAATCCCGGGTCCGGGCGATCAGGGCGTCCTCGATCACCCACATGCGGTCCTGGCCCCACACGCTGACGTCGTCGACCCGGAAACAGGGAACGCCCCACAGGCCCAGCTGCATCATCTCCTGGCGATTGGCCTCGGCCTCCGCCCGCCAGTCGTCATTGCCGATCAGGGGGCGGGCGTCCGACCAGGACAGGCCGGCGCGCTGGACGATCCGTCGGAGGCCCGCATCCTGGCCGGCGTCGATCCCCTCGGACCAGACACCCTTCATGAACGACAGGCAGTACTCGAAGCCCCGGCCCTGACGGATCGCCCAGGGCAGCAGGGAATAGCCCCGCTCCACCGGCGCGCCGACGGGATCGGCGATGCGACCGAAGGGCGCGCCGACGCGCCGCGCCTCCCGGGCCGTGTCGAGGGTGAAGTACCGGCTCTTCATCTGCGGCACGGGCAGTCCACGCATCACCATCGGCAGCACGAACCGCAGCTTCAGCTCGGCGCCATAGGCTCTGGCCAGGGCGGCGGCGCGGGCGGCGGCGATGTAGGTATAGGGGCTGCGGAAGGACAGGTAGTAGTGCAGCTCCAGCCCGGGGCGGGGCGCCGCCGCCGCGCCGCGCGGGGTTGCTGGCGGGAGGTAGACCGGCGTTTCCGGCGCGCCGATCCGGCGCACGCCGAGCTCCGCCAGGCGGGCCTCCAGATAATGCAGGCGGTCGACGCCCCAGTACCACTCGCCGCCATAGTGGATCATGCCGCTCATGAAATGGCCCAGCGCCTTGCGCCGCGCATCGCCCTCCGCGACCTGCGCCGCCGGGTCCGCCGCCCCGGCGTCGCGGGGGTCGACGTCGCGGATCGCCGAGCCTCGCCACAGGGCGTCGCCCAGGGTGATGGCGCGGTCGAGGAACAGGATCGGGTCCTTCGTCCGGACCAGATGTCCGGTGGCGGCGGCGATCAGGGCGGGATCCGGCTGCGCGCCCGGATCGATGAAGCGCAGGTCGGCGGCCGCCGCCAGCCGCGCCGCATCCCCTCGCGCATGGTCCAGCAGCAGGGCCCGTTCCGGCGCGGCCCAGTCCTCGGGCGCGCCAACCACCCAGGGCTTCAGCTCCACGGCGTAGCGGTCCGTCATCAGCCGCAGCGCCTGCGCGGCCAGGTGGGAGTAGGGGTCGTCCACCTGATGGAAATACTCCACCAGATGCGGCGCCCCGGCCCGCCGCCGCGCCCGCTCGGCGTCGGCCCGGCGCTGGCGCAGGGCCGCGTCGCCGGTCCAGTGCGCGGCGACGGCGGAGAACAGGGCGGTCTTCAGGGACATGCGCGTGCTCTCCGCCTCCGCATGGGGTCAGGCCCCCAGCGCGTCGTAGGTCATGCGCTGGAATACCGGCAGGGCCAGGCGTCCGGCCATGCCGCGGCCGCCGGCGATCATCGCCCCTGCGTCGGGGGTCAGCGGGATCGAGTGCTGGACCATGTAGATCATCACGAGGTCGTTGGCGGGGTCCCCCTGCCACCAGGTGCCGAAGGCGCCCGGCCAGCCGAAGCAGCCGGCGGGCCCGGCGCCGAACATGTTGTTCTCCGGCTTGTCGACGATGGAGAGCCCCAGCCCAAAGCCCATCCCCGCCCACATGGGCATGCCCAGGAACAGGTCCTGGCGCTGCAGGTCGGTCAGGCGGTTGGTGCGCATGTCCGCCACCGTCTCCGGCTTCAGCAGCCGCACGCCGTCGACCTCGCCGCCGTTCAGCAGCATCCGGGCGAAGGGCAGGTAGTCGTCCACCGTGGAATAGAGCCCGCCGCCGCCGGCCATGTGCGAGGGCGGCGTGGGATGGGTCGGCATCGGCGCCCGGCGCAGGGCGCCGGTGGGTTCGTGGAAACCATAGAGCGCCGCGACGCGGTCCTGCTTCTCCGGCGGGACCCAGAAGCTGGTGTCGTGCATCCCGAGGGGGGCGAAGATCTTCTCCCGCAGCAGCGCCTCGAGAGTCGCGGCGCCGGCGGCGCGCATGGCGACATAGCCCAGCACCTCGGTGGCGTGGCTGTAGTGCATGCGCTCTCCCGGCGGGTAGGTGAGAGGAAGGCTGGCGATGGCGGCCATCCATTCATCCGGCGTCATCGGGTTGTCGATCAGGGAGCCCAGCGCCAGTTCGTGAGCGTCGGCAATGGGGCCGCGGCTGGAGAAGGCGTAGGCCAGGCCCGCCCGGTGGGTCATCAGGTCTTCGATGGTGATTGCGCGCTTGGCAGGCTCGGTCTGATCCAGCGGGCCGGTCGGGTCGCGCAGCACCTTCATGTGGGCGAATTCCGGCGCCCAGCGGGTGATCGGATCGTCCAGACGCATCACGCCCGCCTCCACCAGCATCATGGCCGCGACAGTGGTCACCGGCTTGGTCATCGAGGCGATGCGGAACAGGGTGTCCCGCTGCATCGGCGCCCCGGCCTCGAGGTCCCGGGCGCCCAGCACGTTCACCGAGCGGATCCGCCCCTTTTGCCAGGTCAGCGTCACCACGCCCGACAGGTCGCCGCGCTCCACGAAGGGGGCGAGCCCGGCGGCGACGCCGGCCAGCTTCGGGTCGGCTGCGTGGGCGTGGTCCATGGGTCCGTTCATCCGAGGGTCTCCGTCCGGTTGCGCGCGCCGGGTGCGCGTCTTGGCGTTTCGCCGGGGGGCGATCGGCGGGCACTGTGTCCGGCGACGGACGGTTTGAAAAGGCCCCGCGCATGCCGATCGCGTGGGGCCGCGAGATTTCCGCGCCGGTCCTCGGCCGTGCGACGACGGGGTGACGGCGGCGGCGCGACGGTGCAGTCTGGACCTGCCCCAGTGTTCAGGATCACGAGATGACATCAGCCCCGTTCCCCGCCACGGACCCCTCCCGCCGCGCGCTTCTGCGGGCTGGGGCCGGGCTGGCCCTCGCCCCAACCCTCGCCGCAACCGCCGCGGCCGCCGCCGGCGCCCCGGACGGGTCCGCCGACGGACTGGCTTCGGCCGTGCGCGGGGCTGCCCCGATCTCCGGCGACGAACGCCGGGTGCGGATCGAAAAGGCCCAGCAGATGATGCAGGCGCAGGGTGTCGGCGCCCTGCTGGTCGAGGCGGGGACGACCCTGGACTACTTCACCGGCGTGCGCTGGTGGCGCTCCGAGCGGACCACCGCCGCCCTGATCCCCGCTCGGGGCGAGGTGCTGATCGTCACGCCGGCCTTCGAGGAGCCGTCGGTGCGCGAGACCCTGTCCGTCCCGGCGGAGGTGCGGGTCTGGAACGAGCACGAGAGCCCGTTCCAGCGCCTGGCCCAGGGCCTGACCGACCGGGGCGTCCAGGGGCCGGTGGCGGTGGAGGCCACCACCCGGTACTTCATCGTCGATGGACTGGCGCGGGCGTCCGGCCATGCGGTGGTCGCCGGAGACCCCATTGTCCGCGCCTGCCGGCTGATCAAGTCGCCGGCGGAGCTGGCCCTGCTCAGCCTCGCCAACCGGGTGACGCTGGAGGCTATCCGCCGGACCCGGGCCGAGGTGCGCACCGGCATGACGCAGCACGACATCGCCGCCCTCATCGACCGGTTCACCGGGGCCCTGGGCGGCCAGTCCGACGGCGCCCTGGTGCTTCTGAACGAGGCCAGCGCCTATCCTCATGGGTCGATCCAGCCGCAGACGGTGGCGGAGGGGTCGGTGGTGCTGATCGACTGCGGCTGCCGGGTCCAGGGCTATGTCTCGGACATCTCGCGGACCTTCATCCACGGGACGCCGACGGCTCGCCAGCGGCAGGTCTGGGACACCGTGCGCAAGGGGCAGGACGTGGCCCTGGCGGCGGCGAAGCTGGGCGAGCCGGTGGGTCGCATCGACGACGCCGTCCGCGCCTTCTACGAAAAGTCGGGATGGGGCCCCGGCTATCGCCTGCCGGGCCTGCCCCACCGGACCGGGCACGGGATCGGACTGGACGGCCATGAGTCCCCCTATCTGGTGCACGGGGACGAAACTCCGCTGGCGCCCGGCATGTGCTTTTCCGACGAGCCCGGGCTCTACATCCCTGGCGTCTTCGGGATCCGGCTGGAGGATTGCTGGCGGATGACCGAGCACGGCCCGGAGACCTTCACCCCCCTGGCGCGCTCCATCGACGATCCGGTGTGATTCGCCGGCCGGCGCCACGGATCAGGGCGCCTTTCGCCGGACCAGCCGCACGGCGTAGAGCTCGAGGCGGTTGGTGACGAAGGCGGGATGCTCGTCGAAGAAGGTCACGGCGACGCCGTCGATGGGGGTGACGCCGGAACTGGACCAGTAGGAGCTCTCCTCCGCCGACGGGGGAAACGCCTCCTCGTCCATGTAGTGCACGGCGCCATTGGCGCGGGTGTGTCCCGTGGCCGTGCGAAGGGTGGTCAGTTCGTCAGCCGTGGGCAGGCGCCAGTTGAGATTGGCCTGGATCTGGGCCTCGGCGAAGCTCATCTTCTCTGCGGCCCCCACGCAGCCTGCGCCGGCGCGCCAGTGCTGGCCGACGCCGCACCGGGCCCAGGTCAGGCCCGTGGTGGTGTCGAGGACTTCGGCCCCGCGAGGGACAAACCGGGGCTCTGCGGCGACGGCCTGCGCAAGGCTCGCCAGACACAGGGCGAGCACCGTGACGCACAGGCTGACGGGACGCCAAGACGACATAGCCACTTCCCCCAGTCACCACTGACGGTTGCCTTCGTCCCCCGGGCGGCAGAGTCCGCCGCAAAGTCCTGACAATCTCCTAACGTCGCGCCCCCGACGCTCGCGCGCGCGACAGGGTTTTGCCCATTATGGGGCCGCCTTGACCACCTGGCCGCCCTTCATGACGAAGGCCACGTGCTCCAGCCGGCTGACGTCGCCCAGCGGGTCGCCGGCGACGGCGATCAGGTCGCCGTAGCGGCCGGCCTCGATGGCGCCCACGTCCTTGGGCCGGCCCAGGGCCTCGGCGGCTTCCGAGGTGGCGGCGCGGATCGCCTGGAGGGGCGTCATGCCCCATTCGACCATCTTGGCGAACTGCTTGGCGTTGTCGCCATTGGGATAGACCCCGCCGTCGGTGCCGAAGATCATCTTCACCCCGGCCTTGACCGCGGCGCGGAAGGTCTGGCGCTGCTTCAGCCCGACCATCCGCTCCTTTTCGAGGCTTTCCGGATAGACCCCGTTCTTCGCGCCTTCCGCCAGGATGTAGTCGTCGTCATAGATGTCCATGGAGAACCAGGCGCCCCTGGCCTTGGCGAGGCGGAAGCTCTCCTCGTCCGCCAGGCTGGCGTGCTCGATGGTGTCGATCCCGGCCCGCAGCGCGGTGTTGATCCCTTCGGTGCCGTGGGCGTGGGCGGCGACCCGCAGGCCCAGCATGTGCGCCTCGTCGGCCACGGCCTGCATCTCGGCGAAGGTCATCTGCTGGGCGCCGACGGAGTCGGTCTTGGACAGCACCCCGCCAGTGGCGCAGATCTTGATCACCTCCGCGCCGTACTTGCGCATCTTGCGCACCAGATGGCGGTAGCCGTCCGGCGTGTCCGACACGTTCGGCGCGTCCCGGTCCATGGAGGGGGGCAGTCCGCCGCCGTCGCAATGTCCGCCCGTCGCGCCCAGGGCGTAGGTCGCCGGCACGATCCGCGGACCGGGGATATAGCCCGCTTCGATGCCCTGCTTCAGGCCCACATCATCGAAATTGCCCGAGCCCACGTTCCGCACCGTGGTGAAGCCCGCCTCCACCGTGCGCCGGGCGTTGGCCACGCCCACCACCTGCCAGAAGCTGTCCGTATACTCCAGGTGGCGATAGCCGCTGATCCGTGGATCGCTGGTCAGGTGCACGTGCATGTCGATCAGCCCCGGCAGCAGGGTCATGCCCGGCGGCAGGACCACGGTGCGCGCGCCGGCGGGGATGGCCAGGTCGCCCTGCTTGCCCACCCGGGCGATGCGGCCGTCCACGATCAGCACCAGCGGCTTGTCCACCTCGACCCCGCCGATCACGTCCAGCATCCGGTCGGCGCTGACCGCCACCGTATCCGCCCGGGCGGCGAGGGCGGGGGCCAGGACGGCGAGGGCGACGCCGGCGACGCGCGCGGCCAGGGAGAGCTTGATGGGAGACATTGCGGATTCCATGGACTGATCTGACAGGCGGCGACCAACGCCGGCGGCGAGGTTAGCCCGAGCCCGACGGCATTGTCAGTCAAAAGTGGAGTTCCGGCGACATCTGGCTTGCGTCCCGCAGGGCGAACCCTTTCAATCGACCCGCGAAATGAATTGTCGCAAACGTCGGGGGAAATCATGCGTTCACGTCTTGTCGGGGCCTCTGTCGGGGCCCTGTTATCCGTTCTGTCGCTCTCATCCGCAGGCGGCGCGGCGGCGGCGGCGCATCCGATCACGTCGGACGACATCGCCCGCATCAAGGGGGTGTCCTCGCCCGCCGTGGATCCCAGCGGCGACTGGGTGGCCTATGTGGTCCGCAGCATCGACACCGAGGCGGACAAGAGCGTCAGCCATGTCTGGATGTCCCGCTGGGACGGGTCTGCGTCCGTGCAGCTGACCGGTCGCCCCAAGGAAAGCGAAAGCACTCCCCGCTGGAGCCCGGACGGCAAGAGCCTGGCCTTCATCTCGTCCCGCGGGGACGCGCATGAGGAGGACCGGGTGTGGATCCTGCCCCGGGGCGGCGGGGAGGCGATGCAGCTGCCCGGTCTGAAGGGCTCGGTGGAGGACGTGGTCTGGTCGCCGGACTCCCGCTTCCTCGCGCTGATCGTGCACGATCCGGACCCGGACGCGGCGGAGGACGACAAGGGCGAGAAGGGTGAGAAGAAGCCCAAGCCCATCGTCATCAGCCGCTTCAAGTTCATGGAGGACACCGAGGGCTTCCTGCGCACGGACCGCAGCCGCCTGTGGCTCTACGACATCGCCGCGGGCAAGGCGACGCGGCTGACCACCGGCGATTTCGACGAGGCGCTGCCGTCCTTCTCGCCCGATGGCAAAACCGTCGCCTTCGCCTCGAACCGGGGACCGGATCCGGACCGGACTTATGACCACAACCTCTACACCGTTCCCGTTGGCCCGGCCGCGACGGAGCCGAAGGCGATGACCACCTATCCCGGCGAGGACGTGAGCCCCGACTGGGGAAGCTATCCGGCCTGGAGCCCCGACGGGAAGGAGATCGCCTATCTGCAGGGCGGGCCGGTGGAGCTGTTCTCCTACGGCGTGCGCAAGCTGGCCGTGGTCTCCGCCGCCGGCGGCGCGCCGCGGATCCTGACCGCGACCCTCGACCGCAATGTCAGCCATCCCGCCTGGAGCGCGGACGGCAAGACCCTCAGCTTCACGGTGGAGGATGACCGGGCGGAGATCATCGCCTCCATCCCCGCCGCGGGCGGCAAGGTCACCCCGGTCATCGGCGGGCGGCGGGTGTTCCGGGAGTTCAGCACCGGCGGCAAGGGCCATACGGCCGTTCTGCTGAGCCGGCCGGACGCCCCGACGGAGGTCTACGCCCTCGACCGCACCGGCAAGGGGGCCGAGGTTCGCGCCCTGTCGAAGCAGAACGACGCGTGGCTGGCGACGGTGGAGGTGGCGAAGACCACCGAGACCCGCTTCA
>CAINOV010000214.1 GCA_903851655.1 uncultured Caulobacterales bacterium
AACATACCTGTACATAAGATATGTAAATAGGCTTTAAACTACAATCTTTAAATGAAGGAGCAAAAAAAGGAAAAAACGTGATAAAATACAGAAAATATGACCTAAAAATCAAAAAGAAACAAGGGATAAACACAATGATATTTTGAATTCCGTCATTCCCGGGCGAAGACCCGGGAACCTCGCTCAAACAAGCCCCCTCACCCCGGCACGGTCTTGCCCGGGTTCATCAACCCCAGCGGATCCAGCGCGTCCTTGATGGCCCGCATCACCGGGATGGCCGGGCCATGCTCCCGGACCAGGGCGTCGAGCTTGTGCAGCCCCACCCCGTGCTCCCCCGTGCAGGTGCCCCCGTGGGACTGGGACACGGCGCTGACCGCCTGGGCCAGGGCCTCGGCCTTGTCCCGGCTTGCCGGGTCCTTCGGGTCGAACAGGATCAGCATGTGGAAATTGCCGTCCCCCACATGTCCGACGATGGGCGCCTGCAGCCCCGCCGCCCGCGCCAGGCCGTCGCAGTCGGCGATGGCGGCGGCCAGGGCCGAGATCGGCACGCAGGCGTCGGTGACCATGGCCTCCATCCCCGGGTTCAGGATCATGCCGGCGTAGTAGGCCTCGTGCCGGGCCTTCCACAGGCGGTTGCGGTCCTCCTCCCGCTCGGCGAAGGCGAAGGCGCGGCCGCCGTGTTCGTCGGCGATGGCGCGCAGCTGGGCGATCTGCTCGGCCACCGCCTGCGGCCCGCCATGGAATTCCAGGAACAGGGTCGGCAGGGGGTCGAGCCCCGGGAGCTTCGAGACGCGGATGAAGCTGTCCAGGGTGGCGGCGTCGGCGAACTCGATCCTCGCCATGGGGATGCCGCACTGCAGGGCGGCGATCACGGTATTGACGGCGCCGGACAGGGTCTCGAACTGGCAGGTGGCGGCGGAGATGGTCTCGGGTGTCCCGAACAGGCGCAGCTGCACCTCGGTGATGACGCCCAGCGTCCCCTCCGCCCCGCAATAGAGCCGGGTCAGGTCATAGCCGGCGGAGGACTTGCGCGCCCGGCCGCCGGTGGTGATCACCTCCCCCTGCGGCGTCACCACGGTGAGGCCCAGGGTCACCTCCCGCATGGCGCCGTAGCGCACGGTGTTGGTGCCCGACGCCCGGGTGGAGACCATGCCGCCCAGGGTCGCGTCCGCGCCGGGGTCGACGGGGAAGAACAGCCCCATGTCCCGCAGATGGCGGTTCAGCTGCATCCGCGTGACGCCGGCCTCCACCCGGCAGTCCAGATCGTCGGCGTTCACCTGCAGGATCCGGTCCATCCGCGACAGGTCGAGCGTCAGGCCGCCGAAGGGGGCGCTCACATGGCCCTCCAGCGATGTGCCGGCGCCGAAGGGGATGACGGGCAGGCGCTGGGCCGCGCAGGCGCGCACGGCGCGGGCGACCTCGTCCGTGGTCAGGGGAAAGGCCACCAGATCGGGGATGGCGAGGTCCCGCAGGCCCTCGCCCCGGCCGTGCTGCTCCCGCAGGGCGCCGTTGGCGCTGATCCGGTCGCCGAAGGCGGACTGCAGGGCGGACAGGACGGCGGCTGCGGCCTCGGGGGGCGCCCGGCGGGGGATGAGCGGCGTGTTCATGGGTCGGCCTCACGCGCGAGGGGCGCTGGGCCGCACTATCCGCCTGTGGGCGGTGAACTTCAATCGGCGGGAGGCTCCCGGGTCTTCGCCCGGGAATGACAGCCAAGATAAATATATGAAATCAAGTCATTCCCGCCCTTGAGGCGGGAACCTCGTTCCGGACGATCCCTAGTCCTTCGCCCGTTCCAGATAGGACCCGTCCTCGGTCAGCACGACGATCCGGGTGCCGGGCGCGATATAGGGCGGCACCATGGTGCGCACGCCGTTGGAGAGCATGGCCGGCTTGTAGGACGAGGACGCGGTCTGGCCCTTCACCGACGGTTCGGTGTCCACCACTTCCAGAGTGGCGGTGCGGGGCAGGTCGATGGCGATGGGCACGTCGTTGTGCGTGGACAGCATCACGGTCATGCCGTCCTGCAGATAGGGAGCGCTGTCGCCGATCACTTCCGGCGTGGCGGTCAGCTGGTCGAAGCTTTCCGGATTCATGAAGTGGAAGCCGTCCCCGTCCTGGTACAGGAAGGTGTGCGGACGATCGTCGACAATGGCGCGCTCCACCTGCTCGGTGGTGCGGTAGCGCTCGGAGATCTTCACCCCGTCGGAGATGCGGCGCATGTTCAGCTGGGTGACCGGCGTGCCCTTGCCGGGGTGGATGTTCTCGGCGTTCAGCACGACATAGAGCTTGCCGTCGATGTCGACCACATTGCCCTTGCGCAGCGAGCTGGCGATGACTTTCACTTCAATTCCGTCCGTGTTCCCGGCGCGCGCGCCGGAGGGATTCCGGCCGTCTGGCGCGCGTGTGGCTTCGATCCGCTAGGATTTCGCGTTGCGCGCTCGTATAGCGATCCGTGCGCAGAGCGCTAGAGGGTATTTGATGACCGCCGCCGCCGACCGGGGATTCCCGTGACCCCCGACCGCCTCACAGAGACGCCGCTGTGGGACCCGGCGCGCCATGCGGACCGCCGGCCGCGGCTGCTGGCGCGCAACGCCATCACCCGCGCCGTGCGCGACTGGTTCAGCCGCCGCGACTTCGTCGAGGTGGAGACCGCTGGCCTGCAGGTCTCGCCGGGCAACGAGGCCCACCTGCACGCCTTCGCCACCGAGGCGCTGGGCGCGGACGGGGCGGCGCGCACGCTCTATCTGCACACCTCGCCGGAGTTCGCCTGCAAGAAGCTGCTGGCCGCGGGGGAGACCGCCCTTTTCAGTCTCGGCAAGGTCTGGCGCAACCGGGAGCGCGGCCCCCTGCACCATCCGGAGTTCACCATGCTGGAATGGTATCGCGCCCGGGCGCCCTATGAGCAGCTGATGCAGGACTGCGCCGATCTGGTGGCCCTGGCCGCGGAGACCGCCGGGACCCGCCGGTTCCACTGGCGAGGCGTCGAGGCCGATCCCTTCGTTGCGCCGGAGCGTCTGACGGTGGCGGAAGCCTTCGACCGCCACGCCGGCGTCGATCTGATGCGCACGATCACCGCCTCGGGGGAGACCGACCGCGACACCCTGGCGGGAGAGGCCCGCCGGGTGGGCGAGCGGGTGGCGGACGACGACACCTGGGCGGACATCTTCTCCAAGCTGATCGTGGCGCGGGTGGAGCCCCGGCTGGGCGTCGGCCGCGCCACGATCCTCTACGAATACCCCACGGCGGAGGCGGCGCTGGCCCGCCGCACCGAGCATGACCCCCGGGTCGCCGAGCGGTTCGAGCTCTATGCCTGCGGGGTGGAGCTGGCCAACGCCTTCGGCGAGCTGACCGATCCGGCGGAGCAGCGCGGGCGGTTCGAGCTGGAGATGGACGAGAAGGCCCGGGTCCACGGGGAGCGCTATCCCCTGGACGAGGACCTGCTGGCGGCGCTGGCCCACATGCCGCCGGCGGCGGGGGCGGCGCTGGGCCTGGACCGGCTGGCGCTGCTGGCCACCGGCGGAACCCATGTGGAGGACGTCCTGTGGTCGCCGGTCCCGCAATGAACCGGCCGGTCTCCCCCCGCCCGCAGACCCTGCGTTCGCCCGCGGACCTGGCGACGGCCGGACTGGTTCCCGCCGACGCCGTCGCCCCGCTGGAGGCGGTGGCCGAACGCTACGCCGTGGCCGTCACCCCGGCCATGGCCGGGCTGATCGACCCGGCCGACCCCGCCGACCCCATCGCCGCCCAGTTCCTGCCGGACCCGCGGGAGCTGGTCACCCTGCCGGACGAGGCGGCGGACCCGGTGGGGGACCACGCCTTCAGCCCGGTCCGCGGGATCGTCCACCGCTATCCCGACCGGGTCCTGCTGAAGATCACCCACACCTGCGCGGTCTATTGCCGCTTCTGCTTCCGCCGGGAGATGGTGGGGCCGGAGGGGGACGGAGACCTGTCGGGCGACACCCTCGACGCCGCCCTCGGCTATATCGCCGACCATCCGGCGGTGTGGGAGGTGATCGTCACCGGCGGCGACCCGCTGGTCCTGTCGCCGCGCCGGCTCGGCGACCTGTCCGCCCGGCTGGCCGCCATCCCCCATGTGCGGATCGTGCGCTATCACACCCGCATCCCCGTGGTGGCGCCGGAGCGGGTCACGGGGGAGCTGGTGGCCGCCCTGCGCTGTGCGGACAAGGCCGTCTATGTCTCGCTGCACGCCAACCACCCCCGGGAAATGACCGCCGACGCCCGGGCCGCCTGCGCCCGGATCGTCGAGGCCGGCCTGCCCATGCTCAGCCAGACCGTCCTGCTGAAGGGCGTCAACGACACGCCCGAGGTGATGGGCGCCCTGATGCGCAGCTTCGTCGAAGCGCGGATCAAGCCCTATTACCTGCACCATCCGGACAAGGCGCCGGGCACGGGCTGGCTGCGGACGGACTTCGAGACCGGCCGCGGGCTGATGCGGGCCCTGCGCGGCGACCTGTCGGGCCTATGCCAGCCGACCTATGTGTTCGACATCCCCGGCGGGCGCGGCAAGGCCCCGGTGGGGCCCGACCATCTGTCGACGGACGCCGACGGCGGACGGCGGGTGGAGGACCCCTGGGGCGGCGTCCATCGGGTGGACCCCTAGCCCACTGGGCCGCGCGCCGATCGGACCGGCTATTTTGGACTCGCCGGCGATTTTTACTGAAAATTACTGGAAAATGATGCTGTGTTGACAGCAATGCGATCCAGATTCCTTGGTGCCCGCTCGCCCGATGACCGACGAAGCCGCAAGATTGCGCGCGCTCAACGCGCTGCGACTGCTGGATACGCCGGCGGAGCCGCGCTTTGATCGGCTGACATCGCTGGCGGCGCATCTTTTCGACGCCCCGATGGTCGCCCTGTCCCTGCTGCATGGGGACCGGCTCTGGTTCAAGTCGCGCATCGGCCTGAAGATCAAGGAGCTTCCCCTTCGGGAGTCGGTCTGCAACATCACCCGCACCCTGCCGGATGGCGCGTGCCTGGTGGCGCCGGATCTGAGCCTTGACCCGCGCTTCGCCAGCCTGCCGATCACCCGGGGCAGGCGGGGCGCCCGGTTCTACGCCGGATCGCCGATCCGCCTTCCGAGCGGCGCCGCGGTCGGCGCCCTGGCGGTGCTGGATCACAAACCCCGGCCGCAGCCGCCGGAGGCGCTGCTGCGACAGCTGGCCAGCCTCGCCCAGATCGCCGCCACGGAGCTGGAGTTCGATCTGGTGCGCGCAGCGGCCGAGGAGCGGGAGCGCCTCCTGCGGCTGGCCGAACAGATGACGGGCGCCGGGCGCTGGCGCCTGGACCTGGAGACCGGGGAGGTGATGATCTCCGAGGGCGTGTTCCGGATCTACGGCATCGAGCCGCAGCAGTCCGAGGTCCGCCAGCTGGCCGAGACGCAGCTGATCCCGCCCGACGCCGTTTCGGAGATTCAACGTCTGCTGACGGCCGCGGCGGTGGACGGCACGCCGTTCACCCACCACTCCACCGTCACCCTGCCGGACGGCCGCCAGCGGCGCCTGGAATCCATGGGCGCGCCCGACATCGGCCGCAACGGCCGGCGGATCGGAGTCAGCGGCGTCCTGCGCGACATCACCGAAGAGGTGGAGCGCATCGAAGCGCTGAAGCTGCAGATGGCCCGGTACCGGCTTCTGACCGATCATGCGCAGGACGTGATCGTCTCCCTGTCGCCAGCGGGGATGATCGACTACTGCTCCCCCGCCGTGACCCAGATGACCGGCTTCCTGCCGGAGGAGCTGGTCGGCCGCGCCAGTTCGCGCTTCCTGGTGCGCGAGGATATTCCGCTGGCCGCCGCGGCGCTGGAGACCACCCGCCAGACCGGACGCTCGACCCGGGTGGAGTGCCGCTTCCGCCGCAAGTCCGGTGGCTCGGTCTGGGTCGAGGCGCTGCTGGCGCCGATCCATGACCCGCAGACGGGCGAGCTGGCCGGCTATTGCGACGTCATCCGCGACATCACCGAGCGGCGCCAGCTGGAGGACAGCCTGCGCGAAGCCACGGCGGTGGCCGAACGGGCGGTCAAGGTGAAGTCCGAGTTCATGGCCAACATGACCCATGAGCTGCGCACCCCGCTCACCAGCATCCTCGGCTTCGGCGCCCTGCTGGCCAACGCCGCGGACCTGACGCCGGAGAGCCGCCGCTATGTCAGCCGGGTGATGGCGGCCAGCGGCAGCCTGCTGACCACCGTCAACGACATCCTCGACTTCTCGCGGCTGGAGGCCGGCCAGGTGGAGATCCGCCGCCGTCCGGTGGATGTCGCCGCCCTGATCCGGGATACGGCGGACCTGCTGCGACCCCAGGCCGAGG
Source organism: uncultured Caulobacterales bacterium (assembly GCA_903851655.1). GTDB lineage: Bacteria > Pseudomonadota > Alphaproteobacteria > Caulobacterales > Caulobacteraceae > CAIMFV01. The sequence continues at coordinate 6,325 of CAINOV010000214.1, forward strand.
AAAAGGATCTGTCGTTGCAGGTGTTCGTCCCCGACGGGACGCCGGCCCTGGCCGTGGATCCCGACCGGCTGCGGCAGGTGCTGCTGAACCTGATCGGCAACGCCGTGAAATTCACCCACGCCGGCGGCGTCGCCGTGTCGGCGCGGTACGACGCCGACCGCCGTCGCCTGAGCTGTTCGGTGGACGATACCGGCCCCGGCATTCCCGCCGACCAGCTGCAGTCCATCTTCCAGCGCTTTGTCCGGGCGCAGGACGGATCGGACACCGCGCCCGAGGGCAGCGGTCTGGGCCTGGCCATCGCGTCCGGCCTGCTGCGGCTGATGGACGGGAGCGTCGAGGTGGCCAGCACGGTGGGGGTGGGCAGCCGGTTCGAATTCGTCATCGCCGCGGATCCTGCGACCCTGGAGCTGGCCGGCGACGCGCCGGACCGGGACGCCCCCGCCCTGCGGGTGCTGGTGGTGGACGACCACGCGGCCAACCGGGACCTGGTCCGGGTGATCCTGGCGCCCCTGGGCTGGGACGTGGACGAGGCCGAGGATGGGGAGACCGCCGTGAAGCGCTGCGCGTCGGAGGCCTTTGACGTGATCCTGATGGACTACCGGATGCCGGGCCTGACGGGGCTGGAGACCCTTCAGGCGATCCGCCGGAGGCCGGGGCCGAATCAGGCGGTTCCGATCGTCGCCTTCACCGCCAACGCCTCCGGCGAAGACGCCAAGCGCCTGCTGAAACAGGGGTTCGACGGCTTCGCCGGCAAGCCGATCCTGCCCGCCGACCTGCTGGCCGCCATCATCGACACGGTGAACGCCGTCTCGCCGCACCCCCAGGTGTTTGGCTGAGGCGGTTGGGGCGGGGGGTGGTTCCCGGGTCTTCGCCCGGGGATGACGGCTGATTTGTTGAGTTTTATATTTTAAATCGTCATTCCCGCCCTTGAGGCGGGAACCTGCGTCCGGATGTGGCGTCAAATCCGGATCAAGGTTCCCGGGTCTTCGCCCGGGAATGACGGCTTAAACAAAATTTCAAAACAGCTGTCATTCCCGGCCTTGAGCCAGGAACCTCCGTCCGCTCAGCGATCCGCCAGCAGCGCCCACACCGCATGGGCCATGACGCGGCGCGCCCGGTCCGGATCAAGCCCCTGGTCGGTGCGCATGCGGATCCAGCTCTCGGCGCACATGACCAGATCGAGGGCGTCGAAGGTGTCGCCGTCCACGCCGGCCGGAAGCACGCCGGACAGGGTGGCGCGCAGGATCCGGTTCAGCTCCGCGCTCTTGGCCTGGATCAGCTCCGAGCGGTGTCGCTGGGCGTTGGCGGCGCGCCGATAGGGCATGACCGTCTCGAACACCTCCGCCCGGCGAACCAGCAGGGCGTCGAGGCGTTCGCGCCAGGTGGTCCCCGGGAGGGGCTTCTCCACCATGGTCCAGAGCCGCGCCTCCACGACGGCGTTCACCTCCCGGCGCAGGCTCTCCATGTCCTTGAAGTGGCGAAAAACACTGCGCAGACCGACGCCCGCGCGCTCTGCGACGGACTCCGCGCCCGGCTCGAGGTCGCCCTCCTCCACCAGGCGCATCATCGCCTCGACAATCCGGCGGCGGCTGTCCGCCGACCGAAGCCGACGGCCGTCGGTCACCGGTTCGCCGCCGCCGCGTGCGGTGCGTATCGATGTCACGTTCATTCGGAAACCCGCCTCCAAAGTCCGCCGACGCGCAATGCGGCTGACATGGACATAGCAGAAAATGTCAAACTTCGCAGTGCCTCGCCCTGCGGTTCACAGGGGGCCGAACAGCGGCTCGCATCCGGTCCCGGCCAGTGCCTTGTCCACGGCGGCCTTCGCCGGCCCGTCCAGCGCCTGGTAGTCCTGGCGCAGCCAGTTCAGGCACTTGGCCTGATAGGGGAAGGGTTGCTGCACCCATTTGCGGCCGTCGATCGTGGTCTCCACGCTCTCCGCGCCGGACATCACGCCCTTGGCGTTGGCGATCAGCAGGGGCGCATAGACCCGCCCGATCTCGGCCAGCAGGTCGCCGACTGTGGTCGGAAGGGCCGCCGGATCGAACCAGTCGCCGGGGTGCGGCTCCAGTCCGGACAGGTCCTCGATCGCCGCGGCGTAGGCCACCACCCGCGGCGCGGTCTCGGCGGCCAGGGCCTGGGGCGTGGGGTCGAAATGCGCCAGCTGGGTCAGCTGGCCGAACATGCCGAAGTCCCCGGCGCCGGGGCGGGCGCCCAGGGCGAAGCTGTGGCTGGCCAGATGCCGGCTCAGGATGGCCAGCAGGCGCTTGTAGCTGTCCTCGATGGTGGCGGCGGTGACGTCGTTGGAGCCGACGAAGCGCAGCCGGCCGATCTGCCGCTCGGAAAACGCCTGGCCCAGCGTCGCCAGCTCCTCGTCGGACAGGGGCTTGCCCATCCAGTTGGGCAGCACCGTGGCCGACTTGGCGATGTCCGCGGCGAAGCTCCAGCGATAGTGGAACATCATCTTGGTCATCCACTCGTCGCCATAGTCCTCGATCAGGGCGTCGAGAAAGGCCAGGGCCGGATCGTGCGGGATCACCGGCCGGGGGGCGAAGGCGATCTCCAGCCGGCGGATGATCGGGCTGGAATCCGTCACCGCCTGCAGGTCGCCGCTCTCGTCCGGCAGATAGAAGGTGGGCAGCAGCCGCACCTTGGGCTGGGGCAGGCCCTGCGTCCCCCGGGACCCGGCCAGGAAGCGGTAGGGGATCCGCCGGTACCGCAGCACCGCCAGCATCTTGCGGGTGTAGGGCGAGCCGGGCGAGCCGCTGAGGGCGATGGGGAGCTCAAGAGCCATGGTCGCCGCGCCTCAGGCGTCGAACAGGATGACGGAGCGGGCGACCTTGCCGGTCTTCATCTCCTCGAAGGCGTCGTTCACCTGGGCGAGCTTGATCCGGTGGCTGATCAGGTCGTCCAGCTTCAGCTTGCCGGACAGGTAGAAGTCCACAAGCCGGGGCATGTCCACCGGGAAGCGGTTGGAGCCCATCAGCGACCCCTGCAGCCGCCGCTCCCCCAGGAACATGTAGCCGGGCAGTTCGATGGTCTGGCCGATGGGGATCATGCCGATGATGTTGGCCACGCCGCCGCGGCCGGTCATCAGGAAGGCCTGCTCCGAGGTCTTCTTCAGCCCCACGGCCTCGAAGGCGTGGTCGACGCCGCCCTTGGTCATCTCCTGCACCCCAGCCACCGGGTCGGTGTCCGCGGCGCAGATGAAGTCGGTGGCGCCGAAGTGCCGGGCCAGGTTGTCCTTCGAGGGGGACATGTCGATGGCGATGATGCGCGAGGCCCCGGCGATGGCCGCGCCATTGATGGCCGCCAGCCCGACCCCGCCGCAGCCGATCACCGCCACGGTCTCCCCCGGCCGGACATTGGAGGTGTGGATGACCGAGCCCACCCCCGTCATCACGCTGCAGCCGATCAGGGCCGCGCGGTCGAGGGGCATGTCCTTGCGGATCGCCACGCAGGCATTCTCGTGGATCAGCATCTGCTCGGCGAAAGAGGACAGGTTGAGATACTGGGCCATGGCCGCCCCGTTCTGGGTCAGGCGGGTGGGATTGCCCTCGTCCCGGCGGGTCTCGGCCCCGTCGCACAGGCTCAGGTGTCCCGTGACGCAATGCTTGCAGTGGCCGCAGAAGGCCGACAGGCAGGTGATCACATGGTCGCCCGGCTTCACCGTGCGCACCTCCGAGCCCACCTGCTCGACGATGCCGGCGCTCTCGTGTCCCAGCACGGCGGGGAGCACGGTGGGGTACTTGCCCTCGATGAAGTGCAGGTCGGAGTGGCAGACCCCGGCCGCGACGGTGCGGATCAGCACCTCCCGCGGGCCGGGC
>CAINOV010000215.1 GCA_903851655.1 uncultured Caulobacterales bacterium
ACGCGTGGGTGGAGCGCGTCCTGCGGGCCGGAATCCGGCCGAACTGCCACGCCAATGGCGACGTGGCCATCGATCATGTGCTGACCGCCTATGAGCGCGCGGCCCGGCTGATTCCCGCCAGGGACGTCCGCTGGAAGATCACCCATTGCAGCCAGCTGACCCCGGGCCTGATCGCACGGATCAAGGCGCTGGACGTGTCGCCGGCCCTGTTCAGCACCTATCCCTACTACAACAGCGACAAGTTCCACTTCTACGGGGCGGAGATCATGCGCGACATGATCCCCTTCCGCAGCCTGCTGGACGCCGGCGTCAAGGCCTGCGCCGGGTCGGACTTCTATCCGGGCCCCTTCTCACCCCTGATGGCGCTGCAGGCCATGACCACCCGCAAGGGCTGGAACGGGGAGGTCTGGGGCGAGAACCAGCGGATCACCCTGGACGAGGCCCTGCGGGTGCACACCCTCAACGGCGCCTGGGACACCAAGGAGGAGACCCTCAAGGGCTCCATCACCCCCGGCAAGCTCGCCGATTACGTTGTGCTGGCCGAGGATCCCCACCGGGTCGAGCCGGACCGCATCAAGGACATCAAGGTTATTCGCACCGTCGTGGGCGGCGAGGCGACCTACGTCGCCTAGGCGCCTATTTCGGCGGGGCGGGATTTTCCGAGTAGTGGATCTCGACGATCTTCCACTGGCCGGCCCGCTTGAACCAGACGTCGGTCTCTGAAAATCGCGAGGTCGAGACCCCCTTGCCCGGGGTGCGGGTGGCGACGGTGGCGAGATAGCTCGCCACGGCGGAGTCCCCCTTGGGGCTGACCTGGACGCGCATGTCGGAGTCCGCGAAGCTCACGATCGCGCCGCCGCCCTTGATGAACGCCGTCCACTCCGTCCGGTAGGCGGGCAGGGTGGTGGGTCCGTCCGGATAAAGGGCTCTCAGATCATCCGCGTAGAATGTGAAGTAGGTCGCCAGGTCATTGGCGGCGTAGGCGGCGTTGACCTGGTCCTCCAGTGTGCGGATCTGCTGTTCCGGCGACAGGGGTGCGGCGCTGACGGAGGTGGCTAGGGCGGCCCCCAGACTGGCGAACAGGATACTGTGGCCCGCGGGCATGACGTCCCTCCCTTCTGCGCGCCGGACGGTTCGGCGCGGACTGACCCTAGCAGTCCGGCGGGGTTTTCACACGTGCGGCCCGATCGACGCTGCGCTTGCCAGCCCGCGCCGGGCGCCCCTAGGTTTCGGTCAGGTTGCCGTCGACATGGGGGCCGTCCGTGCTCAATCACAGAATTCACCTCTCCGCCCTGGTCGCGGTGGCGGCCCTCGCCGCCAGCGCCGCCGCAGCGTCGGCCGCGCCCTGCGCGCCGGCCGGCGCCGACCCGGTGGACGCCGTCCGCCGGATGTACGCCGCAGCCACGGCCGGAGACCGCGCCCGGACCATCGCCGCCTTCACGCCCGACGGCTATCTGTTCGACGGCGGCGCACGCTTCACGCCCGAAGGCATCACGGACCTCATCCTGAAGGTCGAAGCCTCGGGCGTGTCGCCGCGCTGGACGATCGAGGGGCCGGACAGCCACACCGCCTGCGATCTCGCCTGGGCGACCTGGACCAACCGGGGGACCTTCACCTCCGCCAAGGGCGCCGAGCCCAGGGTGTGGCTGGAATCGGCGGTGCTGGTCTGGAGCGACGGGGTCTGGAAGATCCGCTTTTTCCAATCCACGCCCGTCAGCCCGGCCGGCTGAGGCCAGATGAGTCGTTCGGCGGGTCTTGCGGGCCCGACTGGGGCGCGCTCGGGACCGGACGCGCCTGCAGGGCCCCGACCGCCTCGATGACCGAGCGGGCGAGCGGGCTCGGCAGGGCCTCCAGCCTGAACCAGCCCAGGCAGGTATGCTTTTCCGGTTCGAGCAGGGCGGGCTCGCCGTCAAATCCGGTGGCCAGAAACACCGGCGAGACCCAGTGCGCGCCGTTCTCCGGCGCCCTCAGCTCGACGACGCACAGGAGAGCGAGGTCAGCGAGGGTCAGCCCGATCTCTTCGGCCACTTCCCGTCGCGCGGCTGCCTCCGTCCGCTCCCAAAGGTCCACCTTGCCGCCCGGCAGGCTCCAGCAGTCCGCCTCGGGCGGACGGGCGCGGCGGATCAGCAGCAGCTGCCCGTCCCGCAGGATGGCGACACCGCAGCCGACCCGCGGTCCGTTCTGGGATACAGCCGTCATCGGACGACCATAGGTCCGCCGCCCGTCGCCTGGCAACGGCGCGCCTTGAGCCCCGGTCCGGCGCGGCGACGGCGATCCGTCTGCCCGCCCTCTGCCCGCCATCTGCCCTGTCGACAGCCCTCGGGCCGCAGGGCAAGGTGGTGCGGGAAATCTTCCAGAGCCGGGGCCAGTTGAAATCGTGATGTCCAGACACCGACACCGGCTCGTCCTGTCCGCTCTTGCGGTGGTGGTCCTGGGAGCCGGGCGTGCGGCGTTCGCGGCGCCCGTGGATCCGTCGCAGTTCCAGGACCTGCGCTGGCGCTCCATCGGGCCGTTCCGGGGCGGTCGGGTCCTGGCGGTGGAGGGGGCGCCCGACGATCCCCGGCGGTTCTATTTCGGCGCGGTGAATGGCGGCGTCTGGAAGACGGACGACGCCGGGCGAACCTGGGCGCCGATCTTCGACGGCCAGCCCGTGGGCTCGATCGGGGCGATCGCCGTGGCGCCGGGCGCGCCGAAGACGCTCTATGTGGGCACGGGCGAGGCGGACATGCGCTCCGACATCGCCCAGGGCGTCGGCATGTTCAAGTCGACGGACGGGGGCGCCAGCTGGTCGGCGATCGGCCTGACGGACACCCAGGCCATCGCCCGGATCGCGGTGGACCCCCGGGACCCGGGGACACTGCTGGTGGCCGCGCTGGGCCATCCCTATGGCCCCAACGCCGAGCGCGGGGTGTTCCGCTCCACAGACGGCGGGCGCAGCTGGACGAAGACCCTGTTCCGCAACGCCGACACCGGCGCCATCGACCTGGTCCGCCAGCCGGACAATCCCGACATCGTCTACGCCGCCCTGTGGCAGACCCGGCGCCCCCCCTGGAACACCTATCCCGCCTCCAGCGGCCCGGGGGGCGGGGTGTTCCGGTCCGTCGACGGGGGCCGGACCTGGACGGAGCTGAAGGGGGGCGGACTGCCGGCCAACCCGGGCCGGATCGGCCTCGCCGTCACCCCCGCCGATCCGAAGCGCGTCTACGCCATCGTCGATGCGAAAGCGGGCGGACTCTATCGCTCCAACAACGCCGGAGTGACCTGGACGAAGGTCAGCGGTGATCCCCGGATCTGGCAGAGGGGCTGGTACTTCTCCAGCGTGACCATCGATCCCCGGAATGCGGACCGGGTGTTCGTCTGCAACACGGTGGTGCTGCAGTCGGAGGACGGCGGAGCCCACTTCATCGCGCAGAAGGGCGATCCGACCGGCGATGACTATCACGCCCTGTGGATCGACCCGAAGAACCCGGACCGCCGGATCCTGGGCGTGGACCAGGGGGCGCTGGTCAGCGTCAATGGCGGCGCGACCTGGAGCTCGTGGTTCAACCAGCCGACGGGCCAGTTCTATCACGTCGCCACCGACAACCGCTTTCCCTACCGGGTCTATGGCGCCCAGCAGGACAGCGGCGCGGCCAGCGTGCCCAGTCGGTCCGACGCGGCGTTCGACGGGATCAACATGACCCATTTCCAGGAGGTCACCGCCGGCGGGGAGAGCGACGAGATCGCCCCCGACCCCCGCGATCCGGACACGATCTATGGCGGGCGGGTCGACAAGCTGGACCTGCGCTCCGGCCAGTCCCGCAGCATCGACCCGACGCTGGCCTATCCGGACGCCTACCGCGGGGAGTGGACCCTGCCGCTGACCTTCGCCAAGCGCAGCCACGACCTCTATTTCGGCAATCAGCGGATCTTCCGGACCGCGGACGGGGGCGAGCACTGGACGCCGATCAGCCCCGACCTGACCCGCAGGACCCTGTCCGTCCCGCCCACCCTCGATCCGGCGACTGCGGCGGACACGGCCGAGCCGGGGGCAAGGCGGGGCGTGGTCTATGACATCGGACCCTCACCCCTGGTCGACGGACTGATCTGGGCGGGGACCGATGACGGGCTGGTCTGGAAGACCCGGGACAATGGCGGCCACTGGGACGAGGTGACGCCGAAGGGCCTGCAGCCCTGGTCGAAGATCGGCGCGGCGGAGCCGTCCCACTTCGACGCCGACACCGCCTATCTCGCTGTGGACCGGCACCGGGTGGACGACTTCGCCCCCTATGTCTACCGCACCCGGGACGGGGGCCGCAGCTGGGCGCTGATCGCGGCCGGCATCGCCGAGGGCGGCGTGCTGAACGCGGTCAATGTGGTGCGCGAGGATCCGGCGCAGCGGGGGCTGCTGTTCGCGGGGACGGAGCGGGGGGCCTATGTCTCCTTCGATGACGGCGAGCACTGGCAACCCCTGCAGACCGGACTGCCGCACACCTCGGTCCGGGACATCACGATCCACGACGCCGACCTGGTGATCGCCACCCATGGCCGGGGCTTCTACATCCTGGACGACATCACGGCGCTGCGGGCCCTGGCGCGGGACGCGTCCCCGGGCACGCGGCTGCTGCCGCCGGCGCCGGCGATCCGGCTGCACGGACCGCCCTTCACCGGGACACCCATGCCGAAGGACGAGCCCATCGCCCAGAACCCGCCGGACGGCGCGGTCATCGACTATATCGTCGGCGGGCCGGCCCGGGTCGTTCAGGTCTCGGTGTTCGACGGGGCCGGGGGGTTGGTCAGCCGCGCCGCCAGCACCGACCCGACGCCCCGTCTGGACCCCGCCGTGTTGCCGTCGCCGGCGGAGTGGTTCCCGACGGCGAGCCCGCCCTCGGCGACGCCCGGCCAACATCGGTTTGTCTGGAACCTGCGCTACGCGTCGCCGCCGGGCCTCTCCAACCCCTTCCAGTCGACGGCGGTCTGGGCGCCGCCGGGCGTCTATTCCGTGGAGCTGTCCGTCGACGGGGTGGTTCAGCGCCAGCCGCTGGAGGTCCGCCCGGACCCGCGGCTCCAGCTGCCTTCCGCGGCGTTCCAGGCGCAGTTCGCGCTGGCCCGGCGGATCGAGCAGTTGCGCCTGAAGGCGAAGGACGCGGTCAAGCGCTGTGACGCGTTGAAGGACGGCGCCGCGGGGACGGCGGCCCATGCGCCGGACCCGGCCCGCCTGGACGCCATCTGCGACTTCCCCGCGCCGGAGGGCTTTGGCCTCAACACCGCCAAGGCCCCGTCCGCCACGGGGCTGAACGATGTCGCCGGCCGGCTTGCGAAACTGGCCGAGGTGGTGGACGGCGCCGACGCCGCGCCGTCTCCGGACGCGGTCAAGGCCGTCGAACTGGCGCAGCGGGACCTGGAGACCGGACTGGCGGACCTCGCCAAGCTGTCCGGCGCGCCGGGCTGACCGGCGCGGCGCTCTGGTCTCGCTCATCCGTCGCCGGCGCAGCCGAGGCGTTGGCCCCCTCCCGCACCGCCACGGACGGGACGTCCGCCGGCTCAGTAATAGGACTTCAGCTGCGGCGAGAGCCCGTGAATATCGACCCGCAGTCCGCGGCAGAAGGCGATGGTCTTGCCAATCTTATGGCTCATGGCGTCCGGCGACGACGTGACGGCCAGGATCACCGTCTGCTGGCAGCAGGGCGCCAGCCGCTCCGGGTGGTTCTGGACCACCAGCAGGTTGACCGGGTCCTGTGCCCGGAGCCCCCCGCCCAGAGGACGTCGGGGTTGTCATCGCTGAGCGGCGGCGGGATCCTGCTACAGCGCGGGTGCGGCGAGGATCGGCAGGGCGGGGGGCAGATCGGGGCGGAAACGGTCACCGCCGCCGACCCCTCTGCGGCGCGCTTTGCCGCCGTTCCCGCGCCTGATATGACCGCAGGGCGAAGCCGTGCGGGGAACACGATGGATATTCACAAGCCAAAGCCGGTCCATAATCTGCGGGAGTTCCTGTCCGAGATCAGCGTGATCGTCTGCGGCATCCTCATTGCGCTGGTGGGAGAGCAGATCGTCGAGCGGCTGGAATGGCGCCACAAGGTGGCCGAGGCGCGGGAGGGGGTCGCCCACGAGCTGGGTGAGGATTTCGGCCAGGCCCAGATGCGCCTGAGGGCCTATGACTGCGTCGAGCGGCGCCTGAACGAGATCGCCGCCGTGGTGGATGACGCCGCGCGGACCGGACGGCTGCCGCCCCTGGGCCTGCCCGGACAACCGCCCAATTTCACATGGGACAGCGGGGTCTGGCGAAGCGTCGTGGCGGCCCAGACCTCGACCCACATGCCCCGCGCGGATCTGAAGGCCTATTCCGACATCTACGAGTTCATCGGTCGTATCGACGCGCACAGCAGCGACGAGATGCAGGCCTGGAGCAAGATCTACCAGCTGGCCGGACCCGGTCGGCGTTTCAATGACGCCGAGGCGGCGGCGTTTCGCGATGCGGTCGGCCGGGCGCGGCTGGACAATCGCTTTATCGGGCTCGCCGCGGTGCGCTCGCGCCAGATCGCCGACGCGTGGAAGACGCCTTATGACGCAGACGAGTTCCACCAGTACGCCGACCGCCCCTTGAGCACCGTCGCGATTTGCCAGCCGATCGACGCGACGCCCGCCCGGGACTACAGTCAGACCATGGGCCGGGACTGGGTCGTGCTGTCCCAGCAACATCCCATCACGCAGGAGTCCGCCGGCATGCCGGTGATGGGCCGCCGATAGGGCGCCCCGGCCGGGCCGTGACCTCGTGCGCCCTGTTCGGGTTTGTCGCCGATGTCGACGTCCGGATGGCGCGCGCCCGCCGTCGTCGCGTGTCATTGTATCGCCTGCCAAAGGCGAACCGGGTCGCCGTTCGGCGTGGCGGCCTACTATCCCGACGCGCAGGTCCGCGTCACCGGTCATTCGATCCGCTTTGACCGGGCCACCGAGACGGGCGGCGTCTTTGAAAACCATTTCTGCCCGGACTGCGGGGCGACGGTCTTCTTCCGGGGGGCCAAGAACGCCGGCGTCACCGGCGTCGCCCTGGGCGCGTTCGTCGATCGGCACGAGATGGCGCCGGTCCGATCGGTCTGGGAACAGTCAAGGCATCCGTGGGTGACGATCCCGACGGCGCAGCAGACCTTCGCGCAGGGACGCACCTGGCTCGGCTCCCCCCACGGCCGACTCCGGATCGGCCGGCCTTCGGGTCTGGCGCGGGGCGCGGATGCGGCGCACAGGCCAACTTGACAATATCGGCAGGACCGATGGATCGTGCGTCATGGCGAACGATCTCATTCTTCCTTTCTCGCTCGATGAGTGTCGGCAGACGGCGGAGGTCTGGTCCGAGGAGTCCCTGGGCCTGCCGGACACGGCCACGCGCTTTTCCCCGGAAACCCTGGCGCTGGTGGACGCCCATATCGACCGGAAACGGGGCGCGGCTCTGGATGGCGTCCTCTTCGGAGACCTCATCAAGGCGGGGGTCTATGTGGGGGAGGTGTTGATCGAACAGGTGGGCGGCCGATGGGTGCGGACCGCCAAGTCCCCGATGGCGGGAAAAACGCAGATGCCCTACGTCGTCAGCCTCGACAACGGGGCCTGGGTCAATGCGATGGAAAAGCCTTTCAAGTGCTTTCAGGGGGACCAGCAGACCGTCGCGGGATTCTACAGCGCCTTCTCGTCGCCCGGGGCGGGCGGGCCGAGCAAGCCAAAGCCGTTCTGGAAGATCTGGTGACGCCCCTCGCCCTGTGATTGGACCCCAGCAGCGCGGGATCGGGCTAGTGGGGGGCGTACCGCGCGCGCACGTGACCCACCAGCTGGTCGGGATAGAAATAGACCTCGCGGAGGTCGCCGCTGGCGTAGCGCGCCGCCTGGTCCCGGAAGTGGACCGAGGACGGGTCCCCGCTCTCCCCCCCGGGGGACACGGCGATGGCCCGCACCCGCGGGCCGAACTCGACCACGGCGACAAAGGTGTTGCCGAAGTCGCCATAGTACCTGCGGGTGTTCGGATAGCGATGTCCGCCATAGGCCGCCAGCGAGCCCCATTCGGCGGAGGTGAACGGCACCGGAAGACTGGGCTGGTCGTCTCGGAACGACGGGGCGATGTCGTCATTCAGGCGCTGGAACCGGTTGATCTCGCCCCAGGGTGTCCGCCAGGTCCCGAAGTCCGTCTCCAGCCGGGTCGATGCGGTCTTGAGCGCTGACAGCATCTGCGCGGGCGTCGCCTTGTCGGCCAGCAGCTCGTAGATCGGCTTGTAGTCGTAGATCACCTGCTCTTCGCCGTTGGGATCATAGCCGTTGGCCACATACAACGCCTCGGCCCAGAACACCGACAGGGAGGTGGCGACGGAGTCCGCCGCCCACTGGTAGTTCCACCTTCGCAGGACCTCGATCTGCGGCGCCAGCTGGCTGCGCTCGGGGCTGTCCGCCGGCAGGCGGTCGAAGGCGGCGATCAGCAGCGGCGTCAGGCGCGCGAACACCGGGAGGTACGGGTCGAAGGCCGCCTTCGCCAGGCCTTCCCGGGTGAAGTCCCGCCGGCCCTCGAGGACACGGGCCGCGTGGACGCCCCGGGGGTTCTCGCCCGCGGTGTCCATGTAGCGGGGGAAGGCCTCCCGCTTCGGACTGTCGGGCCCTGCGGCCGAATAGGGCCAGTCATTGGTGTTGAAGATCCAGCCCACCTTGGGGTTGAGAATGTGGGGCGTCTCCTCCAGCCGGTGTTCGCCCTGCCAGTCCGTGGCCGGATCGGCGCCCTGCACCGGGTGCGCAAAGTCGATCCGGTCGTCCCGCCGCGGAATGAACTGGGGGTGGAGGTAGGCGATCTCACCCGTGTCGTCGGCGAAGACCGTGTTGTTCGAGGAGTTGGCGTTCAGCGCGCCGATGCGGATGAAGTCCGCATAGTCCCGTGCGCGGGTCCTGAGGAAGGACTGGCTGAGCGCCGCCACGGGCTTGTACATCATGGCGAAGCTGACCCATTTGTCGCCGGCCTGGCGGATCACCGGGCCATGGTGCGTGAAATAGGCGGTGAAGCTGCGGGCGGTCACCGTTCCGGTCGGCGTCCGGACAGGAATCCGGATCCGGCGGATCTTCACCGGACGAAGCTGCGACCCGTAGCGGTAGAACAGCCGCCCGTTCCTGCGCACGATGGTCTCCAGATATTCGGTGACCACGTTGGCGGCGGTGGAGGTGTGCATCCATCCGGCATGGGCGTTGAAGCCCTGGTAGATGAAGAACTGGCCCCAGGTGGACGCGCCGTAGACGTCGAGACCTGCGTCGCTGGTCATCTGCAGTTCGCTGCGGAAGTAGAACGAGGTATGAGGGTTGATCAGCAACAGGGCGTGATGATCCACCGTGTTCTGCGGGGCGATGGCGATCCCGTTGGAGCCCGACGGCTCGCGGATCGGGCCGTCGGTGTCGGCCCTGGCCAGTTTCAGGGTCTGGTGTCCGTAGAACTTCGCCAGGTCCTCGGGCAGGATCCGCTCGATATCCCCGCCGATGCTCCCCTCGGTGAAGCTCAGCGCCATCCACGGCTCGAACCGCCGGATCGCCCGCGGGTGGGTGGCCGGGTGGGTGGCCAGGTAGAAGTTCAGCCCGTCGGCCCATGCGACCATCAGACGCCGCAGCCAGTCAGGGCTCGTGCGATAGCGTCTCCGGAGATCCGCGTCGCTGACATAGAGCCGGGCGCGGAGATCCGTCCACAGACCGGTCTCGCCCTCCGCCAGGGACGTGCGACCCAGCGAGGTCAGATAGTTGGTCTCGATGCGGTTGAAGTCGTCCTCGGCCTGGGCGTAGATCGCGCCGAACACCGCATCCGCGTCGGATCGCCCGTGGATATGGGCGATCCCCCAGTCATCGCGGACAATCTCCACGCGGCGCGCCTGAGCGGACCATCGCCCCATGTCGTCGGGCGCGGCTCGCGCCGCAGCCGGTCCCGCCAGCAGCAGGATCGCAAGCGCGAGGCTCCATTCGCCGCCGGTCCGCATCAGCCCCTCCGCCCCGTCTTCGGATCATTCCGTCCCTTGCGGTTATTGCTGGAGCAGCTTGCGGCAATTGTCTATCCGGGGATTGCGCCGGTTCGCGGCGCCCGGATCAGGGGATGCGGGCTTGGATATTGTTCGGATCAACAGGAACGGCCCCGACGGAGTCGGGCTTCCGTCCATCAGCCATGACCCCTCCGACACGCCGGTGGACGGCGCCCGGGACCCCAGGGGCTATACGGCCTTCACCGACCCATCGGGGGTTTTCACCGCCGGCGTCTGGGCCTGCGACGCCGGAACGCTGGAGATCGTCGACCTCGCCATCGACGAGGCCTGCTACCTGATCGAGGGCGAGGTCATCGTCACGGACCAAGATGGGCACACGGAACACTTCGTCGCCGGCGACGCCTTTCTGTTGCCGCGGGGCTTCACAGGCACGTGGCGCATGCCCCGCCCGATCCGGAAGTATAACGCCATGTTCCGACGTTAAGCGGCTGGGTCCGGTGGATCTGAAGGCGGGAGAAAGCGCTCGAATCAAGCATAATCCCACGTTGATTGCTTGGGGACAGACGAAAAACAGAAATAATTCAAATCATATTGTTGCTTCATTTTCGTGAATACAACAATTCTGGACTCTCTGAATTTAGTCAGGCGTTAATTTTTCGATGATACCAAAAATTGTCATGGAGCCCGCTTTGGATGCAGAAGACGGCCCACACGATTGACAATCTCAAGGCGCTGGTGTCCGCCCGGCGCCAGGAGTTCAGCACGCGGGTCTTCGCCGCCGGCCTGATGACGGTGTGTGCTGAACCCACTCTGGGACTTCCCCTGACAGCCACCTGGGCCGTCACCTACGGCGTCCTCCAGGTTGTCGAGTTTTTCCTTTTCTGGACCCGCAAGCCGGTCATCACCGATCTGGAGCATCGGGGCGCGTCGGCGGCGTTCCTGGCGATCATGGTGGCCAACGGCGTCGTGTTCGGCGCGATCGGGATGATCGAATTCCTGCACGAAGGCCCCTGGGGCCTCGGCTATGCGAGCCTGGTGCTCGCAGGCGGAATGCTCAACACCGTCATCACCACCACCGGGGCGCGACTCGCCTTCCGTGTGTCGATCGCGCCCTACATGGTCTATGCCGGGCTGTTGCCGGTGATGGTCTGGTTCGCCAGGGCGCCGCCGAGCGTGATTCTGATGGTCGGGTTCGGGTGCGCGCTGCTGGGCGTCACCTCCCTCAAACTCTGGAGCCGGGCGACCACGATCCACGACCAGCAGCAGAGCGCGACCCGCTCCCTCGCCAAGGCCCTCGAGGAGGCGCAGGTGGCGAACCGGGCCAAGAGCGCGTTCCTCGCGCGGATGAGCCACGAGATCAGGACGCCGCTGAACGGCGTCCTCGGCATGGCCCACACCCTGGCCGCCGACCCCCTGTCCCCGGCTCAGCTTCAGCGCCTCGAGATCATCCGCCAGTCCGGGACGTCGCTGCTCGCCATCCTGAACGACATCCTCGATCTGTCGAAGATCGAGGCCGACAAGATCGAGCTGGAGAGCATACCCTTCGACATCCGGAGCGTGATCCAGAACGCCCTGCTCATGTTCGTGGAACTCGCGGCCAGCAAGAACATCACCCTGACGTCCGACCTGGCCCCGGACGCGGACGGGGTGTTCTGCGGCGACCCCACGCGCCTGCGCCAGGTGCTGTGCAACCTTCTGTCAAACGCGCTGAAGTTCACCCATGCCGGCGAAGTCGGCGTGGCGGTCGATATGCGGGGCCATCAGCTGCGGATCGCGGTGACCGACACGGGCATCGGCATCGCGCCTGGGGACCTGGAGCGTCTGTTCCGCCCGTTCTCCCAGGGAGACACCTCGATCACGCGCCGCTTCGGCGGGACCGGACTCGGCCTCGCCGTGTCGCGGGAACTCGTCCAGAAGATGGGGGGTGAGCTCTGCGTGGAGAGCACGCCGGCCCTCGGCTCATGCTTCTCTTTCACGGTGGACCTGCCCCGCGTTCCGGATGATCGCCTGGCCGGCGTCGAGGGCCCGATGGACGCGCCCGGGTCGCTGACGTCCGCCGCCCCGGGCGCGCGCGGGGCGGCGATCCGGATCCTCGCCGCCGAGGACAACGCCACCAACCAGATCGTGCTGCGGACGCTGCTGGCGGGCGTGGGTCTGGAGCCGTCCATCGTCGAAAACGGTCACCAGGCGGTCATCGCGTGGACGGACGCCGACTGGGACGTGATCCTGATGGACGTGCACATGCCGGACATGGACGGGGTCACGGCCACGCGCGCCATTCGGGCGAAGGAGCGCGCCGTGTCGCTCCGCCGCACGCCGATCATCATGCTGACGGCGGACCTCATGTCGGACCGGGTGGCGGGATATCTCGCCGCCGGGGCCGACGCCGTGGTCGGAAAGCCGATCAACCCCGCCAGCCTGTTCGAAGCCATCACCCGGGCGGTCCGCGAAGCGGAAGCGCCCGAACCGTCGGGCGAGGC
>CAINOV010000216.1 GCA_903851655.1 uncultured Caulobacterales bacterium
AGAACAGCAGGTCCGCCGCCTGGGACAGGCCGATCAGCCGGGGCAGCAGCCACGAGATCCCGTGCTCGGCGATCAGTCCCCGGCGGCTGAAGGCGGTGGTGAACACCGCCGCATCCGAGGCGAACCGGATGTCGGTATAGAGCGCCAGCACCATGCCCAGACCCGCGCAGGCGCCATTGATCGCCCCGATGATCGGCTTGGGCACGGACGGAAAGTAGGAATTCTGGGTCTGGAAGTCGGGCCGGGACGACGGGTCGAACACCGACGCCTCCCCCCGGGCCGCCCGCTCGCTGGCCCCGGCCTCGGTCTGGATGGCGGTCAGGGCGTTCATGTCCGCCCCGGCGCAGAAGCCGCGGCCGGCCCCCGTCAGCACGATCACCCGGACGTCGGCGTCGTCCGTCGCCAGGCGCATGGCCGCCCGCACGTCCCGGTCCATCTCGCCCCGCCAGGCGTTCAGCCGGTCCGGGCGGTTGAGGGTGATGACCGCGACCCCGTCCTCGACCCGATAGAGAATGTCCTGAAAGTCCATGGCGATCTCTCCCGCGGTCCCGCCCCTGATCCCATACCGGCGGGTTGTTTCTTGTACGTCCCGCACATTCGTGGAGACTGCTGGGCGCAGCCTAGAACCAACGGGCGCGGAGGGGAACCAGATGCAGGGCCAACCGTTTTCCGAGCGGACGTTCGAGACGCTGATCTGCGACACGCCGCGACCCGGGGTGGCGCGGATCACCCTGAACCGTCCGGCGCAGATGAACGCCTACACCTTCGCCATGACCCAGGAGCTGTTGGCGGCCCTGGCGGCCTACCGGGACGATGACGACCTGCGGGCCCTGATCCTGACCGGCGCCGGGCGGCGGGCCTTCTGCACCGGGGGCGACCTGTCCGGCGCCGATGCCGAGCATAACCGCCGCGTGGCCAGCCAGCCCATGGGCTCGGGCCGCGAGATGCGGGACGGCATGCAGGCCGTGGTCCGCGCCCTGGTGCGCCTGGACAAGCCGAGCCTGGCCATGATCCACGGCTATGCGGTGGCCGGCGGCCTCGCCCTGGCGCTGGCCTGCGACGTCCGCTTCGCCGGCGAGGGCGCCCGGCTTGGGGATACCAGCCACAAGGCGGGCCTGCTGCCGGACGAGGGCGGGGCCTGGCTGTTCCCGCGGTTCATGGGTCTCGACCGGGCGCTGAAGATGAGCCTGATGAGCGAGATCTATCCCGCGGCGCAGGCCATGGTCCTCGGCCTGGTCACCGAGGTTGTCGCCGACGACGCGCTGGAGGAGCGGGCGCTGGACTTCTGCGTCGCGCTGACGGCCAAGGCGCCCCTGGCCGTCCGGCTGACCAAGATGATGATGGCCCGCGCCCTGGAGGTCGGCCTGGACGCCAGCCTCGAGGCGGCCCAGGTGGCGGTCATGGTCACCAATCCCAGCCAGGACGTGCGCGAGGGGGTCCGCGCATTCCAGGAAAAGCGTCCGCCCGTGTTCCAGGGACGCTAGGCGGTGGCCCGTCGTTTCCCGCACGCCGCCCTGCTGGGGGCCCTGGCCCTTCTCCTTGCCGCCGGCGTCGCCCTGGCCCAGCCCGCCCCGCCGCCGCCGGAGATCGCCGCCCGGGTGGGAGAATATGGCGGCCTGACCCCGGGCGCGCCCAGCTACACCGTCTACGAGACCGCAGGACGGCTGGCGGCGCGGCGCAATGACGGTCAGGCGCCACGGGAGGTTTCCCTGCCCGCCGCGCCGGACGCGTTTGTCGTTCACGGAGAGGCCGTCACCGGCCTGCGGATCGACGGCGGCGTGGTTCCCCGCACAGATCTGGGCGCCGAAAGGGTGGCGCAGATCCGCGCCGGCCTGCGCCGGCCCGCCGCCACGCCTGAGGCGGAAGCCCACCCGCCGGTGGAGCCGCCGCCGCGGACCCCGTCGGACCTCGTCGACCTGATGACCCTCGACCCGGGGCTGAGGTTCGATATCCGCTATGCCGGGACCGACAATTTCATGGGCTTCCCCCTCTATGAGCGCGTCGGCGCCTGGCTGCAGCGGCCGGCGGCGATGGCGCTCGTCCGGGCCAACGCCGCGCTGAAGCCCTACGGCTTCGGCCTGATGATCCATGACGGCTATCGCCCCTGGCGGGTGACCAAGCTGTTCTGGGACGCGACACCCGAGGACGCGCACATCTTCGTCGCCGATCCGGCCCGGGGGTCCCGACACAATCGCGGCTGCGCCGTGGACCTGACCCTCTACGACCTGACGACGGGCCGGGCGGTGGAGATGACCAGCCGCTATGACGAGATGTCCCCCCGCGCCTTCGCCGACTATCCCGGCGGGACCAGCCTGCAGCGCTGGCGCCGCGACCTGCTGCGGCGGGTGATGGAGGCCGAGGGCTTCACCGTCTATCCGCAGGAATGGTGGCACTTCGACTACCGGACCTGGGCGGACTATGCGATCGGCGTCGCGTCGTTTACGGAACTGATGGACAAGGCCGCCAGGGCCGCGCCCGCTCACTGACCCGTCACCGGACCCCGCCATGACCGCCCACGCTGACTCCGCCTCCGACCCGGTCGTCTCGGGCGACAACCTGAACGACGCCCTGGGCTTTGTCCGGCGGGTGGAGATCAGCGACGAGGGCCGCGCCACGGTGGAGTATCGGGCGGGGCTGCACATGTGCCATTCCGGCGGCGTGGTGCAGGGCGGGTTCGTCACCGGCTGGATCGACGCGGCCATGGCCCATGCGGTGATGGCCATGACCGCCTTCGAGATGACGCCCATGTCGCTGGAGCTGAAGGTCAGCTTCTTCGCCCCGGCGCGCCCCGGCCCGGTGTTCGCCGAGGCCTGGGTGGAGCAGAAGGGCAAGTCCACCTGCTTCGTCGAGGGGCGCCTGCGGGACGGCCAGGGCGTGGTGCTGGCCAAGGCCTCGTCCACCATCCGGCTGATCCCCCGCCACAAGGTGGAGCAGGGCTCCCGCGAGGCCGTCGGCGGCTGAGGACGGCGCCCTGTCGCCGATTTGGCGCAGGGGCCGGATTTCCGGACGGCGCGGCCGGACCGGCGTCCGGTTCAGCTTGACGCCGCGGCGCCCTCCCCTTACGAGGGAATTCCCAAGAGCCGACAGGCCCGCCTCCGACAGTGCGCCCGACCATGTGCCCGACCGCGAAAGATCGAATCACGACGGTCGGCCTTGGCGTCTTTGGCGCCGCATCGCCGACACCGGCTCGCGAGGCGACGGCCGCCCGGACCTGAGGTCCGACACGGCTCTCTCCCCTCCCGGGCGCTGCGCTCCGGAGGGACTGGACTTTCCCAATCAGCGCGACGCCCGGGTTATCTCACAGATTTCCCAAGGTTTTTCAATGCTGACCCCCGAACTGACACAACCGGACAAGAGGCCTGCGCGGATCATCCCGCGGACGGGCCTGTGGGCGCACGCCTGGACGACGGAGCTGACCGCCCTGATGGTCCTGGCCGCGCCGCTGATCCTGACGCAACTGGCGCAGATGGCGATCATGACCACCGACGTGGTGATGCTCGGCCGCCTGTCCACCCACGCCCTGGCCGCCGCGGCGCTGGGCAACACCATCTATTATTTCTGCTGGCTGATGGCCACGGGACCCGCTCAGGCCGTGTCGCCGATCATCGCCAACCTGATCGGCGCCCATGGGCAGGATGCGGTCCGCCTGCGGGCGGGCGTGCGCCGCACCGTGCGCATGGGCCTGTGGTCCTCGGTCCTGACCACGGTCCCGCTGGGCGTCATCCTGATGTTCGGCCGGCCGATCCTTGAGGCCCTGGGGCAGGAGCCGTCCCTGGCCGCGGACGCCGGACGGTTCAGCGGCATGCTGGCCATCGGCCTGCCCTTCGCCATCGGCTTCCAGGTGCTGCGGAACTACTCCACCGCGCTCGGCCGGGCCAATGAGGGCCTGTGGGTGATGCTGCTGTCCATCGTCTGGAACGCAGTGGCGGACTACGCCCTGATCTTCGGCAAGTTCGGCGCGCCGCCCCTGGGAATCGTCGGCGCGGGACTCGCCACCTCGAGCTCCGCGGTGTTCGCCTTCAGCGCCCTGCTGGTCCTCGTGCTGCTGTCGCCCGGGCTGAAGCGGTTCCGCATCCTGCGCCGGGCGCATCACGGCCGGCGCAAGCCCCTGGCCGAGCTGATCCGGCTGGGGGCGCCCATCGGCGTGACCATGCTGCTCGAGGCCATGCTGTTCAACTGCATGACCCTGCTGGTGGGCTCGTTCGGCGCCAACGCCCTGGCGGCGCACCAGATCGCCCTGAACGTGGCCAGCTTCACCTTCATGGTGCCCCTGGGAGTGGCCATGGCCACCACCGTGCGGGTCGGCCAGTTCGCCGGCGCAGGCGACCTGCCCGGAGCCCGGCGCGCCGGTTACGTGGCCATGGCCGCAGGCACGGCCCTGGCCGGCCTGTCCGCCCTGCTGATGCTGTTCGCCGGGCGGCCCATTGCGGAGCTGTACGTCTCCGGCCGGGCGCCGGCGGATCTGGAGGTGATCGGCCTGACCGCCCAGTTCCTGATGGTGGCCGCCGCCTTCCAGCTGGCCGACGCCCTGCAGGTGGTGGGCAACCTGGCGCTGCGGGGGCTGAAGGACGCCCGGGCGCCGATGATCATCGCCGCGGCCAGCTACTGGCTGGTGGGAGCGCCGCTCTGCGTCGGCCTGGGCGTCGGTCTGGGCTGGAAGGGGCTGGGCGTATGGATCGGACTGGCGGCGGGGCTGGGGGTGGCGGCGGTGCTGATGCTGCTGCGCTTCATCGTCCTGACCCATCCGAAGCGCCGCCGGGATCTGTCGGCCGTCTGAGTCGCAGGCGATTTGGGAGACGTGCGGGGGCGGTGTAGCGTGACGCCATGTGCGACACCCTGACCGCCCTCGGCCCGGCGACCTTCGACGGCCGCACCCTCTTCGCCAAGAACAGCGACCGGGAGCGTAACGAGGCGCAGGGGGTCAGCTTCAGCCCCGCCCGCGCCTCGCCCCCCGGCGCGCGGCTGCGAGCCACCTATATCGAGATCGACGCGGCGCCGCAGACCCACGCCTGCCTGCTGTCCCGCCCCTTCTGGATGTGGGGGGCGGAGATGGGCGCCAATGACCGGGGCGTGGTCATCGGCAACGAGGCCATGCACGCCCTCGTCCCCCCGTCCCGCGTCCCCGCCCTGACCGGCATGGACCTGGTCCGCCTGGGGCTGGAGCGGGGCGCCACCGCCCGCCAGGCGATCCAGGTGATCACCGACCTGCTGGAGCGGCATGGCCAGGGGGGCGACTGCGGGCACCTGAACTCCTTCCACTATCACAACGGCTTCATCATCGCCGACCCGACCGAGGCTTATGTGCTGGAGACCGTGGGCCGCTGGTGGATCGTCGAGCAGGTGGAGGGCGCGCGGGCCCTGTCCAACGCCCTCAGCATCGGCCCGACGCGCCACGCCGTCAGTCCCGCCCTGCTGGAGCACGCGAGGATGCAGGGCTGGACCGACGCCGACGACCGCTTCGCCTTCGCCGACCGGCTGATCGATCCGGTGAAGGACGCCGGAACCTTCGGCCGGGGCCGCTGCGCCCGGGCGGGCCAGCTGCTGGCGCGCAAGGCCGGCGCCCTGACCCTGCCCGACCTGATGGCCGTGCTCCGCGACCACGGGGAGGAGGCGGACGGGGACCCGGACTGGTCGCCGCGCAAGACCCGGGTGCGCTCCATCTGCATGCATGCGGCCAGCGGCGGCCGGCGCAGCCAGTCGGTGGCCGCCATGGCCTCGGAGCTGGCGCCCGGGGGAGCGCGGCACTGGGTGACGGCCACCTCCGCCCCCTGCCTCAGCCTGTTTCGCCCTGTCGGTCCGTCCCTGGCCCCGCCGCCGCACGGCCCGGCGCCGACGGATCGCTTCGACCCGCAGAGCCTGTGGTGGCGGCACGAGCAGCTCCATCGCCGCGCGCTGGCGGACTTCCCCGCCGTGCTGGCCGAGTTGGCGCCTGAGCGGGACGCCGCCGAGGCGGACTTCCGCGCCCGCATGGGCGCCGCCTGGGCCGCGGGACCGGACGCCGCCGACCGCGCCGCCGCCGACTGCTGGGCCAGGGCCGATCAACTGGAGCGGGACTGGCTGGACCGGCTCCTCGGCCGACCAAAGCCCCGCCGCTCTGCGCTGGGGCGCAGCGCCAGCCTCGCCTGGGCCCGGCTGAACACCGCCGCGGGCCTGCCGCCGGCCTCATCTGATCGCCGTTAAGAATGCCCATTGCCGCCGCCGGGCGTCCCCCGTAGCATCCGGCGACCCATTCCTCGGAGCGCCCCCCATGTCCCGCACTGCCTTCGTGACCGGCGGCACCGGCTTTGTCGGCCTCAACCTCGTCCAGCGGCTGATGGCCGGGGACTGGGACGTCACCGCCCTGCACCGGGCCTCGTCGGACCTGACCTATCTGAAGCGCTTCAATCCCCGGCTGGCGGTGGGGGAGATCACCGACCCCGCCTCGCTGCTGGCGGCGCTGCCGCAGGGGACCGACACGGTCTTCCACGTGGCCGGCAACACCAACATGTGGCGCAAGCGGAACGCCCAGCAGACCCGGGACAATGTGGAGGGCACCCGCAACGTGGTGGAGGCCTGCCTCGCCCGCGGGGTGCGCCGGCTGATCGTCACCTCCTCGATCTCCGCCTATGGCGGGGTGTCCGGCGTGGTGACCGAGGAGACGCCCAGCCTCGCCGGCCAGTCCTGGGTGAACTACGAGAAGACCAAGTGGCAAGCCCAGGAGCTGGCGCTGGCCGCCGTGTCCCGGGGGCTGGAGGTGGTGGTGATGCAGCCCGGCGCCATCATGGGCCCCTATGACATCGGCACCTGGTCGCGGATGTTCCTGATGGTGCGGGACGGCAAGCTGCCCGGCGTGCCCCCGGCGACCCTCAGCTTCACCCATGTGCGGGAGTGCGTCGCCGCCCACGTCGCCGCCGCCGACCGGGGGGAGAATGGCGGCCAGTACATCCTGGCCGGGGAAAGCGCCACCATGCTGCAGCTGGTGCAGGAGATCGCCCGCCTGCTGGGCAAGCCGGTCCCCACCTCGGAGACGCCGGTCTGGGCGGTGAAGGCCATCGCCGCCGTGGGCGACTTCATGAGCACCTTCACCGGGAACGAGCCGTCCTTCACCCCGGAGATGGCCGAGGGCCTGGGCGGGTCGTTCACCGTGACCTCGGCCAAGGCGATCCGCGACCTGGGCTATGAGGTGGTCCCGCTGAAGACCATGGTCCGGGACTGCTATGACTGGATGGTGGCGGAGGGGCGGATCTGAACAAGGCCGAGAATGACAGCTATTAAGAATACAAAGCTGTGAAAAATACAAAACAGTCGTCATTCCCGGGCGAAGACCCGGGAACCTTGGTCAGGATTTATCGCCTCATCCTGAACAAGGTTCCCGCCTCAAGGGCGGGAATGACGACCTTTTTTGTTTTTGAGTATTTTTAAAAACGGTCATTCCCGGGCGAAGACCCGGGAACCTCCGTCAGACCGACCCCATCCGCGCCCGGATGAACGCCCCCGCATCCGCCAGGGCCGTGCGGGCGTCGGTCAGGATCGGGTGGAAGAAGTGCCAGACGTGGATCATCTCGGGCCACACCTCCAGCCGCACCGGAACCTCTGCGGCGCCCGCCACGGCGGCCAGCTGCACGCTGTCGTCCAGGAGGGTCTCCGCCGACCCCACCTGGATCAGCAGCGGCGCAAGGCCGGTCAGGTCCCCGTGGATCGGCGCCGCCAGCGGGGACCGGGCGTCCTGGCCGTTGAGATAGAGCCCCGCCCAGGCCAGCAGGGCCGTCCCCTGCACCATCGGATCCTCCCCAGCCTTGCCGGTGATGCTG
>CAINOV010000217.1 GCA_903851655.1 uncultured Caulobacterales bacterium
AGGTGCTTTACCTGTCACAATTAATTTCGCCAACCCTTCTTCGGAGCTATCTAAAAAGCAATGTTTAAAGCCCAGCTGTTTAGCAATGGCCATTTGATGAATTGCCAACGCAGTACCAATGCCGCAGCGTTGAAACCGTTTCTTGGTAGCGAGGTTATGGGGCATGACAGAATGTTCGGAAATAAATAACGTTCCGGCAGCGGCAATTTCATTGTTGGTTGATGGGTGCCGTGCTTATTGGGCTCGCCGTGCGTTTAGTGGTGGAGATGCCGTAGCCAGAAATCTGCATATCGAACCCGTGCTCCTGCAGCTCCCGGATGAGGGGCAGGGAGCCACCGATGGAGTACGGCTTCACGTCACCCAGGATGGCCTTGGTGGCCTCCAAGATGGCGTGGTACCCCACCGAGTTGAGGTTGCAAGCAATGCCGTTCTCACCGTCCGCCAGCCACTGAAACTCCACCGCCCCTTTTTTGTTCTCGTCGGGCAACGTGTACTTGGAGTGCGGGCCGCGCGTCTCTGGGTTCTCCAGCACCGCCGGGTTCGCGTTGATCTCGGCGATGTACGCGCTCACCACGCGGCGGACCTCGGCAACGTCGTAAAACGGGGCCAACCGCACGTCGCCCTCGACCGTGCAGTCCGGGGGCAGCTGGTTGAGAGACCCGGGCGCGCAACTGATCTGCGTCGGCTTGAGCGTGCTCTGGGTGACAAAGTTGTACTCGTCCTCTTGCGGCAAACGCTTGAAGTCCTGAAAGAACCGCCGCTGAATGTACGCCACCGCGTCCATCGCGAGCTCGATGGAGTTGATCCCTTTGTGCGGAAGGCCCGAGTGAAACAACTTGCCCGTCACTTTCATCTTCCACTGCAAGTTGCCGGCACTCCCGATGCACGGCTGTGAATCCGCAGCATCGATCCAAAACAGCGGGCCACTCTTGAGCTTGTCCAAGTACCCCTCCTTGGCCAGCTGATCCACGCCCAACCCCACGAAACTACTGTTTTCTTCGTTCACGATGAACACCACCACGACGGACGTTTTCAACGCAGGCTTGTGCTCCGCCAGCGTGCACAGCAGGTCCGTCAGCAATGCCACGTGGCCAAGGCAATCAGTTGTCCCCCGCCCGTACAGCATGTCGCCCTCCACCGTGAGCTTGAACGGATTCCGTTCCCACGATGTCGGGTTCGCCGGCACCACGTCCAAGTGAGACCCGACAAAGCTGCACACTTTACCAGGCACTGTGCCCGGGTACCTGATGATCACGTTGCCACGGCCATCCACAAAGTGCACGCGTTCAACCTCCAACACGCCACCTTCCGACGTCGTGTACGGTTTCAGCACCTCCAAAACGTGGTCCGATGCAAGGTCCTCCTTCGGGATCAACCCTTGCGGTGGAGAGTTTTGAAGGTGTTCCGCCTCACCGATGAGCTTCTCCAGCAACGCCATGAACCGGGGCTATGGAAGGCGGTTGGGACGGGATGGGACGGGACGGGACGGGACGGGACGGGACGGGGCGCAGGCGTCGCCGCCTAGGGCCAAGGCCCGCCGATGATTAAGATGTGCGCAGTCTGAGCCGGGCCCTGCGCATTTCCGCGGCTGAGACGCGGTTGGTGTGACGTTTCTTGCCGGCGGGCGACGGGGCGCCTTGCCCCCTCCCCCAGCGGGCGGGAGGGTCAAGGGGTACGAGGCGGGGAAGATGTCGCAGGTCGCCAGCCGGCCCGAGGGCGTCGCCCAGAGACTTCGACAAACGGAAAGTTGCGCTCGATCGGTCGAACAGAATTCTTTGACCGGGGGATACCTAAGATGCGTGCTCTGTTTTGTGGAACCAGCGCTGTTGCGCTGCTGAGCTCATTCGCCCTGTCCGGGGCGGCCCAGGCTGCGGCGGCGCCGGATGCGACCGACGTCCAGGCTGTGATCGTCACGGGCACGCGCACGACGGGGGTCAAGGCCGCCGACAGCGCCGCACCCATCGAACTGGTGGGCAAGGAGGCGCTGACCCACACCGGCTCCGTGGACCTGGCCAATGCGCTGACCTCCAGCGTGCCGTCGCTGAACGTCCAGGCCTATGGTTCGGACACCGCGGCCCTGACGGTGCAGGCGGCCCTGCGGGGTCTGAGCCCGAACGACACGTTGGTGCTCGTGGACGGCAAGCGACGTCACACCACGGCCAACCTGTCCGTCGACGGCGGAAGTCCCTATTCGGGGTCGGCGACGGTCGACCTCAGCTACATTCCTGTCAGCGCCATTGATCATATCGAAGTGCTGCAGGACGGCGCAGCGGCGCAGTATGGCTCCGACGCCATCGCCGGCGTCGTCAACGTGATCCTGAAGTCTGCAGATCACGGCGGTTTGGCGTCGGTGACAGCCGGCGAATACTACCAGGGCGACGGCAAGTCCGCAGGGCTGTCCCTCAACCGTGGCTTCACCCTCGGCGAGAAGGGCTTCCTCAACCTGACCTTCGAGGCCCGGTCACACGACAACAGCGTTCTGGGGATCGGCGGCCGGTCCTATTCCACGCCGGACGGGTTGCCCCTGCCGGGGCCGAAGCTGAGCGGCAACGCCGCCACAGCCGCCCAGATCGCTGCGGGCGTCCTCGCCTCGGGGCCGCATTTCAACAAGGTGGACGGCGACCCCAGCTACACCCTCTATTCCGGAATGTTCAATGCCGGGTATGATCTTGGTCCGGTTCAGCTCTACGCCTTCGGGAGCTACGGTCAGCGGCGGGCGCAGCACTATGAAAACTACCGCGGCGCCCAGAAGCTTGCGGGGCCCAGTTCGCTGGGCGTGACGCAGTATGGCCTGCCCAATGGCTTTGATCCCAGCGAGCAGTTCCGCGAGACCGACTATTCCTTCACCGGCGGGGCCAAGGGGCTGGTGGCCGGCTGGAGCTGGGACCTGGCGGCCAGCTACGGCGAGAATTACGACGACGTCTACACGGTCAACTCCGGCAATATCGACCTCTTCCAGTTGTTGCAGTCGCTCAGCCCGACGGTGATCAGCCCGCAGCGCAACTTCCACGACGGGGCGTTCTCGAACTCCGATTCCGTGATCAGCCTCGACCTGGACCGGGACTTCGACACCGGTCTCGGCTTCCCGGTCAACGTGGCGGTCGGCGGCGAATGGCATCGCGGCAACTTCCAGATCTCCTCTGGGGAACCGGGCTCCTACTACAAGTCCGGCGCCCAGTCCTTCTTCGGCTACACCCCCGCCATGGCCGGCAGCTACAGCCGCACCAACTACGCCTTCTACACAGACCTGTCGGCCAAGCCGATCAGTGGTCTGACAGTGGACCTGGCGGGGCGTTACGAACACTTCAGTGACTTCGGCGGCACCACTGTGGGCAAGCTGACTACCCGTTACGACATCTCTCCGGCCTTCGCCTTGCGCGGCACGGTCAGCTCCGGCTTCCGCGCGCCGACCCTTGCTGAGGAGCACTATGCCGGCGCCAATGTGTCGCCGACCTCGTTCGAACTGCAGTTGCCGCCCAACGGGCTAGTGGCCGCCAACGCCGGGTTCAAGCCGTTGTCGCCGGAGGAGTCCAACAGCTACAGCCTGGGCTTCGTCGCTCACCCGATCCCAAGGCTTCAGATCACCGGTGACGTCTACCAGATCTCCCTCCGCAACCGGATCGTCACCAGCAACATTATCTACGGCACCAACGGCGCGACCACCTATTCCCAGACGGTCGTCAATGCTCTGCAACAGTCCCAGGTCACCCTCGAAAGCGGTCTGAGCTACAGCGGGATCGCGGTCTTCACCAACGGCGCCAACACCAAGACAACGGGCGCTGAAGTCACGGCCAACTACGCCTCGGACTTCGACAGCTTTGGCCACGTCGACTGGACCGCAACCGTCAACTACAACACGACCAAGATCCAGAACCTTGTCGCGCTGCCGACGACTGTCCAGAACGTGCCGGTGGGTCAGATCAATCTTCTGACCCTGAACGGGATCAGCGCCCTGACCACGGCGACGCCCAAGGAAAAGGCGATCTTCAACGCCTACTGGACCCGGGGCAAGTGGAGCGTAAACCTGCGGGAGACGGTCTATGGCAAGACCTCCCAATGGGTGAGCTCCAACGGCAACTATGTCGGCCCTCAGGCGGAACATGCGACCATTCCGGTCACGGGGATCACCGATATCGACGTCGCCTACAAGCTGACTGACAAGCTGAAGCTGGAGATCGGCGCCAACAACCTGTTCGACCAGAAGCCGCCGACGGCCCCGAACTACACCGGCTCCAACGGCTACCCCCGTCCCGTGGGCGGAAACCAGGTGTTCGGTCTGCCCTACCTGTTCTCGCCCTACGGTGTGAACGGCGGATATTACTATGGCCGGGTCACCTACAGCTTCTAGGATTGGGTCTCTTTTCCCGACCGGTCGCTCTGCGTCCGGTCGGGCGGTTCCGATGCGGGCGCGGCTTGTCATGAGCCGCGCCTGCAGGGCGCTCGGGTATCGATGACGGCGCCAGGTCCGGGCAGATATCGGGTCGGTTTCGGGCGACCGACATCGTCCGTCGTCTGTCAATTCATCGTCCGTTAATTATAAAGTTCGAGCATCTACCTGTAAATTCAGGTGAATATTAATCTTCCTCGCTCAGTCTGCTTTTCGATGCAGCGGTGAGCCGATGAAGATCAGAGACCTGGCCAGTTTTGTCCCGACGGTCACTGCCGATGTGACGGGCGACGCGGTCTATAGCCGCTTCGAGGCGGAGCCGGACGTGATGCTGATCGCCGTGGTGGACGCGGACCAGCGCCCGATCGGCCTGGTGGAGCGCAACGCCTTCCTGCTGCGCATGGCCCGCGCCTATGGCCGCGCCCTGTTTGCGCACCGCCCCATCTCCCTGCTGATGGACGCCGAACCCCTGGTGGTGGAGGCGGACACCATGGCCTCCGACTTCACGGCGGAGGTGATGAGCAGTCGGCCGGGCGACCTCCTCGGGGGGTTCGTCGTGGTCGATGCGGATCGCCGCTACGCCGGCGTGGGGGCGCTTCTCGACCTCCTGCGGGCGGCCAGCGAGGAGCGGAGCCGCTTCGCCTCCGACATGTTCGAACTGGCCCAGAGCCTGGAAGCCGCCCGGGAACAGGCGGAACGCAACCGGGTGTTCACCGAGGCGGTGATCGAGCATATCCCGACCATGGTCTGGGTGAAGAACGTCGCGGACGGGCGCTATGTGATGCTCAACCGGGCCGGGGAGGCCATCCTCGGGGTTTCGCGCGAGGACTTTGTCGGCCAGACCACCTCCGACTATTTCCAGGGCGCGGTGGCCGAAACCCTGCGCGCCGAGGATCGGCGGCTCATCGAAGCGGGCGGCGTCAGCGAAAATGACATGCTGCCCTATCTCCGCGCCGGGTCGGAGCAGCGGCTGCTGCATCTGAAGAAGATCGCCATCCGCGACTCGACCGGGGCCACCGAATACATCCTCGGCGTGGGCGAGGACATCACCGAGCGCCGCCAGGTCGAGGCGCGGATCGAGCGGCTGGCGCATTTCGACTCCATGACCGACCTGCCGAACCGGGTCCTGTTCCACGCCCAGCTGGACGAGGCCATCGAGCAGGCGGCCCGGCGGCGGGAGCGGGCGGCGGTGCTGGTCATCGACCTCGATCGCTTCAAGCTGGTCAACGACACCCTGGGCCACGCGGCGGGGGACGACCTGCTCGCCAAGGTGTCCGAGCGGATGCGCGGCTGCATCGGGCCGCGCGACCTGCTGGCCCGCCTCGGGGGCGACGAGTTCGCCGTGATCCAGACGGGCGTCACCGACCTGGCCCAGACGCGGGCCCTGGCGGCGCGCATCGTCTCCGCCGTGGCGGACGCCTTCGACCTGGGCGGGCACGAGGCCCGGATCGGCGCCAGCATCGGGATCGGCGTCTATCCGGAGGACGCCGCCAGCGGCGACGACCTGCTGAAGAAGGCGGACATCGCCCTCTATCGGGTCAAGTCCGAGGGGCGCGGCGCCTTCCGCTTCTTCGAACGGGACATGGACGCCCGCATCCAGGCCCGGCGCACGCTGGAGATGGACCTGCGCGAGGCCCTGCACCGGGGGGATCTCGCCGCCCATTTCCAGCCCCTGTTCGATATCGCCCAGCGACGCATCACCGGCTTCGAGGCCCTGATGCGCTGGCCGCACGCCACCCGCGGCTGGGTGTCACCCGCGGAGTTCATCCCCGTGGCGGAGGACCTCGGCCTGATCCGACCGATGGGCGAGTGGATGCTGAACGAGAGCTGCCGGGCGGCGGCCCAGTGGGTCGAGCCGGCTTCGGTGGCGGTCAACATCTCCCCGGTGCAGATGCACATGCCGGGCTTCGTCGCCGACGTCACCCGGGCGCTGGCGCATTCCGGTCTGGCGCCGAACCGGCTGGAGCTCGAGATCACCGAATCCGTGCTGCTGGACAACGATCCGGCGATCCTGAAGAACCTGCACCAGCTGCGGGACATGGGCGTCCGGATTTCCCTGGACGACTTCGGCACGGGCTACGCCTCGCTGGCCTATCTGCGGCGCCTGCCCCTGGACAAGATCAAGATCGATCAGACCTTCACCCGCGGCCTGCCGGATGCGCCGGACGCCACCGCCATCGTGGGCGCGGTGGTGCGGCTGGCGACGGATCTCGGCATGACCACCACCGCCGAGGGGGTGGAGACCGAGGCGCAGCTGGACATGCTGGCCCGGCTGGGCTGCACCCAGGCCCAGGGCTATCTGATCGGTCGCGCCGACGCCGACCCCGCCGCGCGGCTGGGGATCCAGGGGCTGTCGACCCCCCGGGTGGTCAACGGTTGATCGGGCCGAGGGGTTCGAGCAAGATTGTCCCTCAAAATTTTCATACTGAAGTAGAAATTGCTCATGTTGCAGTGCAAAAGGGAATCGCTGCCTGAGCATGTGAAAAATCGAGGTGGAACCATCCTAGATTCTATGTCATGCGTGCCGGTCTGTG
>CAINOV010000218.1 GCA_903851655.1 uncultured Caulobacterales bacterium
GGCGAAGTTCCGCCGGCTCAAGGGAGAGCGCAAGACCCGATGACCGAGATCGACCTCCAGAAGCAGGCCGCCGGGGCCGCCGCCGCCCGCGAGATCCAGGACGGCATGACGGTGGGGCTGGGCACCGGCTCGACCGCCGCGCATTTCGTCGCCGCCCTGGCCCGCCGGGCGAAGGCGGAAGGCCTGGCGTTGCGGTGCGTGGCGACCTCCCTCGCCACGGCGGAACTGGCCGTCGGACTCGGGCTGGCCGTTGTTCCCCTCGACAGCGTCGACGGGATCGACATCACCGTCGACGGGGCCGACGAGATCGGTCCGGGTCTCAGCCTGATCAAGGGCGGCGGCGCAGCCCTGCTGCGGGAGAAGCTCGTCTGGGAGTCCTCACGGCGCTGCCTCGTCATCGCCGACGCGGCCAAGGTCGTGGCGACCCTGGGGGCCTTTCCCCTGCCCATCGAGGTGGTCGCCTTCGGACACGCCGCGACGGCCCGCCGGATCGCCGCCGCGGCCCACGCCGCCGGAATCGACGCCGAGCCCAGATTGCGGACTCGGGACGGCGTTCCGGTGCAGACGGACAGTGGACAGGTCATCTATGATCTGGCTTGTGGCTCCCTGCCGGACCCGCAGCGTCTCGCCCGTGACTTGAAGCTGGTGACAGGCGTGATCGATCACGGGTTGTTTCTCGGACTGGCGCACGAGGCCCTGATCGGCGGCGCTGACGGTATTGCGCGCCTCGCGCGTTAGGGGCTGATGAGACCTTGGAGAGCGCGATGTCCGGCGTCGACTATGATCTGTTCGTCATCGGCGCAGGGTCCGGCGGCGTGCGCGCCGCGCGGCTGGCGGCGCTGTCCGGCGCCCGTGTCGCCGTCGCCGAGGAGCACCGGCCCGGCGGAACCTGTGTCATCCGGGGCTGCGTGCCCAAGAAGTTCATGGTCTACGCCTCTGAATTCGCAGACCATTTCCGTCTGGCGGAAGGCTATGGATGGACCGTGGGCGAGCGCAGCTTTGACTGGCCGGCCTTCCTGTCGCTGAAGGACGTGGAGATCGCCCGTCTGTCGGGAATCTATGCCGCCAATCTGATCAAGGCCGGGGCCGACCTGATCGAGGACAAGGCCCGCTTCGTCGACCCGCACACCCTGGAGCTGGTGGGGCAGGGCCGGCGGGTGACGGCGGCCAAGATCCTGATCGCCACGGGCGGTCGGCCGAAGACGCCCGACGACCTGCCGGGGGTCGAACACGCCATCACCTCGAACGAGGCCTTCCATCTGCCGGAATTGCCGCGCAGCATCGTCATCGTGGGCGGGGGCTATATCGCCGTCGAGTTCGCCTGCATCTTCCATGGCCTGGGGGTCGACACGACCCTGGTCTACCGAGGCGCCAACATCCTGCGCGGCTTTGACGAGGATGTCCGGTCGCACTTGGCCGACGAACTGCACAAGAAGGGTCTGCGGGTGATGCTGTCGGCTCAGCATGAAAGTCTGGAAAAGACCGACCAGGGCCTTGTCAGCCACCTGCGCGGCGGCGGACGCCTCGTCTCGGACCAGGTGATGTTCGCTACGGGCCGGGCCCCCTATGTGGAGGGCCTGGGCCTCGAGGCCGCCGGCGTCCGCCTGACCGACTCCGGCGCCATCGCCGTCGACGACTATTCCCGCACGTCTGCGCCCCACATCTGGGCGGTGGGCGACGTCACCGACCGCGTCAATCTGACGCCGGTGGCGATCCGCGAGGGCGCCGCCTTCGCCCAGACCGAATTCTATGGACGTCCGACCCGGTTCGACCACGACTCGATCGCCACGGCGGTCTTCTCCCAGCCCCAGATCGCCTGCGTGGGTCTGACCGAGGCCGAGGCCCGCCGCAGCCTGGGCGCTGTCGACATCTATCGCACCGCCTTCCGGCCCATGAAGACGATCTTCGCGGGGCGGGAAGACCGGGTGCTGATGAAGCTGGTGGTGGAGCGCGCCACGGACCGGGTGGTCGGCTGTCACATCGTCGGCCCGGACTCCGCCGAGATGATCCAGCTGGCCGCCATCGCCGTGAAGGCCGGCCTGACCAAGGGGCAATGGGACGCAACCTGCGCGGTGCATCCCACCCTGGCCGAGGAGCTGGTGACGATGCGCGACGCCTATGTCCCGCCCGAGGTGGGGATGACCGCGTGAGCCGCCCGGACCGGCTGGCGCCGCTGACCGCCGGCATGACCGGGGCGCCGGCCGCACCGCCGGAGGATCCGCCCGTCTGGACGGGGTCGTCGCCGACCCTGGACGCGCTGGAGACGGAGCTGCGGGGGACCGCTGATCCCGTTCCCTATTCGCCCAGCCCGTTGACGCGCTTCGCCATGACCTGGCGCGACACGGTCTGGCTGACGCTCATGTTCCTCACTCCGCTGCTGACCTATGGCGGCAATCTGGGGTTTTCCGTGCTGATGGCCGCAGCGGGGCTGGCCAGTCTCGCGGTGGTTCCGCCGGAGCGTCGGCGGTCCGTGGGCATGGCGCTGCTGTTCGGCCTGCTGCTGCTGGCCTGCGCCAGCAGCGCCTGGTCGGTCTGGCGGCCGGATCTGGCGCGACTGGACAAGCCCCGGAACATCCAGGGCCTGACGGCCTTCAAGCTGGTGTTCCAGCTCGCCCTCTACGGGTCCGTCGTGGCCGCGATGGTCGCCGTCCGGCGCGCGGCGGCGAAGCTCGGCCTGACGGTCCTTGCGGTCGGGCTGGCCCTTGTGGTCGCGGTCGTCATGATCGAGTTCGTGGGCTCGGAGCGGATCTATCTCGGCATCAAGGCCGCCCTGCACCAGACGGCGCGCCCGGATCTGGCCCGGCGGAACATCGCGCGGGCCTTCTATCCCCTGGCGCTGCTGGTCTGGCCGGTCGGACTTCATCTCTGGCGTCAGGGCGGGCGTTGGCGCGCTCTCGCGGTGTTCCTCCTCGTCGGGTCCATGGGCGGCGCGGGCGCCTTCCGCGTGGATGCGCCCTTCCTGGCGCTGGTCGCCGGCGGCGTCGCTGTGGCGGCGGTGCTGCGGTTCGGCCGGCCGGCGGTGATTGGCGGGATGGCCGCCACGATTGCCTATGTCCTGCTGGCGCCCCTCGCCTTTGTCGGGCATGGCGCGGCCGGACTTGCGGCGTCCGGGTCCGCCGTG
Organism: uncultured Caulobacterales bacterium; assembly: GCA_903851655.1. Lineage (GTDB taxonomy): Bacteria > Pseudomonadota > Alphaproteobacteria > Caulobacterales > Caulobacteraceae > CAIMFV01. The sequence goes on from CAINOV010000218.1 coordinate 3,122, forward strand.
GCCAAGGCCTCGTGGGGCGCGCGCCTCGATATCTGGCGGTTCACCGCGGGCCTGATCGAGCAGCGCCCGTTCCTCGGCTGGGGCCTTGACGCCAGCCGCAGCTTTCCCGGCCTCATTCCCCTTCATCCCCACGACGCCGCCCTGCAGATCTGGCTGGAGTTGGGCGCCGTCGGCGCGGGGCTGGTGGCGACCTTCTTTGCGTGGATGTTCGTCCGGATCGAGCTTCTGCGGCTGCGGGACCCGCCCCTGGCGGCGGCGGCGGCGGGCTCGCTCTGCGGCTATCTGGTGATTGGCGCGCTGAGTTTCGGGGTCTGGCAGGAATGGTGGCTGGCCCTCGGCGCGCTGACCCTGGTGGTGTTCGCCGCGCTGCGGAACGCCCGTCGCCTGCGCCGGCCGGCGTCGCCCGCCGACCAGTTCGCCGTGATCTCCGGCTAGGCGTCGAGCCGACGCTGGCCAGGGGCTGGTTTCAGCTGAAACCGTCTTGCTTTGCGCTGTCCGGTTTAAGCGACTATATGCGACGCTCCCGAGAGCGAAAGCACGACCATGAGCGAGCGTTGGTCGCCGGCGTCCTGGAGAACCAGGCCGGCGAAGCACATTCCGAACGATTATCCGGACCCGGCCGCGCTGTCGCGGGTGGAGGGCACCCTGCGGGTCATGCCGCCGCTGGTGTTCGCCGGTGAGGCCCGTCAGCTGAAGCAGCGGCTGGCCAGCGTGGCCGCGGGCAAGGCCTTCCTGCTGCAGGGCGGCGACTGTGCGGAGAGCTTCAAGGAGTTCCACGCCGACAATATCCGCGACACCTTCCGCCTCCTGCTGCAGATGGCCGTGGTGCTGACCTTCGCCGGGGGCAAGCCGGTGGTGAAGGTGGGCCGCATCGCCGGTCAGTTCGCCAAGCCGCGCTCGGAGCCGACGGAGACGCTGGACGGCGTGACCCTGCCCTCCTATCGCGGCGACAACATCAACGGCCAGGACTTCGACCCTGTGTCCCGGGCTCCGGATCCGGATCGGCTGCTGCGGGCCTACAGCCAGTCGGCCGCCACGCTGAACCTCCTCCGCGCCTTCGCCGGCGGGGGCTACGCCGACCTCTACAACGTCCACCGTTGGACCCTGGGCTTTGTCGAGGGCAGTCCCCAGGGCGCGCGCTACCGGGAGCTGGCGGACAAGATCTCCGAGACCCTAGACTTCATGTCGGCCATCGGCCTGACGCCGGACAAGCAGCCGGAACTGCACCAGGTGGAGTTCTACACCAGCCACGAGGCGCTGCTGCTGGGCTATGAGGAGGCCATGACCCGGGTCGATAGCACGTCCGGCGACTGGTACGACACCTCCGCCCACATGCTGTGGATCGGCGAGCGGACCCGCCAGCTGGACGGGGCGCACATCGAGTTCATGAAGGGCGTGCGCAACCCCATCGGCATCAAGTGCGGGCCGACGATGGAGCCCGAGGACCTGCTGCGCCTGATCGACGCGCTCAGTCCGAACAACGAGCCTGGCCGCCTGACCCTGATCGGCCGGTTCGGTTCGGACAAGATCGCCCAGCGGCTTCCGGCCCTGATGGCCGCCACGGTCCGCGAGGGCCGCAATGTCGTCTGGTCCATCGACCCGATGCACGGCAACACGCTGAAGGCGGCCAACGGCTACAAGACCCGGCCGTTCGACCGGATCCTGTCGGAGGTGAAGAGCTTCATCGAGATCGGCGGAGCCGAGGGCGCCCATCCCGGCGGCGTGCATCTGGAGATGACCGGCCAGAACGTCACCGAGTGCCTCGGCGGGGCCCGGGCCCTGTCGGAGGACCAGCTGTCGGCGCGGTACCACACCCACTGCGATCCGCGCATGAACGCCGACCAGGCCCTGGAGCTGGCCTTCCTGGTGGCGGAGAAGCTGAAGGACGCCCGGACCACCGCCGGGCTACTGAAGGCGGGCTGAGTCCCGCCGGACCGTTCGTCAGGCGCCGAGGATCCAGCCTTCCTCGGTCTCCACGGCGCGGACCAGGTCCTCCGTCGCGTCCTTGGGGGGTGCGAACTGGGCGCCCAGCTTGCCGGCCTCGTCCAGCTTGTAGACGTGTTCGCAAAGGGCGCGCACCTGGGCCAGGTCCGGGGCTTCGCCCCCCTCGGGCTTCGACGGGAACAGGGACGGGTAGACCTCGGCGATCACCGCCTCCTTGCCGTCGAGATCCGCCTCCGTCAGCTCCTTCCAGCCGGTGGTGAACGGCCAGACGGCGGCCTTGTCGCCCAGCTCCTCCACCAACCGGCGGACCGCGGGAATCCCCACGATCACCTGTCCGCCGACGCTTCCCGCGCCCATCAGCTGCCAGGCCGGCTTGGCCATGGCCTTGCCCGCCGCGGGGGTCGCCTCTTCGGCGTGACGGAAGACGGGGGGCAGGTCGCCCGACGTCTCAGGCGGCTTGGTCGGCGTCAGCCAGCGCTGGGCGTCCTTGGGCGGACATCCCCAGAACGGCCAGGGTTGGTCGGTCATCAGCCGGTTCATCTTCGCCGCCACGGCGAAGCGGTTGTTGGTGTTGTCCTTCTTGTCCACCACATTGGCGGCGAGAAACGCCCAGACGCCCGCCCAGCTGGGATCCTTCAGCTTGAGCCCGGCGCCCAGGCCCCTTGGATAGCCCAGGTTGAAGTCGAACCCGATCAGGGCGCGCTCGTTGCGTCGACGCAGGTCGGCCAGGATCTCCCGCAGCTTGGCTTCGGCCTCGGCCCGGGTCGGCGGATTGAAGGATTCAAAGCTCGGACGGAAGCGGATGTCGCGCTTCAGCACGCCGATCCACACCGAGTCCTTGCCCGTCTTGGCGGTCTGGGCCGCGCTCCAGTCGACCATCACATAGGCGTTGAAAAGGCGGGTCATCGGGGTTCCGGGTCTGCGGTGGGCCAGCCGGCCGGTGGGCTGGCCGAGATCGGGAGACGGTCACGCCGGGCGGCGAGGGTCGAAGCGCGCGCCTTCTACAGCGCGCGCCTCCCCCTGCAAAGGCCCCACGGGCCCGGCGTTGTAAGGATCAGGAGAGCTTCACCAGCATCTTGCCGGTGTTCTCGCCCTTGAACAGCTTGATGAAGGCGCCCGGCGCGGACGCCACGCCTTCGTCGATGGTCTCGCGCCAGACGATCCTGCCGTCCTTGATCCAACCGGCCATGTCCGTCAGAAAAGCGGGCAGATCGCCGAAATGGTCGGACACGATGAAGCCCTCGATCCGCAGGCGCTTGCCGACCACGTTGATGATGTTGGACGGACCCGGCGAGGCGGCCATGTCGTTGTACTGCGAGATCATGCCGCAGATGGCGAACCGGGCGAAGGGCCGCGCGGCGTTGATCGCCGCCTCCAGGTGCGAGCCGCCGACATTGTCGAAATAGACGTCGATGCCCTTGGGCGCGACCCGGGCGAGGGCGGCGGTCAGGTCCTTTTCCGCTCGGTAGTCGATGGCGTGATCCACGCCGATCTCCTTCAGGAAGGCGACCTTGTCCGCGCCGCCCGCCGTGCCGATGACCGTCGCGCCCTTGATCTTGGCGATCTGGCAGACGATCTGGCCCACCGCGCCGGCGGCGGCGGAGACGAACACCGTATCCCCGGCCTTGCAGCCGGCGATCTTCAGGAGGCCCACATAGGCCGTCATACCGGGCATGCCGGCGACGCCAAGGAAGGCCTGGGGCGGCAGGCCCATGGGGTCGATCTTCTGCAGGGCGGCCGCGGGGGCGTTGAACACTTCGCGCCAGCCGAACATGGACTGCACCAGGTCGCCCGGCTTCAGCGCCGGGTCGGCGGACACGACCACCTCGCCGATGGCCCCGCCTTCGAGGGCCGCGCCGATCTGGAACGGGGGCACATAGCTCTCACGGTCGTACATCCGGCCGCGCATGTAGGGGTCGACCGACATGTAGAGGTTGCGGACCTGGGCCTGGCCGGCCGCCGGGGCGGCCACGTCCACCGTGGCCAGTTCGAAGTCGCCGGCCTGCGGCATGCCGACCGGCCGCGCCTTGAGGCGGATTTCCCGTGACTGGGTCATATGGCGTCATCTCCCGAGTGTTCTGCTGGGTCCGTTGGTTCGGACGGGCGGCACCTTATGTGCCCCGCAACCGGGCGGCAATGTGGCTCGTCCGCGTCGGGAGGCGAGGATCTTCGGCTTGCCTCTTGCGTCCGACGGGCTTGAGCGACACTAACGCCTCAACCGGTGGACCCACGGGGGCGCGGCCGCAACCAGCGAGGATGGAATGAAGGAACTCAGGGCCGGCGTCGCCGGGGCCGGCGTCTTCGGAGGCTTTCACGCGCGAAAGTATGCGAGCCTGGACGGCGTGCGGCTGGTGTCTGTCTACGATCCCGACGCGGGCCGCGGCGCTGCGCTGGCGTCGGAACTGGGCGCGACGGCGACGACGGATCTGGCGACGTTTCTCGCCGGTCTGGACGTGGTGACCGTGGCGACGCCCGGCGCCACCCATTACGAGATCGCCCTGGCGGCTGTGGCGGCCGGCGCGTCGGTCTATGTGGAAAAGCCGCTGACCTACACGCTGGAGGAGGCCGACCGGCTGCTCGGCGCCGCGGCCAAGGCCGGCGTGACCGTGGCCTGCGGTCATCAGGAGCGGGTGACGTTCGCCGCCATGGGCCTGCTGGGCCTTGCGGCGCGCCCGATCCTGCTGGAGTCCGTCCGGCATGGGACGCCCAACACCCGCAACCGGGACATCTCCTGCGTGCTGGACCTGATGATCCACGACCTGGACCTGGCGCTCGCCATGAGCGGCGACGAGCCGGTGGCCGTCGAGGCGGAGGGCGAATTCGACCGGGTCCGCGCCGAGGTGACCTTCAGCAGCGGCTGGACCGCGGTGTTCGAGGCCTCACGGATCGCCGAGGCCCGGCGGCGGGTGATGACGGTGGAGTTCGGCGACGGCCGGGTGGACATCGACTTCCTGGCCCCGTCCTTCGTCAATACAACACCCCTGCCGCTCAATCCGGACTTCGCCCAGACGCCGGACGGCAGGGACCCCCTGGGGGTCAGCGTGGCGCGCTTCCTGGCCGCGGTGCGGGGGGCGGGGACCCCCGTGGCCAGCGGCGCGGACGGCGCCCGGGCGCTGGATCTGGCTCTCGCGGTGGAGCAGGCGGCGGGTCTCTGAGCCGCCGGATCGCGGAGTTGCCGCCGCCGGCGGGCCATGCCACCAATCCGGGTCAGGGCCGCCGCAAACGGGACCTGACGGGTGGGGGAGGGCGAATGTCACGACGGATCAAACTCGGGATCGCAGGGGCCGGTCTGGCGGCCCTGCTGGCCTGCGGCGCGCCCCTCCGGACGGCTGCGGACCCAGCAACGCCGACGGCGGCGGAGATCATCGCCGCGGCGCAGCTGTCGGAATGGCGCACCCTGGCGCCGGACCGGCTGATGGTCATTGACCTGCCCCGGGGGCGGGTGGTGATCGAGCTGGCGCCGGACTTCGCCCCCAATCACGTGAAGCGCATCCGCGAACTGGTCCGCTCGGGCTATTTCGACAAGGCGGTCATCCTGCGGTCACAGCCGAATTACGTGGTGCAATGGGGGCTGCCCGAGGACCGCCGCCCGGTCCCGCCGCCGTCGCTCCTGAAGGGGGAGCTCGACGCGCCCGCCACCCTGCCGCTGGACTCCCTGCCGGACCGGGACACCTATGCGCCGGAAGTCGGGTTTTCCGCCGGATTTCCCGCGGCGCGGGACTGGGCGGACGGGCGAAGCTGGCTGACCCACTGCTACGGCATGGTGGGGGTCGGCCGGGACAACAGCCCCGACAGCGGGGACGGCACGGAGCTCTATGTGGTCACCGGCCACGCCCCGCGGCACCTGGACCGCAACATCACCGTCGTCGGGCGGGTGGTGCAGGGCATGGACCTGCTGGCCGCCATGCCCTTCGGGACCGGCGATCTCGGCTTCTACCGGACGCCGGCGGAGATGACGCCCCTGCGCAAGGTCTGGATCGCCGAGGACATGCCCCTGGCCGACCGTGTCCGCCTCCAGGCCCTGCGGACGGATAGCCCCAGCTTCCAGAAGCTGCTGGAAAGCCGGCGGAACCGGAAGGACGCCTGGTTCGTGCGGCCTGCAGGACATGTGGAC
>CAINOV010000219.1 GCA_903851655.1 uncultured Caulobacterales bacterium
CGAAGGCGCTGTTGGTCTCAGTCGCGGCGCAGATCGAGCAGGCCCGGATCGCCGTGAAGACCGCCGGCGTCAACCTCGCCTACACGCGGATCACCGCCCCCATCGCCGGCACGGTGCTGGCGGTGACCAACCGCCAGGGCCAGACCGTCAACGCCGCCCAGAGCGCGCCGACCATCGTCACCCTCGGCCAGCTGGACCGGATGACCATCGACGCCGAGATCGCCGAGGCCGACGTGATCCGCGTGCGACCGGGCATGGCCGTCTACTTCACCATCCTCGGGGATCCCGATCACCGGATCACCGGCCGCCTGAGAGCCATTGCGCCCGCGCCGACCTCCTACGTCTCGGCCGCCGGCGCGATTGCAGCCGCCGCGTCCAACACCGCCGCCGCGGCGGTCTACTACAACGGCATCTTCGACGTGGACAATCCGGGTCGCCGCCTGCGCACCACCATGACCGCCAATGTCAGCATCGTCCTGGCGGCGGCGCGGGGGGTGCTGACCATCCCGTCCGGCGCCCTGGGACCGGTGGCGGCGGACGGCGCCTATCCGGTGCGCGTGGTCGGCAAGGACCGCGCTGTCACGAGCCGCGCGGTGCGGATCGGTCTGAATGACACCACCCGCGTCCAGGTCCTGTCCGGCCTGTCCGAGGGCGACAGGGTCGTCATCGGCGAAGGCGTCGCAGGGGCGGCCGCGCCGGCGACGGCGGCGGCGGCCCGGCCCCGCGGCATGCCCCGCACCGTCGGCGGCCTGTGATGGCGCCGACCCCGGCTCCGGCCGAGCGGCGCGCGCCGCCGCGCCTCGTCCTGACCCAGCTGTGCCGCGACTTTCCCGCAGGCGCAGAGACCGTGCGTGTCCTCGACCAGATCGACCTGGTCATCGAGCCGGGCGAGATGGTGGCGATCATCGGCGCCTCGGGATCGGGCAAGTCGACCCTGATGAACATCCTGGGCTGCCTCGACCGCCCGTCCAGCGGGACCTATGTCATCGGCGACCGCGCCACGTCCGGCCTCGCCCCGGACGAGCTTGCGGAGCTGCGCCGGGAGCATTTCGGCTTCATCTTCCAGCGCTATCACCTGCTGCCCGACCTGTCCGCCCAGGCCAATGCGGAGGTGCCGGCCATCTATGCGGGACAGCGACCGGCGGATCGACGGCTCCGGTCCGCCGACCTGCTGGGACGGCTGGGCATGAGCGAACGGCTGACCTACCGGCCGGGCCAGCTGTCCGGCGGCCAGCAGCAGCGGGTCTCCATCGCCCGGGCGCTGATGAACGGCGGCGAGATCGTGCTGGCGGACGAGCCCACCGGCGCCCTGGACAGCACCTCCGGCGAGGAGGTGATGCGGATCCTCAAGGGCCTGCACGCGGAGGGTCACACCGTCCTCGTCGTCACCCACGACGCCAAGGTCGCCGAACACTGCAGCCGGGTGTTCGAGATCAAGGACGGCCGGATCATCGGCGACCGGGCGGGTCAGGGCGTCGGAGAGGTGGCGCCGCCGGGGTCGGTGGGGCTGGCGCGGGCCTCCCGCACCGGTTTCTCCGCCGCGCTGGACCGGCTGACGGAAGCCTTCGCCATGGCCGTGCTGTCCATGCTGGCGCACAAGCTGCGCACCTTCCTGACCATGCTGGGCATCATCATCGGCATCGCCTCGGTGGTCTGCGTGGTGGCGCTGGGGGAGGGGTCGCGGCAGAAGGTGATCAAGAGCATCAGCGCCATCGGCACCAACACCCTGAACATCCGCACGGGCAGCGGCTTCGGCGACCAGCGCTCCGCCGCGGTGCGGACGCTGAACGTGGCCGACGCCAAGGTGCTGGCGCGGGAGCCCTATGTGGACAGCGTGACGCCCGTGGTCCAGACCACGGTCACGGTCCGCTACCGCCAGATTGCGGTGAACGCCCAGGTGAGCGGCGTCGGCGCCCAGTACTTCCGGGTGAACGGGGTCGGGCTGGCGGCGGGGCGCTTCTTCGATCAGGCCTCGGTGGACGCCATCGACCAAAGCGTGGTCATCGACGACAACAGCCTGACTACCCTGTTCGGCGGCGACCGGGCGGCGGCGATCGGCAAGGTGATCCTGCTGGGCTCGGTCCCGGCCCGGGTGATCGGCGTCGCCCAGAAGACCAGCGGCGCCTTTGGCGGCCCGGGCGACACCCTCAGCATCTACATGCCCTACACCGCGGTGAACGCCCGCATGCTGGGCACCACGATCCTGCGCAGCATCACCGTGCGGACCACCGACACCACCGACAACACCGTGGCCGAACAGGCCATCACCACCCTGCTGACCAAGCGGCACGGGGCCAAGGACTTCTTCATCATCAACTTCGACACGATCCGCGAGACCATCAACGCCACCACCCAGACCCTGGTGCTGCTGATCTCGGTGATCGCCGCCATCTCCCTCATCGTCGGCGGGATCGGGGTGATGAACATCACCATCGTCTCCGTCACCGAGCGCACCGGCGAGATCGGCGTGCGCATGGCGGTGGGGGCGCGCCAGAACGACATCATGGAGCAGTTCCTGATCGAGGCCATCCTGGTCTGCCTGATCGGCGGGGTCATCGGCATCCTGACGGCCCTGGCCTTCGGCGGCCTGTTCTCGCTGATCAGTTCGGACTTCAAGCTGATCTACTCCCTCAGCTCCATCATCTGGGCGTTCACCTGCTCCACCCTGATCGGCGTGGTGTTCGGCTTCCTGCCCGCCCGGGCGGCGGCGCGGCTGGACCCGGTCGTCGCGCTGGCGAGGGAATGAGCATGGGCCGTCGCGCGCCGCCTGTCGTCCTGGTCGCCAGTCTCGCCGCCAATCTCGCCGCAGCGGGTTGCGCCGGTCCCTATGCGGCGCCGGGGCTGGCGACACCGGACCGTTACGCCCATGCGCCGGCGTCAGCGGCTCCGGACGTCGCCCCGGCCGACTGGTGGCGCCCCCTCGACGACCCCGGGCTGAACGACGCCGTGGCCCGGGCCCTGGCCGGCAACCGCGACCTGGCCTCGGCGCAGCTGCGGACGCGCCTGGCCCAGGTGGCGGCGCGGCTGGCGGGGCTGGATCAGTGGCCGACCGTATCCGGCGCCCTCAGCGCCGGCCGGACCGGGCGGATCGCCACCGACACCGCCGATCTGGCGGTGAGCTTCGACCCCGACCCCTGGCGGCGGCTGGCGGCGACCACGGCGGCGGCCCGGGATGCAGCCCTGGCCGCCGGCCAGGACGCCGCCGCCGCCCGGGTGGCTCTGATCGGCACGGCCTGCGCCCTCTACTGGGACATCGCCTTCACCCACCAGCAGATCACTGTCGATCGCGCGACCCTGGAGGACCAGCAGTCGATTCTGCGGCTGGTGCGGGCGCAGCGGACCTTCGGCCTGGTCTCGTCGGTGGAGGTGGCCGAGGCGCAGGCGGCCATCGCCCTGCAGGCCACCGCCCTGTCGGCCCTGGAGCAGCATCTGGTGGAGGATCGCGCGGCGTTCTCGATCCTGATCGGCGAGGTCGCGCCGCCGGATCCTCCGGACCCGCAGGAGCCTCTGTCCCTGTCCGCGGCCCTGCCGCCGGAGATTCCCGCGGGGCTGCCCGCGTCGCTGGTCGGCCGCCGACCCGACCTGCGCGCCGCCGAGCTGCGGGTCCGGGCGAGCTGGAACACCCGGGAGGCCGTGCGGACTGCGATCTATCCGGACATGGTGCTGACTGGCGCGGGCGGCGCCTCCAGCGCCGCCCTGGGCCAGCTGTTCGCCCATCCGGTGGGATCGGTGCTGGCGTCAGTCTCCCTGCCGTTCCTCGATTTTCCCCGGCGGCGGCTGGACAACCAGACGGCGCAGGCGAACCAGGCCCTGGCCGAGCTCGCCTTCCGCACCGCCGTGTTCCAGGCCCTGGGGGAGGTGGACAACGCCCTGTCCAACCGGACGCAGCTGCGGGCCCAGCGGGTGTCGCTGCAGGCGGGCCTGACCGCAGCCGCTCTGGCCGACCGGCTGTACGGCGTCCGCTACCGGTCCGGGTCGGTGGCGCTGCGGGTCTGGCTCGAGGCGCAGCAGAACCACCGCGCCGCCCAGCTGGCCCTGGACGCCAACCAGCTGGCCCTGCTAGACAATCTGGCGACCCTCGCCGCGGCGCTGGGAGGCGGCGCCGTCGCCCCGCCCTGAGTAGTTTCCGGCGCTCCAGCCCCCCGGGTCGTCGGGTTACAGACCCCCGTCGCCCTCGATCCGGCAGCTAAGTCGCCCCTTCCTCCCCGAAGGTAAGGTCGACGGGCGGCAATTTCCCTTCCTCGAGCTGTTCGCCGCCCGGGTCCTCGAGCGCGACCAGCCCTGGGCGGAGGACCGGCTGCCGCTGGTGCGGGACCGGATCCGCACGCGGCTGGCGCCCCTGTCCGCGCGCCTGGCGACCG
>CAINOV010000220.1 GCA_903851655.1 uncultured Caulobacterales bacterium
GTCCAGGGCGGTGCGGGCCTCGACCACCAGCGCCGGGTCGGCCAGATCGGCCACCGCCAGCTGGTCGCGATAACGCCGGTCGGCCCAGTCGTTCAGGCGCGCGGCCAGGGCGTCGTCCAGGCGCTGGGCCGGATTGGTCGCCGCCAGCTCGGCCTCGGTCAGCACCACCCGCAGGCGCAGGCAGGCGGGACCGCCGCCGTTGCGCATGCTCTGGCGCACATCCACGAAACGGACCTCGCCGATGGGACCGTTGGAGGCCACCAGCCCCTCGGCGGCCCGCCGGGCGGTGGGGGTTTCCTGCACCTCGATGGGCGCGATCAACGTCAGGCGGTCCTGCCCCGGGCGCTGGATCAGCATGGAGTTGAACAGATAGCTCTTCACGGCGTCGGCGAAGGGCAGGTCCTGTTCGGCGATCTCCACGAACACCGGCTCGAAATGGCCCTCGGCGGCGCGGGCCACGTCGGCGCGCACGGCCGCGGTGTCCTCGAAGGCGCGCTCATGGAAGAACAGGCAGGTCCGCGCGCCCACGCAGACCACGTCGTTGTGGAAGGCGCCGTCCTCGATGGCCCGGCGAGACTGGCGGGGAAACACCGCCCGGGCGGCGCCGTGGCGGCGGGCGACGGCCTGGGAGGCCTCCCGCGTCTGGCGCGCGGGAAAGCGGCCGGTCCAGCCCTCATAGGCCTCGCGGCCATAGACCAGGATATTGACCCCTGGGGCCCCGTGCTCGGCGCAGAGCCGCACATGGTTGGCCGCGCCCTCGTCGGCGAAGTGCGGCTGTTCCGGCAGGGCGTCGTGCACGGCGAAGCGGCCGGGGTCGGAGAACAGCCGCGCCAGGGCCCTCTGGGTCTGCCGGTGCTCAAGGCTGCGGTGCAGGTTGGTGAGCAGGTTGGCGGGGGTGAAGTGGACCCGGCCGTCCGCCGCGTCGACCGAGGGCGTGACGGTGGCCGCATTGGCCGCCCACATGGACGAGGCGGAGGCTGCCGCCGCGGCCAGCTCCGGCGCGTCCGCCCAGGCCCGCTCCAGCACCGCCGCGTCGGAGCCGGCGAACCCGATCCGGCGCAGGAAGTCCAGGTCCGGCCGCGCCGCGGGGGGCAGGACGAACTGCGGCAGGCCGAGGTCGGCCAGCTGCTGCATCTTGCCGATCCCCTCCTTCACCGCGCCGCGGGGGGAGGATTTCAGGCCCTTGTTGTCGGCGCTGGCCAGGTTCCCCGGCGACAGGCCGGCGAAGCTGTGGGTCGGCCCCACCAGACCGTCGGCATTGGCTTCCACCGCCGGCGTCATGGGCGCAAGCCCTTGATCTCGCCCAGCAGGGAGGCCGGCGACGTCGCCTCGAAGCTGGCCACGGGATAGGCGCAATAGTCGGCGGCGTACCAGGCGCTGGGCCGGTGGTTGCCCGAGCTGCCCAGCCCGCCGAAGGGCATGTCCCCCGCCGCGCCGGTGGTCGGGCGGTTCCAGTTCACCACGCCGGCGCGGATGCGGGACAGGAACCGGGTCCAGAGGGCCTCGTCCCCGCCGATCAGGCCGGCGGAGAGGCCATAGCGGGTGTCGTTGGCCAGCCGGATGGCCGTGTCGAAGTCGGCGGCCCTGCGGACCTGCAGGGCCGGGGCGAAGATCTCCTCGTCCTCGATCCCGTCGACGCCGTCCACGTCCAGGATCGCCGGGCTCACAAACGCCTCGGACAGGCCCTCGATCCCGTGCAGGGGCCGGATCACCCGCCCGCCCTGCTGGACCAGCCGCTCGAACTGCGAGACCGCTGTCCGCGCCGCCCGGGCCGAGATCAGGGGGCCCATATAGGGCTCCGTCGCCCCGTCGAAGGGACCGGCCACCAGCCGCGCGGCCAGCGCCGCCACCGCCTCGACGATGGCGTCCCCGGCCTTGCCCGCGGGCAGGATCAGCCGCCGGGCGCAGGAGCACCGCTGCCCGGTGGTGATGAAGGCCGACTGCACGATGTGCTGGGCCGCGATGTCCGGATCGGCGTCCCAGACCACCAGCGGGTTGTTGCCGCCCAGCTCCAGGGCCAGGATCACCTCCGGCCGGTCGATGAACTGGCGGCGGAAATGATCCCCCGCCGCGGCCGAGCCGGTGAACAGCAGGCCGTCGATCGGTTGCGACAACAGCGCCGCCCCCGCCTCGCGTCCGCCCTGGATCAGGTTGAACACCCCGGCGGGAACCCCCGCCTCGGCGAGGGCCAGGGCCATCAGCCGGCCGACCCGGGGCGTCTCCTCCGAGGGCTTGAAGACGATCGTGTCCCCCGCCAGCAGGGCCGGGACGATATGGCCGTTGGGCAGATGGCCCGGAAAGTTGAACGGGCCCAGCACCGCCATCACCCCGTGCGGCCGGTGGCGCAGCACGGCGCGGCCAAAGGCGGTCGCCGCCTCCCGCGAGCCGGTCCGCTCGGTCACCGCGCGGATGGAGATGTCCACCTTGCCGGCCATGGAGGCGAGCTCGGTCCGGGTCTCCCACAGGGGCTTGCCGGTCTCCTCGGAAATGGCCCGGGCCATGTCCTCCGCCCGCGCCTGCAGCACGGCCTTGTAGCGGCGGACGGTCTCGATCCGGGTCTCCAGCTGGGTCTCGGACCAGGCCGCGCCGGCGCGCCGGGCGGCCGCCACCGCGTCCGCCGCATCCTCGGCCGAGGCCCCGGCGCCCTCGAACACCACGCGCCCGCTCGCCGGGTCGACGGACGCCAGCCCGCCGCCGCGACCCGTCCGCCAGTCGCCGTCGATAAAAAGCTCACCCGTCATAGCCGCACCCTCAACCGATCGCCGCTGTCCACCCGCAAGGCCCGGGCGGTGGCCCCGTCGATCCGCACGAACTCCCCCTCCAGGGCCGCCGTCCCGCGCACCGCCCGGAACCGCGCCAGCTCGGCGGTGGACAGGAGCGCCGTCGGCCCCTCCACCCGGTCCGTCACCATCGCCACCCGCTCCACCGCCCCGCGCACGGTGGCGATGTCGTCCCGGCGGCAGGACACGGTCGGGCCGGCGTCGAAGATGTCCACCAGGCCGGAAAAGCGGAACCCCTCCGCCTCCAGCATGGCCCGGGCGGGCTCGCCCTCCCGGTGGACCCGGCCGATGCAGTCCCGCACCGCGTCGGGCAGCAGCTCCAGATAGATCGGATGCCGGGGCGCCAGGTCGAGGATGAACTGGCCGTCGGTGGAGGCGCTCATCAGGTCCGCCTCGTCGAAGGGCAGGCGGAAGAAGCGCTGGCCCACCGTCTCCCAGAACGGACAGGTCCCGTCGTCGTCGAACCAGCCGCGCAGCTCCGCCAGCACCGTATCGGCGAAGCGGGCGGGTTCGGCGCCGATCAGCAGATAGCGGGACTGGGCCAGGAGCCGCCCCGCCCCGCCGCTGCGCCGCTCGGGCTTGAGGAACAGGGAGCCCACCTCCGACCAGCCGGAGCACTCATTGACCAGCACCAGGGCCTGGTGGTCGAATCGCAGGTTCAGGGTGGGCGAGCTCTGAGCCATGGTCATGACCCGAAACGAGAAATGCGGCCGCTTCAGCCCCACCCCGGCCTTGACCCCGGCCACGCCGGCGACCTCGCCCGTGGCGTCGTCCTCCAGCATCAGCGTGTACCAGCACTCCAGGGGCGCCCGGGTGGCGGTGAAGCTGGCCTCGGAGATCTCAAGGCGCGAGATCAGGGTCGGCGCGTCGGTGGGCAGGCTGGTGAAGCCTCGCCCCGACAGCACCGCCATTTCCATCAGGGCGTCGAAATCCCCGGGTCCTGCAGGTCGCACTACGAGCATGCAGGGCTTCTAGCGCGGCGCAGAGGGGGGCGCCACCCCCAGCGGAGGGTCTAGGGAGTCGCAGGGGGCCCGGCGAGATCGGGCGACGGACCCGGGGGAAGCTGGGCGTCCGCCGGCCGGCCGATACGGCTCTTCTGCACCGGCTCGGCCATCATCCGTCGCTCCTCCGGGGTGAAGTCCGCCATCAGCTGGGTGAGGCCCATGGTCAGCTCCCGGCGGATCGCCAGGGCGCGGTCCTGGGCGTCGGACTGGGCCCGGGCCGCCGCGGCGGCGTCATAGGTCTCGGCGCCCATGGCGTCGATGGCGTGCCGCCGCTGGGTCCGCAGCTGGTGGATCGGCTCCGCCAGGGCCTCGCCCTCCCGGGTCAGATAGTCCTGCAGGGCCTTGCGGTGGGCCGGGCTCAGCCGCGTCGACGCCGCCCACAGGGTCTGCCCCGCGGAGGTCGCCGACGCCGTCGCCGGGCCTGCGTCCCGGCGGGTCTGGCTGGCGCTCAGATACATCCCGCCCGCGCCGAACAGCACGCCCAGAACAAACAGGTTCAGGGCGAGGGACGCGATCAGCAGGATGCGGCTGGACGCCATCAGGGCGCGCCCGGGTCCGTGGCGTCGCCCAGGGCCGGGGCCTCGCCCTGCAGGGCGGCGGCCAGGGCGTCCTGCCGTGCGGTCTGGGCGATCCCGCGGGTCAGCACCACGCCGCACAGCAGGCCCGCGCACATGGCCGCCGCCGCCGCGCCGGACAGCAGCGGCTGGGCGGCGATGCCCCGGGTGGTCCGGGTCAGGAGGCCGGCGCCCGCGAGCGGACGACCCCAGCCCAAGCGCGCGCCCGCGCCGCGGCGGCGGTCGCGGGGCTGGGGCGCGGCGGCCAGCACGGCCGCGCGCAGGGCGTCGCCGGGCATGGGCGCGACGGCCTGGGCCAGCAGGTGATCCAGCCGGCGCTCCCGCGCCAGGACGGCCTCCGCCCGGGGGCGGTCGCGGCGCATCAGCGCCTCCGCCGCCAGGCGCTGGTCCGCCGGCCAGCGGCGCAGGTCCGCGCCATAGGCGCCGGCGAGGTCGCCGAACGTCTCCCAGTCCATCTCCCAGGGATCTTGCCTTGGCCCTTGCATGGTGGTTCCGATCCTACGCCCCCGCCAGGTCCGCCAGGGCGACGCGCAGGGCGCGCCGGCCGCGGGACAGGAGGCTTTCCACTGCCTCAACGCTGACGCCGAGCAATTCCGCCGCCTCTATATTCGACAGTTCCTGATAATGGCAAAGCACGATGGCCTCCCGCTGCCGGGGGGGCAAGGCCTGCAGCGCCGTCTCGACCTGGGCGGCCACGTCGCCCCGCTGCAGCAGCCGCTCCGCGTCCGGCGCCGGGTCGGCGGTGTCCGGCGGCTCGGCCATGAGGGTCTCGCGCCGCCGCCTCAGGCGGTCATAGCAGAGGTTCAGCGCCACCCGGTGCATCCAGGTGTCGAACCGGCCGCCGCCCGGGGTCCAGCGGGACGCCTGCCGCCAGGCCCGGACGAACACCTCCTGGGCCACGTCCTCCGCCTCCTGCGCGTCGCCCAGCATCCGCCGGGCCAGAGCCGTCATCCGCGGCAGCTTGCGGTTGACCAGGGTCTCGATGGCCGCAGCCTCCCCCGCGGCGACCCTGCGGACGAGATCCTCGTCCGGATCGACGCCGGGAAGCTTCAGGTTCCGACCGTTATCGGGCGCCACCCATGACCCTTCGAATGTCCGTGTCCGCATCCTATGCGCTCCGTCGAGCCGCGGGGGAAGTCAACCCTGCCCCAACGCCTCGGGCGGCGCCATTCCGTCGCGGGGCGACTTGGCCTAAGGAAAGGGCCTTAAGGCTCACAGGACGAAACCGAGGTCATGAGCGAGAACTGGGACGACACGGACGATCCGGAGGAGCGGCGGCGACGCCAGCCCCTGAGCAACCTGGCCGTGATGGGCTTCATTGCGTCCTACTGGACCCGCCTGCCGCTGCAGTTCGCCGGGATCATCGCCCTGATGTTCGTCGCCACCCTGGCCGACCTCAGCATCCCCACCGCCGCCGGCCGGCTGGTGGACGTGGTGTCCCACCCGGTCCGCGCGCCGGGGCAGGCCTGGGCCGCCTGGGCGACGCTCTCGGCCCTCTATGTGGTGTTCATGCTGGTGCGCACGGCGGCCTTCCGCACCAGCAACAGCTTCTACGCCCGCAACATGGAAGAGATCGTCCGCGCCGCCTTCGCCCGGGTGCAGGACTATTCCGCCGACTGGCACGCCAACACCTTCGCCGGGGCCACGGTCCGGCGGGTCAGCCGGGCCATGTGGGGCTTCGACGCGGTGTCGGACGCCACCTTGCTGATGCTGGGCCCGACGGTGCTGGTGCTGGTGGGACTGGCGGTGTCCATCGGCCTGCGCTGGCCCCTGGCGGGGCTGTTCACCGGCGTCCTGGTGGCGGCCTATATGGGCGTCAACATCTGGATGACCCAGACCTACATCCGCCCCGCCAATCTCCGCTCGAACCGGCTGGACAGCGAGATCGGCGCGGTGCTGGCCGACGCCATCGCCGGCAACGCCGCGGTGAAGAGCTTCGGCGCCGAGGCCCGGGAGGCGGCGCGGTTCGGCGCCACCACCACCCGCTGGCGGGAGGCCATGACCGCCACCTGGAACCGGTTCAACATCATGGGCCTGGCCCAGAACCTGCTGCTGATCGCCCTGCAGGCGGGGCTGACGGCGCTGATGGTGGGCCGCTGGGCGCAGGGTCGGGCCAGCCCGGGGGACGTGGCCTTCGCCGTCACCGCCTTCATGCTGATGTCCGGCTATCTGCGCAACTTCGGCGAGATCTTCCGGGCCATGCAGCGCGGCCTGGACGACACCATGGACGTGGCCGCCTACATGCGCCAGCCGCCGCAGATCCTGGACCCGGAAGACCCCGCCCCGTTCGCCCCGCAGCTGGGCCTGATCCGCTTCGAAGGGGTCGGCTTCCGCTATCAGGGACAGGCCGCCGCAGTCTATGAGGATTTCGATCTGGAGATCCGGCCCGGGGAGCGGGTGGCCCTGGTCGGCCCCACCGGCGCGGGCAAGTCCACCTTCGTCAAGCTGCTGCAGCGCCTCTACGACCTGGACGCCGGGCGGATCACCGTGGACGGGGTGGACATCGCCGCCGTGCGCCAGTCGGACCTGCGCCGCGCCATCGCCCTGGTGCCGCAGGATCCGGCCCTGTTCCACCGCACCATCGCCGAGAACATCGCCTATGCCCGGCCCGACGCCAGTCCCGCCGACATCGAGCTGGCGGCCCGGCGCGCGCTCGCCCACGACTTCATCGCCCGCCTGCCCAGGGGCTACCAGACCCTGGTGGGCGAGCGGGGCGTGAAGCTGTCGGGCGGGGAGCGGCAAAGGGTGGCCATCGCCCGGGCCTTCCTCGCTGACGCGCCGATCCTGGTGCTGGACGAGGCCACCTCCTCCCTGGACGTGGAGACCGAGCAGGCGGTGCAGGCGGCCACCGAGGCGCTGATGCGCGGCCGCACCACCCTGCTGATCGCCCACCGGCTGTCCACCATCCGCTCCGCCGACCGGATCCTGGTGTTCCAGGGCGGCCGCATCGTCGAGGACGGCCGCCATGGAGAGCTGATCGCCCGCGGCGGCGTCTATGCGAGACTGTCCGCCGTCGGATCGATGTGACGGGGCGGGGTCTGACAGAGGTTCCCGGCTCAAGGCCGGGCATGACATCTCAAAATATAAGTCGTCATTCCCGGGCGAAGACCCGGGAACCTTGATCAGGATGAAGCGCCACATCCGGACGGAGGTTCCCGGCTCGAGGCCGGGAATGACGACTGATTTATATGTATTTTTGAAAAGCCGTCATTCCCGGGCGAAGACCCGGGAACCTTTGTCAGGATATAGCCCCCCGTCAGTCCACCCCCACCATCGCCTCATAGGGGACGGGGACCGCGCCGGACTCCACGTCGGCGACCTTCACCGCCGGATAGCCCACCGTGGCGCCCGCGCTGGCCCGCCAGGCGGCCGTCACCAGGTCGCGGAGCTCCGACGCTCCGGCGGCCAGGCGCGCCACGGTGAAGGCCTTGCCCCGGGCCGGGTCGGGCCCGTCGAAGCCATGGTCGGTCCACAGGGCGAACAGCGGGTCGGCCTGGCGGCGTCCGGTCTCGACATAGGCGGCCACCTCCGCCTGGATCGGACCGTCGACCGTCCGGGGCGCGGACAGGGCCGCCTCCACATCCGCCAGCTTGACATGAGCATGGACGAAGGCGCCCTCGAAGGGCCCATGGATCCGCTCCGCCGTGTAATTGTTCGGGTTCGGATAATCTCCCCAGGCGTTGTAGTGGATGCTCACATGCAGGGGCTGGGCGGCGTCGCCGACGAAATGGCTCCAGTAGCCCAGGTCGCGCAGGACCAGCATCTCCCGCAGCCCCCGGTCCCGGGCGAACCAGGCCCGCTGCTCCGGGGTCGCAGCGCGGGTCTCGGCGTAGCGGTCCACCCGCCAGTAGCCGAAATCCTTCACCAGCTGCTCATAGCCGTCCATCAGGGCGTAGGGCAGATAGCCCAGTCGGCTGGAGTCGCCGGCCTGAACCCCGCGGATGGCCGCGTCATAGTCGGACCGCGTCCGCGGCAGGGCCGACAGCTGCGGTCCGCCGCCAATGCGTCCGCTGTCGTCCACATTGACGTAGTGCCCCGGATCCAGGTCCGGGTCATGGGGGGAGCCCGCGCCCTTGGACCGGTCCGGCTCCCGCGCCAGCTCCCCCAGCTGGGCCAGCGCCGCAGGCGTCCGCAGGAACCCGGGAACCTCGGCCGGCAGGGCGCGCAGTCCGGCGACCGCCACCATCCGGTGCCCGTCCGCGCCCCAGCCGAGGGCGGATGTGGCGACGCCCACTGCGAGGCATCCGGCCAGTCCGGCCGCCGCGACGGCCCGCTTGGTGATTTTCATCCGTATACGGTCCGATCTTCAGTCAACACCATGTAAGACAGCATAGGCGTCCGCGCGACCGGCTTCAAGATCGCGGATGCTGACCACCGGATAGTTCACCTGGCCGGCGGCGCTGGAGGTCCAGGCCGCCGCGATCACGTCCCGCAGCATCCCCGCCGCGGTCCCCAGCCGCTCCGCCGTGTAGGCGACGCCGCGGGGATCTCCCGGCTGGAAGGCGCCGGCCTTTTCCGCCCGGTACCAGCTGCGCCAGGCGCCCGACTGCGCCTGCAGCCAGGCGCCGGTCTCCTGCTCCGCCGGCCGCGCCAGGGACCGGGGGGCGGGCATGGCCGCCCGCACGGCGGAGGGCGTGACCGCCGCCGCCACATAGGCGCCCTCATAGGGAATGTGGACGCGCGCCGTGGTGAACCCCTCCGGATTGGGCCCGTCGCCCCAGCCGTCATGATGGAGGCTGAGGTGCATCGGCTGGGTGGCGTCCCCCACATAATGCGCCAGCAGGCCGATATCCTCCGTGATCTGACTTTCCCGCCGCCGCCGGTCGACCTCCAGCCAGGCCAGCCGCGCTGGATCATGGGCGAAGCGCAGCCCCGCCCGGTCCGCCCGCCAGTAGACCAGGTCCTTGGCCAACTGCTGCCAGCCGTCGAGAATGGCGTAGGGCAGGTAGCCCACCGTATCCGGATCGACGCCCGCCTTGCGCAGCAGGGCCTCGTATCCCGCCCTTGTCGGCGGCAGGGCGGAAAAGGCGCAGACCCCGCCCAGGCGTCCGTCGTCATCGGCATAGGCGTAGTGGAAGGGATCCCGTAGGGCGTCGTGGGCCGCGCCCGCCAACCGCCAGCGATCCGGCTCCCGCGCCCACTCCCCCGCATCCGCGGCGAACACCGGATCACGCAGGAAGCCGGGCGTTTCCGACGGCAGGGCAGAGAGAGCCGCCACGGTAATCATTCTGTGTCCGGACGATCCCCAGGCCCCGGCCGCGCCGCCCGCCCCGACCATCATCACCACGGCGATCAGGGCGACCAGGCTCGCGCGGCGGGCGGTCATGCGCCGGCGCCCCGCCCCCGCGGCGGACGCCCGGCCCTGGGCTGGACGTCGAAGGCGATGGTGATACGGCGCTCGTCGCTGGCGAAGGGCACGGTGCCATGCCACATGTAGCTGGGGAACAGGACCAGTCGCCCGGGTTGCGGCTGGACGAAATGCTCCGGTCCCAGCCGCGGCGCCGTGGGGACGCCAGGCTCGCCGAACTTGATCCAGCCCGCGTGGGGATCCTCCGGCGGAGAGGTCGGCAGCTCCACATAGAAGGCCGAGGACAGCCAGCCCTCGTTGTGGATGTGGTTCACGTGATAGCCGTTGGGCCGGAGGAACACCGACCAGCTGCCCGCCAGCTCGTAATCGCCCAGATATCTCCGGCCCATTCCCTCGGGATCGGACCGCAGATGCTCCATGTGCGCGCGGATCGGCGCGTCGATCGCCTTGAAGAAGGCGACGATCACCGGGTCCAGCGACATGGCGAGGTTCTGTGACGTCTGGCTCCCCCCCCGCAGCGACTGGTCGAAGGGCGCCGTGGAGAAGCCATGCAGCCGGGTCAGCGCCGCCGACAGATCCGACAGATAGGCGGGCAGGCTGGCCCAGCCCTCGGGCGTCTCGATCTCGTAGGCGCGCACATGGCGGTCGTAGTCGTACAGGGCCGCATAGGCCGGATCACCCTTCAACCGCAGCGCCGTCGCCTGGCGCGCCAGGGCGTTCTGATCGTCGGGATTGCGATCCAGCAGGCGCCGGCAGACGCTCAGCGCCTCGTCCGCCTCGCCAACGCCGAGACAGGCGTCGGCCAGGATGACCAGCATGCGGTCCAGGTCCGGCGCCAGCTGATACCCGCGGCGGGCCATCTGCAGGGCCGCGACGGCGTCGCCATCGGCGGTGGCCAGCTCGGCCGCGTCCATGAACAGATGCTCGTTGGGCTCGGCGTTCAGGGCGATGGCGGACTCCATCACCCGCCGGGCGCCGGGAAGGTCGCCGGCGATCCGCTTCAGCTTGGCCAGGATCCGGTTGAGATTGATGTCGCCCGGGTGTTGCCCGAGTTGCCGGAGCAGATGGGCGGAGGCGGCGTCCACGTCGCCCGTGCGCATCCAGATGAGCTGGGCGAGCTCCCGATTGGGATCGACGGACAGGGGCGAGAGGCGAAGGACCTCGCGATAGGCCTCGATCGCCTCCTCGATACGCCCCAGTCCCTCCAGCGTGCGGGCCAGGATGACCCGGGTCGCCGGCCCGTTCACCCCCATGGAGATGGCCTTGCGGACCGCCAGCTCTGCTTCCTCGAACTGCCGCATGTCGCCGAGCGCCGCCGCCAGATTGTGATAGGCGACGGCGCTGTCGGGATAATATCGCACCGCCAGCAGGCAGGTCTCGAGGGCGCCGCGGGTCTGTCCGACGGCGGTCTGGGCCTCCGACAGGGCCACCAGCAGCCGGTGGTCCCGCTCTCCGGCGGCGAGGCGCTGGGACAGCAGCTGCAGACCCTCGTCCGGTCGCCCGGCTGCGGACAGCGCCGACGCAAGTCCGGTGACCGCCTGAAGGTTCGAACGATCCGCCGCGATCGCCCGGCGATAGGCGCTCACGGCGTCCTCCGGCTGGCCGTTCGCCATCAGGGCGTCGCCAAGGGCCAGGGCGAACACCGCCTGTTTCGGGTCAAGCTCCGCCGCCCGCAGCAACGCCCTCACCGCCCCGTAGGCGTCCCCCGAGCGCAGGCGGATGAACCCCGCCAGACCGTGCACGCGGGCGTCGGGGGGATTGCGGGACAGGACCGGACCGAGCCGCTCCAGCGCCGCCGCCAGCTCGCCCCTCTGGTACAGGTGCGCGGCCTCCGCATAGGCGTGTTCGATGATGTCGGTTTCGGATACGGCCATGCCTCATCTATGACCTTTCTCAGGGCGCGGGCGCAAGGCGAATGGCCGCCGCCGCCCGCTGTCAGAGGTCATTTTGCCGCTGGTCCGGACGGGTCCAGCCATGGAAGGCGTCGATCGCCGAGACCACGCCGGCATAGACGCGGCGATCCTCCTCCGTCATGAACATGTTCCAGATATCGGCGATCAGGATGACCCGCAGCTCATCCCCGTCGTTCCAGGCTTCGTGCTCGATGGTGTCGTCGAACACCCAGGCCTTGCCGACCTCCCAGGCGCGGACCTCGCTCCCCACCCGGAACCCGCACCCCGGCGGCACGATCAGCGGCAGATGGACCACCAGCCGCGCGTTGCTGACGCCGGTGTGCGGGGGGATCTTCGTCCGTGGATGCAGGGCGGAGAACATCGCCGACGGTGTCCGCCCCGCCACGTCCGGCTGCGGCAGCAGGGCCAGGGCCTCCAGCGTGCGGGGGAACAGATCCGGCGCGTAGGACTGGCGCTCTCCCGCCCGGATCACCTGCAGCGCGGACCAGCGCAGGGAATGGTTCAGCTCCTTCCACTGATCCACCGGGACCCCCGGCGGCTCGTCCACATAGGGCGCAAACAGGTGCGGGTGCGTCGCCATCGCGGCCTCCAGCTCCCCGCGCACCAGGTCGGTGAAGGTTTCGAAGCGCTCGATCCAGGGGGTCAGCTCCCGCGGATAGAATTCGTAGCTCGGCAGGCCTGGATAGAGATAGGTGGACGGCTCGGGACGGTAGAGCCGGGTCCGGCCCGCGGCAAAGTCCCGGAACCGCCGGGCGTTCGGATTGAGGGCGCCGGACGGGTCCGCCGCCGCCACGCCGGCGTCGACGGCTTCGGCCATCCGGCGGCGATAGTCGGCGTTCACCGCCTCCGCCCGCTGGAGCGCGGCCCGGGTGGCGGCGTCGTCGGACGCCGCGTCCTTGAACAGCAGGGCAAGGCCGTAGAAACGCCCGGCCTCCACGTCGTCGCCGGCCCGCTCGAGCAGGGCGCCCTTCATCAGCAAGGCGGCAAAGGCCCGGGGCTCCAGGGTCAGGGCCTGGTCCACGGCGACAAGAGCGGCGGGGATATCGCCGGACTGGCGCAGGGCGGCGGCGTAGTTGAGCCACAGGCCGGTCGAGGCGGGCTCCATGTCGAGGGCCTGGCGCAGGAGCGACACCGCGCGGCCGGCGTCGCCCATGGCCAGGGCCTGACGCGCGTCCCGGCTGAGGTCGAAGACGTTGCGGGTCGGCGGGGCAGGACCGGTCATGGGCGCGCGGCTTTCAGGAGGGAGGCGGGCGGGTACGGAGGCGGGACACCAAAGACAACCCTGAACGGTCCAGCCTTCGGAAGTCAACGCACGACACCCCCTGGCGCCACCAACGCGATTTCATCCGGCGCTGAAATCGCCTAGTGTTGCGGATCGTCTTTCGACCGAACCGTCCGGAGTTCCATTGTCCAGCGCTATTGTTGATCAGATCTATGCTCGCCTGAACCAGGACGACGTCGCCGGCGCGGTGAAGATGGCGCAGCGGGCCTATCTCGACAACCAGTTCGAACCGGTGGTGCTCAATCTCGTCGCCCATGGTCTCGAGGAGGCCGGCGACATCGAGGGCGCCCTGCGCGTGCTGGGCGAAGCGGCGGAACGCACGCCCAACGACCCGATGACCTACACCAATATCGGGCATTGCCTCGTCAAGCTGGCCCGGCCCACCCATGCGCTGGAGGCGTTCAATATCGCGTTGCGGGGGAACCCCAGCCTGCCCCGCGCCCACCACGGGGCGGGGCTCGCCCTGTGGATGCGGGGGGA
>CAINOV010000221.1 GCA_903851655.1 uncultured Caulobacterales bacterium
ATGCGGACGGACAAAGGCCACCGCCGCGCCCTCGACCCCCGGCGCCGGCAGGGTGATCCCGCCGGAGCGGAACACCCCGCCCGACGCCTGCCCCTCGAAACGGTTGGCCTCCCCGACAAAGCCGGCCACGAAGGCCGAGGCCGGCGCGGCATAGACCTCCGACGGGGTTCCCACCTGCTCGATCCGGCCGCGGTTCAGCACCGCCACCCGGTCGGCCAGTTCCAGCGCCTCCTCCTGGTCGTGGGTGACGAACAGGGTGGTGACGCCGGTGGCGGCGTGGATGCGCCGCAGCTCCCGCCGCAGGGACTTGCGCACGGTGGCGTCCAGCGCCCCGAAGGGCTCGTCCAGCAGCAGCACCCGGGGCTCGACCGCGAGCGCGCGGGCGAGCGCGACCCTTTGCCGCTGGCCGCCGGACAGCTGGGCCGGGCGGCGACCGCCCAGGCCCTCGAGCTCCACCAGACGGAGAAGCTCCTCCACCCGGGCCTTGCGCTGGGCGCCGGTGGGCCGGTCCCGGCGCTTGCGCACATCGAGGCCGAACGAGACGTTCTGGGCCACGGTCATGTGCCGGAACAGGGCGTATTGCTGGAACACGAACCCCACCCCCCGCTGGGCGGCGGCGGCGTAGGTCACGTCCTCGCCGTCATAGGCGATCTGGCCGGCCTCCGGGAAATCGAGGCCCGCGATCAGCCGCAGCAAAGTGGTCTTGCCCGAACCCGAAGGGCCGAGCAGGGCCAGCAGTTCCCCCGGGCGGACCTCGAGGCTGACATCGTTCAGGGCGGGATAGCGGCCGAACGACTTCCTCGCCTCGCGCACGCTGATGGCCAGCGGCGGGCGCTGGACGGGGGGCGTCGGCGGAGTACCGGTCATCATCGCGCCCTTCGATACGCCCGCAGGGGACGGGAATTCAGCTTCATACGCCATGGCCATCCAGCTCCGGCCGGGCGATCTCGAGGAGCGTCTTCAGGGCCAGCGTCGCCAGCGCCATCAGGCACAGCAGCCCGGCCACCGCGAAGGCGCCGACGAAATCGTACTCGTTGTACAGGATTTCCACGTGCAGGGGCATGGTGTCCGTCCGTCCGCGGATGTGTCCAGAGACCACACTCACCGCGCCGAACTCCCCCATCGCCCGGGCGTTGCACAGCAGCACCCCATAGGCGAGGCCCCAGCGGATATTGGGGGCGGTGACCCGCAGGAAGGTCATCAGGCCCGACGCGCCCATGGACACCGCCGCCTCCTCCTCGTCGGTCCCCTGGGCCTCCATCAGCGGGATCAGCTCCCGCGCCACGAAGGGAAAGGTGACGAAGAGGGTGGCCAGCACGATGCCGGGCGCGGCGAAGATGATGCTGATATTGTGCGCCAGCAGCCACGGGCCGAACCAGCCCTGCAGGCCGAACACCAGGACATAGATCAGGCCTGCGACCACCGGAGACACGGAGAACGGCAGGTCGATCAGGCTGACCAGCAGGCTCTTGCCGGGAAAGTCGTGCTTGGCCACCGCCCAGCTGGCGCAGACCCCGAACACCGCGTTGAACGGCACGGAGATGGCGGCGATCAGCAGGGTCAGCTGCAGGGCGGCCACGGCGTCATGCTCGCGGATCGCCTCCCAGGCGGTTCCCAGGCCCTTGGAGAGGCCTTCGACGAACACGGTGGCCATGGGCGCGAGGATCATCACGCCGATGAACAGGATCACCACGGCCAGCACGGCGATGCGGATCCACAGGGGATCCTCGTTGGGATGGGGTCGGGTCCGGACCGGGGCGCCGCTCATCGTTCGGAACTCCGCCGCACCCAGGCCTGGCCGGTATTGATCGCCAGCAGCCCGGCGAAGCTGATCCCCAGCATAACCAGGGCGATGGCCGAGGCGGAGGCGTAGTCGAACTGCTCCAGCTCGATGGTGATCAGCAGGGGCGCGATCTCGGACCGGTAGGGCATGTTGCCGGCGATGAAGATCACCGAGCCGTACTCCCCCACTCCCCGGGCGAAGGCCAGGGCGAAGCCGGTGATCCAGGCGGGGGCCAGGGCCGGCGCCACCACCCGCACCAGGGTCTGCAGGCGCGTGGCCCCCAGGCTGGCGGAGGCCTCCTCCACATCGGCGGCCAGGTCGCGCAGCACCGGCTCCACCGTGCGCACGACGAACGGCAGGCCGATGAAGGTCAGGGCGATGACGATGCCGCCGGCGGTGTTGGCCAGGGTGATCCCGGCCCTGGCCAGGGGTGCGCCGATCCAGCCGTTCGGACCATAGAGGGTGGCCAGCGAGATGCCGGCGACGGCGGTGGGCAGGGCGAAGGGCAGGTCCACCAGGCTGTCCAGCAGCCGGCGTCCCGGAAACCGGTAGCGCACCAGCGCCCAGGCCGTGAGCACCCCCAGCACGCCGTTGACGAGGGCCGCGATCAGGGACGTGGTCAGGGACAGCTGATAGGCGTGAACGGCCCGGGGCGAGAAGGCGGCCCGGGCGAAGGCGTCCGGGGCCAGGGTCAGGCCGCGGGCGGCCACCGCCGCCATGGGGATCAGCACCACCAGGGACAGGACCGTCACGGTGACGCCCAGGGTCAGGCCCAAGCCCGGCACGGCGGACCGCCGGCGCCATCGCGCTCCCCAGGCTGCTGCAACGGATGTCATGGACGCGCACCTGTCCTCATGCGGCCGAAGGGGCCGCACGTTCCCAGAGCCTAGAGCCCTTTTCAAGGCGATCGGCGCAATCCAGAAAATCTGGGGCCGTGTTGGGTTTTTCCACGCGCGGGGCGCTGTCGCGGACCCCGATCAGTCGAGGGCGGCGCGGATCTGCTGCGCCAGGGCCGCCAGCTCCTCCGGGTCGGCCATGCCGGACTGTCCATGGCCCTTCAGCTCCACCCCCGTCCACCGGGGAATGACGTGGAAGTGCAGGTGGAACACGGTCTGCCCCGCGGGCGCGCCGTTGAACTGGGTGATCACCACCCCGTCCGGGTCGAGGGCCGCGGCGACCGCCCGGGCCACCTTCTGCACCGTGAGCATCAGCGGGGCCACGGCGGCGGGATCAAGGTCCAGGAAGTTGCGGGCCTGCACGGTCTTCGGGATCACCAGGGTATGGCCCCGGGACTGGGGGAACAGGTCCATGAAGGCCATTGTCTCGGCGTCCTCATAGACCTTGGTGGCCGGGATCTCGCCGCGCAGCATGCGGGCGAAGACATTGGCGGGATCATAGGCGCCGGTCAGGCTCATGGCGGGGCTCCGTGGCTCATCGGGCTTTGATACGTCGATGATGACGCCCTTGGGAAGGTCCTGGACGAGGTTCCCGCCTCGAGGGCGGGAATGACGTCTGATTTGTATTTTTTGAGTCTGTCATTCCCGGGCGAAGACCCGGGAACCTGGGTCAGGATAGGGCGCCATTTCCGGATGGAGGTCCCCGCCTCAAGGCCGGGAATGACATGATTTTATGGATATTTTGTCGTCGTCATTCCCGGGCGAAGACCCGGGAACCTGGGTCAGGATCAGGCGCCCCCTCACCCCCCCTTGGGCGGCGTGGGACCGTCCTGGCGGAAGGGGGAGTATTCCTCGGTCAGATAGTCCATCTCCCGCTCGACCGCGTCCCGCTCCCGGTCCAGATAGCGGGCGACGGGCTCGCGCAGGGCCGGATCGGCGATGTAGTGGGCGGAAAACACCGAGGCCGGCAGATACCCCCGGGCGATCTTGTGCTCCCCCTGGGCGCCCGCCTCGACCCGCGCCAGGCCCAGCCGGATCGCCTCCTCGATGGCGCGGTAGTAGCAGACCTCGAAATGCAGGAACGGAACCTCCTCCAGGCAGCCCCAGTTGCGGCCATAGAGGCAGTCGGCCCCCAGCAGGTTCAGGGCCCCGGCGATCCATCGCCCGTCCCGCCGCGCCAGGATCAGCATCACCCGGTCGGCCATCCGCTCCCCCAGCAGGGAGAAGAACAGCCGGTTCAGATAGGGGCGTCCGTACTTGCGCCCGCCAGTGTCCATGTAGAAGGCGAAGAAGGCGTCCCAGTGGTCCTCGGTCAGGTCCTTGCCGGTGACCGCCACGATCTCCAGCCCCGCCTGGGCGTCCCGCCGCTCCCGCCGGATGTTCTTGCGGCGGTTGGAGGACAGCTGGGCCAGAAAGCCCTCGAAGTCGGCATAGCCGGGGTTGCGCCAGTGATACTGCTGGTCCCGGCGCTGCAGCAGGCCCGCCGCCCCCGCCCGGGTCCACTCCCCTTCGGTGAGGAAGGTGATGTGCAGGCTGGACGCGCCCAGCTGGTCGGTCAGGGCCACCGCCCCCTGCAGCAGCGCCTCTTCCACCGCCGCGCGCCCCGACCCCGGCGCGGTGATCAGCCTCGGACCGGTGGCCGGCGTGAAGGGCGCCGCGCACTGGAGCTTGGGATAGTACCGCCCGCCAGCCCGCATATAGGCGTCGGCCCAGCTGTGGTCGAACACGTACTCCCCCTGGCTGTGGCTCTTCAGATAGAGGGGCATGACGCCGGCCACGCGGCCCTCGGCGTCGGTGACGCTGAGGTGCTGCGGCTTCCAGCCGGTCCGCGGACTGACGCAGCCGCTCTCTTCCAGGGCCTGCAGGAAGTCATAGCGGATGAACGGGTTGCCCGCATGGTCCGGCGCATCGGCGCAAGCGTCCCAGGCGGTCCGGCCGATGTCCGAGATCGCCCCGTGGGAGCGGA
Source organism: uncultured Caulobacterales bacterium (assembly GCA_903851655.1). Taxonomy (GTDB): domain Bacteria; phylum Pseudomonadota; class Alphaproteobacteria; order Caulobacterales; family Caulobacteraceae; genus CAIMFV01. The sequence continues at coordinate 4,646 of CAINOV010000221.1, forward strand.
TCACCAGCTTGCCGGCGGGGGCGGTCAGGGTCGGAAGCCTTCGAAGATCAGGTTGTCGCAATGGGCCTCGACCCGGCGCCAGTCCTCCGGCGACCGCACGGTCCAGGCCACCACCGGCATGCCGCCGTCGCGCAGGGCGTCGGCCGCATGGCTGGGCAGCATGTCGAGGCCCAGGGCCAGGAAGTGCGGGCGGGCGATCTTCACATGCTCCAGCGCCCGCAGGGAGCGGATGGCGTCGGCGGACATGCGCCCCTCCCCGTCCGCATAGGCGTGGCTGTTCAGGCCCCGGAGGATCTTGGGATGGTGGTCGGCGAACCAGGCGTGGCTGTAGGCGTTGAAGCCGATCAGCGCCACCGGCCCCTTGTGGTCCAGCAGGATGTCATGCACCCGCTTCTCCAGGGGGCCGACCTCGCCGGAGGGCGTCTTCAGCTCCACCAGCACCAGCGACCGGTGGCCGATCACCGCCAGCGCCTCGGCCAGGGTCGGCAGGGTCTCGTCGGACCCCTTCAGCTTCAGCTTCTGCAGGTCCCGGGCGGCGAAGTCGCGGACCCGGCCCTGCACGCCGGTCATCCGTGCAAGCTCGGCGTCATGAAACACCACCGCCTCGCCGTCGGCGGTGATCTGGACGTCCAGCTCCACGCCGAAGCCCTGCTCCGCCGCGTGCTGGAAGGCGGCCAGGCTGTTCTCCGGCGCGCCGTCCGTGTCCCACAGTCCCCGATGGGCGATGGCCGGGCCGCGCAGGCGGGGCCAGGCCTCGCCGAAATCGGCCACGTCAGGAAGCGCCGGCTTGCGGGTCATGCCACCTCCACCACGGCGTCGACCTCCACCGAGAAGTTCAGGGGCAGGCGATAGACCCCCACCGCCGAACGGGCGTGGCGGCCGGCGTCGCCGAACACCTCCACCATCAGATCGGAGCAGCCGTTGATCACGGCGGGAATGGCGAAGAACTCAGGCCCGGCCTGGACAAAGCCCCCCAGCTTCACCACCCGGCGCACCCGCGACAGGTCCCCCAGGGCGGCCTTCATCTGGGCGATCAGATTGATCCCGCACAGGCGGGCGGCGGCCCGGGCCGCAGCCTCGTCCACCTCGGTCCCGACGGTTCCCTTGATCCCGCCGGACGCATCCACCGACACCTGGCCCGAAATGTAGAGCAGGCCGCCGCTGAGCACGAAGGGGACGTAGTTGGCCACCGGCGCCACGGGCTCGGGCAGCACCACGCCGAGGGATTTCAGACGGTCTTCGATCGTGGACATGGACGGCTTTCCGGTCGTGAGGCGTGTCCGTCATCCATAGACGACAAACCCCGCCCTGCGGAAGCCTTGATGCTCAGCGCTGGGCGGTGCAGACGCCGGTCTGGATGCGCACCGGCAGCAGCACCGGGGCGCCGTCGGGGCGGGGCGTCAGATGGAACTGGGCGCTCATGGCAAGGGCCGCGGCGCCCGCGCCCAGGGTGTTCGGATCCTCGGACACCACCTGGCAGTCCCGGGCCGCGCCGTCGGCGGCCACATGGCACTGCAGCATCACCGTCAGGCCGCAGCCCTCGGCGCTGGCGAGCTTCAGGTCCCGCCCGGTGGGGGACGGCGACGCGGCCGACACGGCGGCGGCGACGGTGAGGGCGGCGATCAGGGGCAGGGCCAAGGCGGTTTCCTCTTGTCTCGGGTCGCCCGTCTCCGGACGGGACTCTGTCCCCGCGGCGGAGCAAGCCCCGCGCCACCTGTGGCGACCCCCGAAGGGTTAACAGAGCTTAACAGAGGTTCCAAGGGCGGCGCGACCCAAGGTGAACGGCGGATAAACATGCGCCCCACGATGCGTTCAGGCAGCCGGTCCTAGGGTGGCCTCATCGGACAAACGGCGCGGTGGTCGCGCCTCCGGCCCGAAGGAAGATGGGAGACTGAACATGAACCTCTTCAAGAGCCTGGTGCTCGTGGCCGCCACCGCGGCCATCACCCTGCCCGCGATCGCCTCCGCCGACGACTGGGGCCATCGGGATTTCCGCCGCGACGGCTACCACCGGGAGTACGGCTGGCGTCCGGTCGAATATCGCGGCCGCGACTGGGACTATTTCCACCGGCCCTACTGGGCGCATGGCTGGGACCGGGACCGGTGGGAGCACCACCGCTATGACCGGGACCGCTTCGAGTATCGCCGCTAGGGTCCGCCCCCTTCCTGCGCCCGGCGTTCCCCGGTGTCGGGCGTAAGAAAAGAAGCCCCCTTCCGCCATGCGGGAGGGGGCTTCGACCTGTTTTGGGGGCGGCAATTTCTGAACGAGGCTCCCGCCTCAAGGGCGGGAATGACGACTGATTTTACAATTATATTTCAGCTGTCATTCCCGGGCGAAGACCCGGGAACCTCGTTCCGGCCAACCCTATTCCGTCAGCGCCGGCTCTCCCGACTCCGCGTCGTCCGAAGACCCTTCGCCCGGGCCGGCGGAGGTCGCGGCGTCAATCTGGAAGTCGATCTTGCCGTCCTTCAGCCCGACGATCACATGGCCGCCGCGGACCAGCTTGCCGAACAGGATCTCGTCGGCCAGGGGCTTCTTGATGTGCTCCTGGATGACCCGGGCCAGCGGGCGGGCGCCGAACAGCTCGTCATAGCCGTTCTTGGCCAGCCAGTCGGCAGCGTCCTCGGTCAGCTCGATGGTCACGTGCCGGTCGGCCAGCTGGGCCTCGAGCTGCATGACGAACTTCTGCACCACGTTGCGGATCACTTCCGGCGGCAGCGGCTTGAAGGTGATCACCGCGTCCAGACGGTTGCGGAACTCCGGCGTGAACAGCCGGTTGATCGCCGCCTCGTCCGCGTCGGTGACCCGGCCGCGGCCGAAGCCGATGCCGGCCTTGTTGTTGTCCGAGGCCCCGGCGTTGGTGGTCATGATCAGCACCACGTTGCGGAAGTCGACCTTCTTGCCGTTGGAGTCGGTCAGGGTCCCGTGGTCCATCACCTGCAGCAGGATGTTGTAGACGTCCTGGTGGGCCTTCTCGATCTCGTCGAGCAGGACCACCGCGTGCTTGTGCTGGTCCACCGCGTCGGTCAGCTGGCCGCCCTGGTCGTGGCCCACATAGCCCGGAGGGGCGCCGATCAGCCGGCTGACCGTGTGCCGCTCCATATATTCGCTCATGTCGAAGCGCAGCAGCTCGATCCCCAGGGTGAGGGCCAGCTGGCGCGCCACCTCGGTCTTGCCGACGCCCGTGGGGCCGGAGAACAGGTAGGAGCCGATGGGCTTCTGCGTGTCCCGCAGGCCCGCGCGGCTCATCTTCATGGCGGCGGACAGCTGGATGATGGCGTCATCCTGGCCATAGACCGCGCGCTTGAGGTCGCTTTCCAGGCTGCGCAGGGCCTCCACATCGGACTTGGACACCGACTTGGTGGGAATGCGGGCCATCTTGGCGACGACGCCCTCGATGTCCTTCAGGCCAATGGTCTTCTTGCGCCGGCCCTCGGGCACCAGCATCTGCGAGGCGCCCGCCTCGTCCAGGATGTCGATGGCCTTATCCGGCAGCTTGCGGTCGGTGATGTATTTCACCGACAGCTCCACCGCCGCCTTCACCGCGTCGTTGGTGTAACGCAGCTTGTGGAACTCCTCGTAATAGATCTTGAGGCCCTTGAGGATCTTGATGGCGTCCTCGACGGACGGCTCGGTGACGTCGATCTTCTGGAAGCGCCGGACCAGGGCCCGGTCCTTCTCGAAGTGCTGGCGGAACTCCTTGTAGGTGGTGGAGCCCATGCACTTCAGCGTGCCGGACGCGAGCGCCGGCTTCAGCAGGTTGGAGGCGTCCATCGCCCCGCCCGACGTGGCGCCCGCGCCGATCACCGTGTGGATCTCGTCGATGAACAGCACCGCGTTGGGGTGGTTCTCCAGCTCCTTCACCACCTGCTTGACCCGCTCCTCGAAGTCACCGCGATAGCGGGTGCCCGCCAGCAGCGCGCCCATGTCGAGGGAGAAGATGGTGGCCCCGGCCAGCACTTCCGGCACCTCGCCATTGACGATCTTGCGGGCCAGGCCCTCGGCGATGGCGGTCTTGCCCACGCCGGGGTCGCCCACCAGCAGGGGGTTGTTCTTGGTGCGACGGCACAGGATCTGGATGCAGCGCTCCACCTCCGCGTGACGGCCGATCAGGGGGTCGACCTTGCCCTGCCGCGCCTTCTCGTTGAGGTTCACGCAATAGGTGTCCAGCGCCTCGCCGGACTTGGCGGCGGGCTTGTCCTCGGTCTCGTTCTCCGAGGCCTGAGAGGAGCCGCGCACGGTGCGGGGCTCGCTCGCCCCCGCCTTCTTGGCGATGCCGTGGGCGATGAAGTTCACCGCGTCATAACGGGTCATGTCCTGCTCCTGCAGGAAGAAGGCCGCATGGCTCTCCCGCTCGGAGAAGACGGCGACCAGCACATTGGCCCCGGTCACGTCGTCGCGCCCGGAGGACTGGACGTGGATCACGGCCCGCTGGATCACCCGCTGGAAGCCGGCGGTGGGCTTGGCGTCCTCGCCGGTGTCCATCACCAGGGACTTCAGCTCCGTGTCCAGATAGCTGATCAGGTTCTTCTTCAGAAGCTCGAGATCCACGTTGCAGGCCTTCATCACCGCGGCGCCTTCGGCGTCGTCGGTCAGGGACAGCAACAGATGTTCGAGGGTGGCGTATTCATGCTTTCGCTGGTTGGCGTAAGCGACGGCCCGATGAAGGGTCTCTTCCAGGTTACGCGAGAAGGACGGCACGTCGGACCTCTCAATCTTTTTCCATGGTGCACTGGAGGGGATGCTGATGCCTGCGGGCCGCATCGACCACCTGAGCCACCTTTGTTTCAGCGACTTCGTAAGTGTAGATTCCACATACCCCAACACCATGCTGGTGAACGTGAAGCATTATCCGTGTCGCTTCGTCCCGAGTTTTATTAAAGAACCGCTCGAGAACATAGACGACGAACTCCATAGGCGTGTAGTCGTCATTCAGAATCAGAACTCGGTACAGGGAGGGCTTCTGAAGCTTCGGCTTGACCTGCGTGACGACCGCAGACCCCACCCCGTTTCCTTGATCACCTTGCTTGCGCTCGGCCATCAATGCCTTCTCCGTATTCCTGCTGCCGACACCGACCTCCTGATTAGATAAGCCGGGACGGGTATTTGGGAAGCCCTTGTTTTCCTGACGGGGCGATTAGCCGCCTCCGGGGTTGAGATCGCTGTGGACAGGCGGCGCAACCGGCCGCTTTTCCACCCCCTGACGCTCTCACGGAACCGGGGATTCGTCAGGCGCCGCCGGTCCATTCCACCGAGGCGCCATGCGGATGGACACGGGCGAGGCGCCGCTGCCCGCCTTTTGGCCAGAGCCGCAGGGTCACGGCCATCAGGGCGTCGCCGGGAACCATTTCCATGCTCAGCCAGGCCAGGGGCGCGTCGGCGGTCGCCTGCGCCGCCATGGCGGCCATGTGCGCCTCGATCCGGCCCTGCGTCGCCGCGGGCATGTATTGCCACATCACCGAATGATAGAGCACCGTCGCCGTTCCGGGGACGGGGCGGACATGGGCCTCCACCCATGCCGCGGCGTCGGCCTGGACCAGGTCCAGTCCCGTCGTCCGGGCGAGCGCGATGGCCCCCTCGATCCGCGCGAGCCGGTCCCGCTGGTCCGCCCAGACATAGGCGCGCAGGCGCCGGGCCTGCAGCGGGTCGCGGATGTCCACTGGCGCGAGGTCGCAGCCCCGGCGCTCCACGATCTCCACCGGCCCCAGGGGCGGCGGCGGGCCGCTCCAGGCGCCGTCGATCCGCACCGGGCTCGCCGGATCGCCCCAGTCGCCGGCCTGGCCCAGATCATAATGGAACGCGGGCCAGTTGAGGTTCAGCCCGGCGCTGGCCCCGATCTCCAGACAGCGGAGCGGCAGGCCCGTCTCGGCGGCGACGGTGGTGAAGCCCCCCAGCAGGCACAGGGTCCGGCGCACCTCGTTGGTCTGGGGCGGCGAGGCGATGAAGGCCGCCAGCTCCGCCCGCCGCGCCCGGGCCAGGGGAATGAGGACCGCGGCCAGAGCCTGGGGATCCGCCTCCGTCACGTGGGGCGGATAGAGGGCGGCAAGGGGCGGCGCCGCGCCGCTCAGCGCCAGGTCATGGGCCCAGCCCAGGGGCCGGATGGGGGTGGCGGCGTCGATCTGCCCCTGCAGGTCCAGGTCGGCGAAGGGCGCCAGCACCTCGGCGAACACGCCGCCGGCCTTGAGGTCGTCCAGCATCACCTCCAGCACCGCGGCGGAAAACGGCGAGCCCATGTTCCGGCACACCCGCGCCTGGCCGGAGAAAATCTGCTCGAGGGCGGTGCGGGGGGTGTCTGCAGGCTCGGTCATGGGCGAAGCATGCGCCGCCACAGCCGGCGTTCAAGCTTGATTGTGCGGGTCAATGTGTGGCGGTGCGGGCGCCCGGAAGCCGACGTCTCGAACTTCCGGGATGGGGGGATTGTCGCCGTTCGTCGGTCTGTTACGGTCGTCGTCCCGGGTGAGGGAGCGCCATCGTGATCGGATTTTTGATGCTCGCCGTTGGGTTCTTGGCAGAGTGCCCTGCCCAGAATGCCCATTACGTTTTGCGGCACACTCCGGAAATATCGGCTCGCTTCCTCACTGTCGACAGTGGTCCGAACTGGCCGAGCAATCTCGCTTTTGAGGTCTACAATCATAAGCTCCGCGAAACATCATGGTGGTTGCCATGGGTTGGCGGCACCGACAATCTCCTAAATATTACTTCTACAACAGATGTAACCGTGAAAGGCTGGCGACCGCCTGACCCCGACGGCGGCCCCCGTCCGCAAGGTGATCGAGAATATCTGGGTATGGATGCAGACTACAATGTCATCAACGACGTTCCTCATTGGGGGAAGCCGGCACCGGTTCACATTCTTATTCCGCAAGCCGGCTCAGCTCATGATAGGACGTTTCCTGACAAGCAATTCTTCGATCTTGTGAGCTGTTCCGAGGCCGACACAAGCGGCGCGGGGGTTCGGTGAAAGACCCTTTGCCCTATATCGGTACCCGAAAAACAGGTCCAATCTCTTGCCTGCTTAGGGTCG
>CAINOV010000222.1 GCA_903851655.1 uncultured Caulobacterales bacterium
CAGGCCGACGGGGTTGGCCAGTTCCAGGCCGCAGAGGGTCGTGGCCAGGGACGGGTCGGGGGCGGATCGGTCGACCGGTCCCAGCCCCAACTTCAGGGCGCGGATGGTCAGGCGGTGGGCGTCCTCCGGGTCCAGCAGGCGAAAGGCGGCGGTGGCCGTGCGGTAGAGGTCGGTCACGGCGCCAGCTCGCCCAGCTGCGGGACCCCGTCGGCGTCCAGGGGCGCCTCGGTGACCGCGGTCACATGGGCGGTGTCCAGGGGGCCGTAGAGGTGCGGGAACAGCTGGCCGCCCCGGGACGGCTCCCACTTCAGGGCCTCGCCGAGGGAGCCGCTCGCCACCGCCAGCACCACCAGGTCGGCGATCCCGCGGAAGTGCAGACGCGCCGTCGCCTGCGCCTGGGCGGCGGTGGAGAAGTGGATATAGCCGTCCGCCAGGTCGATCCCGGCGCCGTCGAAGCGGCCCGCCGCCTGCGCCGCCTGCCACAGGGGCCGGGGCAGGATCTTGTAGATCAAGCTCATTCGCCCCCGCCGCCGCCATGGTCCCGGGCCAGCAGCCAGCCCTCCAGCCGGGCGCCGCCGCCGCTGAGGTCGAACACCCCGGCCGTGGCCGTGGGCATGCCGCCGCGGACCTCGTACAGGTCCGCCGCCCCCGCCGCGCCCCGGGACAGCAGGGCCATGGAGGCCTCGTGCAGGCCGGGATTGTGGGCGATCACCATCACCGCGCCGGCGTCCGGCTGGCCCTGGGCCGCCAGCAGCAGGGACTGGGCCGGGGCGTTGTACAGGTCCTCGTCGATCACCGCCCGGGCGTCCGGGAACGACCCGGCCATGGCGCTCCAGGTGGCGCGGGTGCGCCGGGCGCCGGACACCAGCACCACGTCGGGGGCCAGGCCCTTCGCGGCCAGCAGACGCCCCATCAGGGCCGCGTCGCTGCGTCCCCTGTCGGTCAGGTCGCGGTCATAGTCCTCGCCGCTCTCGGCGCGGCGCTCCGCCTTGGCGTGGCGGAACAGGATCAGTCGATGCATGGGGCGCCCGGGTCCGGTTGAGGCTTCTCCATAGACCACCGCAGGTGGGGTGGGGAAGGGGCGCGGGTCATGCTAGGCTTCCCGTCGAGGCCCCGGTTGCGGGTCGGGGGGAGCGGAGATCCGATCATGGGCGTGCTGAGGTTCCTGGCGACCATCCTGTGCGGGCCGATGATCGTCATCGGCGTCGTCTGGATCCTGCAGGGGATCAATCTCCTGCCCGGCAGCTTCATGACCGGCGACATCAAGTGGGCCGTGGCCGGCGTGGCCCTGGGGGGCGCGGGCCTGGCCCTGGCCGTCTGGGTCAACCGGCGGCGGGGGCGGTAGGCGCTTCGTTCTGACCGAGGTTCTCGGGTCAAGCCCGAGAATGACAACGGCAATATATCCATAAAAACAGTCGTCATTCCCGCCCTTGAGGCGGGAACCTCCATCCGGAGGGGGCGCCACATCCTGACCCAGGTTCTAGGGTCAAGCCCGAGAATGACAACGGCAATAA
>CAINOV010000223.1 GCA_903851655.1 uncultured Caulobacterales bacterium
CATGTCGCCGTCCTCGTACTGCTGGCGGTTATACCAGGCATTGAGCAGGGGATCGGTGGTGGTCTCCTCCAGCTCGTGGGCGATCACCGAGACCATGGCGTCCACCGCCGGATTGCCGTTGGGCGAGACGCCCGCCGTGTTCACGTTGCAGGCGGCGAGGGTCTTGTTGGGGTTGCCGATGAAGCCGTACTTCACGGTCGTCGACCCCACGGTCGAATAGGTGTGCCACCCGCAGTAGGCCGTGAGGAAGCCGGAGCTCTCGCCGATGTCGGACGAGGACAGCACCAGGTAGACGGCGTTGGGGTCCGGCGCCGAGCTGGCATAGGCGGCGACCAGCGACTGGACCGTGGCGTCCGTCAGGGTGTAGCCGCCATAGGTGGCGGAGGTGGGCTGGGTGTACGGCACCACCGTCGGGGAGGAGATCGCGGTCACCGAAGCGCCGCCGGACTGGGTGTAGACGCCGAGGGACGACGACGCCCCGGTGGTCACGCCGGCATAGTTGGTCATGCCGGTCGTGGGGGGCGCGGACAGGCCGTACAGGGCGTCAAGGATGATCTGCTGACCGGCGGGGGTGTCGGTCCCGTCGGCCTGGTTCCAGTTGCCGTACCAGATCACCACGATCTTGGAGAGGCCGGTCATCACCGGGCCGTTGTGATAGCTGATCGGATAGCGGTTCGCGGAGGTCGATCCCGCCGGCGGCGCGGCCGTGCGGGTGGCGTGGGAGCGCGGTCCCGACCGGTGGACCACCTTCTGGGATATGGTGCCGAAGATGTCGACGGTGGGTTCCGGCGGCGGCTTGGCGAACGCGGATCCCGCGGCCAGGGAGAGGCCGGCGGCGAATGCGGCGAGCCCGATCCGGCCGTTGCGGCCCCGAACATCATGATGCGGCATGGTTTCCTCCTGGGGCGGCGCACGGGCCGGTCAGCGGGTGTCGGCGGTTCCATCCGCCAGCGACGCCCAGGAAGAAGTTTTGTGTAATCGAGATTGAAGATTCGTAAATTTGGTAGGCGTCAGGGTGAAACGCTTCGGCGCTCAAAACATCGACAGAGGACCGAGGCGATACTCCGTCCGATCCCGGCTTGCCTTGACTGGCTGAGCCTTTGCCCGGGCGCCGCGCCTTGTCCTGAACAGCGCGATCAGGGGCCGAGGAATGCGTCCAGGGCGGCGTCGAAGCGGGCGGGTTGGTCGAACATCACGAAGTGCCGGCTGTCGTCGATCCGGACCAGCCTGGCGGACTTCAGGGCCGCATATTGCGACACGTAGAGGCCGTCCCACTGGTCGAGCGGGCGCCCCATGGCGGCGTCGAACGGATAGACCAGGGTGACCGGCGTGGGGATTGTCGCCAGACCGGGACGCAGGTCCAGCAGGGTGTCCTCGGCATAGGCCGTGGCCACGGCGCCGCGATCGGAGCGGGCGCCGCTGGTCAGGATTTCCTGGGCGCCCTCGGGGCTCTTGGCCATGAAGGCGGCGGTCTGCTTCAGGCCGGCCTCGTACTGCGCCTGGCCGCCGGCGGACATCGCCGCCTTGATCTGGGCCACCACCGGTTTCAGGCTGTCCGACGTCGCCGCCGGCCCGGCCATCAGCACGCCGAGAAAAGGCAGGGTGTCGACCATCAGCAGCTTCTTCAGATGCTCGGGATGATGCTCGGCCAGATAAAGGCCCCAGGTCCCGCCGAGGGAGTGACCCACATAGATGACCGGGGCCAGCTTCGCCGACACGATGTAGGCGTCGATCGCCTCGGCGGTGGGGATCACCACTTCGCCGGATCCATTGGCGCCGGCCGGGGCGCCGGCGAAGCCCGCCACCTGGACGAGGTGCAGGCGATAGCGCCCGCGCAACCGTTCCGCCGTTCGCTTCCAGGTCGTACGGGAGGAGGAGAGGCCGGGAACCAGCAGAACGTCCGGCCCGTGACCCGTCACCTCCACCGAGATGCGGTCGCCGGAGACCAGGGTGCTGTCGGCGAACAGCCGGTTCGGATCGGCGGCGGTCTGGGCCCGGGCGGACGGGGGCGCGGCGGCCAGCCAGGCGGCGGCTGTCAGGCCGGCCACGCCAGCCATGGCAAGATGTTTGATGCGCATCCGTTTCTCCCCGAACCCCGTCGTCGCCGGAAGGATGCACCAACCGGACCGCGGTTCAAGTGAGAATCTCGCCGCCCTGTGCGGTCCGGGCGGGACTTATCGCCGGTCCTGCTTCGCCAGCAGGTCGAGCATGTCGGTGGCGTGCTCCTCCTCCACGGCGAGAATGCCCTCGATCATCCGCCGGGTGGTGGGGTCGTTGTCCGCAAAATAGCGGATCAGTTCCCGGTAGTGGTCCACGGCGATCCGCTCCGCCACCAGGTTTTCGGTGATCATGCCCACCAGGTCCGGATGGGTGACATATTCCGACGCCGACCGCTGCGTGAGGGTGGTGGGGTCGAAGTCCGGCTCCCCGCCCAGCTGGTTGATCCGTTCGGCGACCTGCAGGACGTGGTCCTGCTCCTCCCGGGCGTGCTGCAGGAACTCCGCCTTGACCCCCTCGCTGTTCAGGCCGTGGGCGGCGATGGCGTTCTGGGTGTAGCGCAGCACGCAGACGATCTCCGTCGCCAGCACGGCCTGGAGGATCGACAGGGTCGCCTGGACGTCGCCCCGGTAGCTCTGGCTGACGACGCCCTGCGCCACATGCTGGCGGGCGCGGCTGCGCAGGGTCCGGACATCGCTGAGGAAGGGTTCGACGGAGGAGGTGGGCGCGTTCACGGATTGACGACCTTTCAAGGGGGGGGGGAGGAGACGGCCGCAGTTGACGGTCGAACGGGCGATCCGGACAGCCCCGTCATCTACGCAGGCATGTGACGAGGCGTGGCCCGGATGCGACAGGGACTCGGCTACCGTTTCGTTGGTCGAGGCCGGCAAACCGGAAAAACGACCTCGTTTCCCCTGGCATCCCGTCCGGTTGACACGCGCCACGCCTCGGCACGCCCCCATATGTCCCCTGTCGCCCGGTCCGGGCGAGGGACGGAATCTGCTCCCGCCGTCCGTGCGGGATTTCCGGGGATGGACGCGGATTAGCGGCCGTACAGAGCCTGGGCGTCGGCCTTGAAGGCGGCGTTGCTGGCCGGCCGGGCGTAGAACATGTGCCCGCCGGGATAGACCGACAGCTTCACCTTGGCCTGGCCCCCGTAGGCGGGCAGCTGGTCGATCACCAGGCGCGAGGTGAAGAACGGGCAGGACAGGTCGTTGTACCCGTGCACGATCAGCACGCTCATCTTCGGATCATTGGCGATGGCCTGGCGCAGGTCGCTGACCGGCTTGTCCTTGGCCGCCGCATCCTCCCAGGCCGCGCCCACGGCGTCGGACAGGGCCTCGTAGTGAGCGTCGGTCTTCCAGCCCACCTGGCGGGTGATGAAGTCCACCATGGCCGAGGTGGTGGGGGCGATGATGGCGTTCAGGATCGGATCCCCGGACTGCTGGTCATAGCTTTCCGGAAAGGGGTCATAGGCGGTGACGTTGGAGTCGTAGACGCTGCCGATCTTGCGCTCTCCCCGGTGCGCCTCCCGCAGGAAGACGCCGATGTCCACCCGCCCGTCCAGGCGCGCCACCAGGGCCGGGTCGAGACCGGTGTACTGCGCCACCTTCTGCGAGATCCGGGTCACCGCCTGGGGATCGGACCGACCGGCCAGGTAATCCACCACGAACTGGGTGCGGACATAGCGCTCCACCTCGCCGACGGCGTCGGGGGTCAGCTTGCCCTCCCGCTCCAGATGGCCCGCCGCCATGGACGGCAGGTTGATCATCCAGGGCAGGGGCGACAGGGCCGTCTCGTCGCCGATGGCCGCCGGATCGAGATAGGGCGAAACCATGATCACGCCGGACACGCCCACGCCCATCCGCCGCTGCAGGGCGTGGGCGATGCGCGGCGCCCGGTAGCCGCCATAGCTCTCGCCCATGACATACTTGGCCGAGCGCATGCGGCCATTGCGCGTCAGCCAGTCATAGACGACCCGCGACAGGTACTTGATGTCGGCCTCGGTGGAGAAGAAGTCCTTCTTGCTGGCCTCCGGGTCCTCGTCGGACCGGGAAAACCCCGTGCCGACGGGGTCGATGAACACCAGGTCGGTCATGTCGAGCCAGGTGTAGGGATTGTCCGTCACCTTGTAGTCTGACGGGGCGTCGCCATTGACGCCGAACTCCACCCGCTTGGGCCCCACCGCGCCCATGTTCAGATAGACCGAGGCCGCGCCGGGGCCGCCGTTGAAGGCGAAGGTGACGGGGCGGTTTTCGCCCGGGGCGATGTAGGCGGTGAACACCACATCGGCGATCTTGCGGCCCTTGGCGTCCCGCACCGGGATCTTGCCGACGGTGGCGTCATAGGCGAAGGGCTTGCCGTTGATCATCACCGACTGATGGATCGTCCGGTCGTCCGGCAGGGGCGCCTGGGCGTCGGCCTTGCTGTCCTCGGCCTTGTCCGCCGCGGGTTTCGAGGGGGCTGGATCGGCCGCCAGGGCCGGCGCGGCCACGGCCAGGCTCAGGGCCGCGAGGGCGCTGGAAATACTCACCCACAGACGCATACGGAACTCCTCGCCTCATCATTGTTCTGCTGCGGCCAGACGGACCACGCCCCGGCCCGCTTGGCAAGACGGTGGCGCGTCAGGCGTGCAGCCACAGGCGGAGAATTCCCGCCACCACCCCCAGGGCGAGCACGCTCGCGCCCCAGATCGCCGCCATCCAGGCGATGCGCTTCCACAGGGGGCCGGGTGTCGAAGCGGCCTCGGGCTCGGGACCGGCGCCGGTCATTCGTGGTGGCCGTCGACGCCGGCCTTGCCCCGGAACACCCAATAGGCCCAGCCGGTATAGGCCAGGATCAGGGGGATGATGATCACCGCCCCCGCCAGCATGAAGATCTGGCTGGAGGGCGGGGAGGCCGCGTCCCAGATGGTGACGCTGCGCGGCACCACATAGGGAAAGATGCTGATCCCCAGGCCGATGAAGCCCAGTCCGAACAGGGCCAGGGTCATGAGGAAGGGCAGCCGCTCCGCCCCGCGGCGCAGGCTCCAGAAGAACACGCCGCCGCAGATCAGCACCAGCAGCGGCACCTGCGCTGTCAGGAAGACGGACGGCGGGGTGAACCAGCGCCGCCAGTAGTCGTAGTGCAGCAGGGGCGTGGCGGCGCTGACGGCGGCCAGCGCCGCAAGGGTCGCGACCCCCAGCCCGACGGCCAGCCGCCGGGCCTGGTGCTGGGTCTCGCCTTCGGTCTTCCAGATCAGCCAGGTGGCGCCCAGCAGGGCGTAGCCGATGGTCAGCGCCACGCCGGTCAGCAGGCTGAAGGGGCTCAGCCAGTCCAGCCAGCCGCCGGCATAGGCGTCATTGGCCACCTTCACCCCCTGCAGCAGGGCGCCGAGCGTGATCCCCTGGGCCAGGGCGGCGGTGAGCGAGCCCAGGGTGAAGGCCGTGTCCCAGAGCGGGCGATGATCCGGGTCGCGCCAGCGGAACTCGAAGGCCACGCCGCGGAAGACCAGGCCCAGCAGCATGGCGATCATCAGCGGATAGGTGGCCGGCAGGATGATGGCGTAGGCGAGGGGAAAGGCGGCGAACAGGCCGCCGCCGCCCATCACCAGCCAGGTCTCGTTGCCGTCCCAGACCGGCGCGATGCTGTTCATGGCCTGATCCCGGCTCTCGCCCACGGCGAGGCGGGGGAACAACAGGCCGATGCCCAGGTCGAACCCGTCCATCACCACATAGGCGAAGACGGCGAAGGCGATGATCAGCGCCCAGATGACAGTGATGTCCATGTGCGGCATGGGCTCAGGCCGCGGGCGAGGCAAGCGGCGGATCGACGGCGGGGGCCGGCGTGATGCCCGCGGCCCGGTCGGGGGTGTGGGCGGGCTCGGCCTCGTGCGGCGCCGGGGGGCGTGACATCAGCCGCAGCAGATAGAGCACCCCCGCGCCGAACACGAGGAAGTACACCACCGCAAAGGCCAGCAGGGACGCGGCCAGGGCCGGCGCAGCCAGGGGGGAGTGGGACTGGGCCGTCAGCAGCTGGCCGTAGACCGTATAGGGCTGGCGGCCGACCTCGGTGGTCACCCAGCCGGCGATCACCGCCACGAAGCCTGCGGGCCCCATGGCCACAGCGGCCCGGTGCAGCCACGGGGCGTCATACAGCCGCCCCCGCGCCCGGGCGACCAGGCTGAACACCCCCAGCCCCAGCATGGCCACGCCCAGGCCGACCATGATGCGGAACGACCAGAAGACGATGGCGGAGGGGGGGCGCCGGTCCTTCGGAAAGTCCTTCAGCCCGGGCAGGGGCGCATTGGGATCGTGCTTCAGGATCAGGGAGCCGGCGTGGGGGATCTCCACCGCATAGCGCAGCCGGGCCGCGCCGTCGTCGGGCAGGCCGAACAGGACCAGGGGCGCGCCGGTCGGGCTGGGCTCGAAGTCCCCCTCCATGGCCAGCACCTTGGCGGGCTGGTGCTCCAGGGTGTTCAGGCCATGGGCGTCGCCGGCCAGGATCTGGATCGGCGCCACGATCGCCGCCATCCACATGGCCATGGAGAACATGGTCCGCGCCCCCAGATTGGTCCGGTCCCGCAGCAGGTGGTACGCCGCCACGCCGCCCACGGCCAGGGAGGTGGTGAGGTAGGAGGCGATCACCGTATGGACCAGCCGGAACGGGAAGCTCGGATTGAAGATGATCGGCAGCCACGACCCCGCCGGCACGAACTGCCCCTTGGCGTTGATCGCAAAGCCGGCCGGCGTCTGCATCCAGCTGTTCACCGAGATGATCCAGGTGGCCGAGATCAGGGTGCCCAGCGCCACCATGCAGGTGGCCAGGAAGTGCAGCTCCTTGCCCACCTTGCGGATGCCGAACAGCATCACCCCCAGGAACCCCGCCTCGAGGAAGAAGGCGGTGAGCACCTCGTAGGCCATCAGCGGGCCGACCACGGGACCGGCCTTGGCGGAGAACACCGACCAGTTGGTCCCGAACTCGTAGGACATGACCAGCCCGGACACCACGCCCATGCCGAACACCACGGCGAAGATCTTCAGCCAGTAGCGATAGAGGTTGGCGTAGACCCCCCGGCCGGTCTTCAGCCAGAGCGCCTCCAGTACGAACAGATAGCTGGCCAGGCCGATGGAGAAGGACGGGAAGATGAAATGGAACGAGACGGTGAAGGCGAACTGCGCCCGGGCCAGGATCACGGCGTCCATCAGCTTGGCTCCTCGGGGGATGGGCGCTCGGCTCCGCCGCCCTGTGCGGCATCCCTATAGTCCTCTGATGGGGCGAGTAAAAGTCCTCGCGCCCCCGACCCGTCCGCAGACCGGCCGCAGTCTGGACGGAAATTGTAAAAATCGTCTTTTTTTCAACAGTTTCCGTGACAGGGCCGGCGGTTTTCGCCAATCTGGTCGGCCATACAGGATCCATCCCGCCCGGTGGACGGCGGTCGGTTACGGAGCAGCGGCGTGAAGTCTGGACCCCGGGGCGTCGAACGCCGCCATGTGCTTCAGACGGGCGGCGCCCTCTGGATCGCCGCCGCTCTGGCCCCGGCGGCGCAGGCGGCGAAGGCGACGGACATGGCTGAGATCAAGGGCGTGGAGCACGCCTATTCCCTCCGGAACTTCCAGCTGGAGTGCGGCGTCACCCTGCCGGAGGCCAAGGTGGTCTACGCCACCTACGGGACCCTGAACCCGGCGAAGGACAATGTGGTCCTGGTTCCCTCCCACTACATGGCCGACTGGCATGGCTATGAGTGGCTGATCGGGCCGGATCTGGCCCTCGATCCCGGCCGCTACTTCATCGTGGCGACGGAGCTGTTCGGCAATGGCCGCTCCTCCTCCCCCAGCAACACGCCCGAGCCGTTCCACGGGCCCCGGTTCCCGGTCACCACCATCCGCGACAATGTGGAGGCGGTGCGGCGCCTGCTGGCCGACGCCTTCGCCGTCTCGCACGTGCGGGCGATCATCGGCTTTTCCATGGGCGGGCAGCAGGCCTTCCAGTGGGCGGTCAGCCATCCCGACTTCGCCGACCGCATCGTCGTCACCGCCGCCACGGCCAAGACCTATGGTCACGGGGTGGTCCGGCTGGAGGGCCAGATCTCGGCCCTGACCGCGGACCCGGCCTTCAACAACGGCGACTATGCGGCGCCGCCGGCCCGGGGGCTGTCGGCCTTCGGCATGGTCTGGGCGGGGTGGCTGTTCTCCCAGGGCTGGTGGCGCAAGGAGCTGTGGCGGGACCCGGCCAAGCCGGACCTGACCCTCGACCAGGTGATCGACGGGTTCCGCAAGGACTTCATCCCCGGCGCGGACGCCAACAACCTGATCCTGCAGATGCGGACCTGGGAGAAGCATGATGTGGGCTTCACCCCCGGCTTCAACGGGGACACCGAGCGGGCCCTGAAGTCGATCCGGACGCGGCTGCTGTACATGCCGTCCGAGACCGACCTCTATTTCCCGGTGCAGGACGCCGCCTACGAGGCCGCCTTCATTCCCGGCGTGACCCTGAAGCCGATCCCGTCCCTGTGGGGACATACGGCGGGCGCCGCCAGCAATCCGGCGGACGGCCGGTTCCTCAACACGGCGATCCGCGACTTCCTGAAATAGGGGCCGCGACGCGAAGCGCCCTGGGGCCCATCGGACCTCGGACCCCTGACCTCGGACCCCTGACCTCGGACCTCTGACCTCGGACCTCTGCCCCGGGGCGCGGACGGACGCGGCTGTGACGCGCGGCGCAAAAAAAAGGGCTGCGGGAGGGGATCCCGCAGCCCTTGACGCGACCGGGCGTCGGCCCGGTCGGCGCCGTGTGGTCCTAGTGCTTCAGACGGACGCCCAGGAAGGCGGTCGCGCCGAAGATTTCGTATTCGGGGTTGGTGGTGTAGCCCCAGAGCGGGATCTGCTTGTCGAACAGGTTCTTGATCCCGCCGTAGATTTCCGCCTTACCCGCCGGCGTCTTCAGACGATAGTTGAAGCTGACGTCGGAATAGAAGGTGGTCGGCACCTGGCACTGGGAGATGGCCTCGCAGTGTTCGATCTGGGTCGCATCGCGGTTGAACAGGGCCGAGCGGCTGACAAAACGCGTCCGCCAGCCCAGGGACAGATCACCCTGGTTGTAGTTCAGGTCCAGAGTGCCCCGCTCCGCCGGGATGCCCACCGTGCCTTCAAACACGTTCTGGATTCCGGGGAACTGCGCGAAGGGCGTGTTCCGGTTGGCGATCGTCCAGTTCATGTTGAAGCCGGCCGACAGGCGACCGTCCAGGCGGTTCACGACGGGAAGTCCGCGGGTCCACTCCGCCACGCCGTGGCTGTAGTTGACCTGGAAGTCGACGCCGTGGGTCTGCTGCGCCGCCGCGTTCAGGAACTGCGACGTGACCGTCTGGATGTTGTTGGCCTTCGGATCGCTCGCTGCGTAACGCTGAACCAGGCTACAGAACTGAGACGAAAGAGCCGGACCATCGACGCAGTTGTTGATGATGGTCTGGGTCGTCGGAAGGGTGATCGCATCCAGGATGTTGATATTGTAGTAGTCCATGGTCGCCGAGAAGTTCGGCAGCCAGGTCGGCTGGTAGGTCACGCCCAGCGTGTAGGTGTGGGCGGTTTCGTTCCGCAGATGACCGCCGTTCAGGTCACCACCCGAAGAGATGGTGTTGATCGACTGAGCCGTCGCGGAGCGGAAGCCGGTGGGAATGCCCAGCGCGGCGCAGTTGGCGGCCCGGAACTTGTTCAGGCCGATGTTCGACGCGTCGCAGGGGTCGGTGATGTTGGCGAAGCCGGGCGAGGTCGGCCGGAAGGCTTCGTCAATGTTCGGCGCCCGGGTCGCGCTGGACAGGGTGCCGCGGAACTTGATCCCCGACAGAGGCTTGTACCAGCCCTCGAGGTTGCGGGCGAAGGGCTCGTAGACCGCGTTCAGGTTCCAGGTGTTGACGTCGCCGAAGGGCTGGTAGTGGGCCTGCCGCATGGCCGCTCCGAGGGTCAGCTCCTCAGCGAAGCGGACATTCTTGAAGACCGGCGCGCTGACTTCGGCATAGCCTTCATAGACGTTGAAGGTGCCCGGCGCGGACGGCGACGCCGCCCGGAAGGTCAAGCCCTGCAAGGCCAGCGGATCGTTCACGTTGTTGCTGGTTTCCTTGCGGTATTCCGTACCGAAGGCCACGTCGATGGCGCCGCCCTGAAGCTTGTAGAACCGCGACGTGTCGAACCGGAAGTTCGCGTTGGCGACTTCCTGAGTGACCTTTTGGCTTTCCGCCAGATTGGCCTGAGCCCACTGATAGAAGGCCGCCGAGTTCTGCGCACCGAACGGGTTGAACGGAACGCAGCGGTTGTAGGCCTGGGTGATGCCGGTCGGCGCAGCATATCCGGTCGGCTGGGCCGAGGGAACGTTGATGCGGCAGGCCGCCTTGCCCGTCGTCGGGTCAATCACCGAGTCCAGCGACGCCCGGAAGTTGCCGTCGATCAGTTCGCCCCGGTCGGTGAAGCTGTTGTTGGTCTCACCATAGTTCAGGGCCGTGTCGAAGTGGAATTCGGCGAACGGCGTGTTGAAGCGGCCGTTGGCGCCGGTCACGAGCCGGTAGGTTTCCCGGGTCGTGGTGTCACCCCGCGGCGGACCGATGAAGGCCGCATAGGGCAACGAGACGTTGTTCAGGTTCTGTCCGTAGGCGGAGTTGATGAAGCTGTTCAGCGCCGCGGTCCGGAACGCATTGTCCGGCTTGATCGAGGTCGAGAACGTCTTCTGCAGTCCGTCGTTCGGAGAGATGCTCTCGAACACGAAGCTGGGCTGGAAGATAGAGTAGTTCTCGGTGTTGACGTACTTGGCGTCGAAGGTCAGTTCGATATCCGGCGTCAGTTCGTAGTTCAGGTTGGTGAAGAATCCGCGCCGGGTGATTTCCGGAACGATGTTCACGAAGTCCTGTCCGAAGAAGCAGCCGTTGCACGGATAGGGCAGCTGGCCGAACGCGTTGTTGTTGTAGCCCGACCGGGTGGGGTTCAGAACCGGGGTGCCATTGGCGGTGAAGCCGATGAACGGCGGCGTGACGCCCGTGAACGGGTTGTCGAGCACGCCGTACTGGCCGATCAGTTCGCTCCCGACATTGGGAACGATCAGCCGGTCCGGGATGCCGTCATTCGGGATCGGCGTGCACGGCGTATAGGAGGTCAGCGGCTTGGGCGTGGCGCAATCCGCGAAGTTGGCGATCGAACCGGCGTTCTTGAGCGCCTTGATCTGATCAGACGAGACGGCGTCGCTGTGGTCATAGATCAGCGAGAAGATGGCGTGACCGCGATCTTCGTCGAACTTGCCGCCCACGCTGATCGAGGCGTTGATGCTCTTGTCATAGCCGCCGAAGGCCGTGCCGCCGCTGATGTCGGCTTCGATGCCGTCGAGCTTCTTCTTGGTGATGATGTTCACCACGCCGGTGACGGCGTCGGAGCCGTAGATGGCCGAGGCGCCGCCCGTGGTCACTTCCACGTGGTCCACCAGCGTCGGCGGGATCGAGTTCAGGTCGACGCCGGCCGCACCGGCCGCGCCCGGCACGTGACGCTGGCCGTCCACCAGGGTCAGGGTCCGGTTGGCGCCGAGGTTGCGCAGGTTCGGAATGTCGAGACCCGAGGCCTGACCGCCGTTTTCGTTGCCGCGGATCGAGCCGGCGAAGCCGAGGGCCGGGATCTGCGACAGGATGTCGCCCAGGTTCGTGACGCCGGAGTTCTGGATCTGCGCGCTGGACAGCACGGACACGGGGGTCGGCTGGTCCAGGTTCAGGCGCGGCAGGCGCGATCCGGTCACGACCACGGTCTGCACGGTCGTGCTGTCGTCGGCGTTGGCCGGCGCGGTCTGCGCCATCACCGGACCGGCCATGGCGGTCGCCAGCAGCGTGCCGGCGCCGAACGCGGCCGACACGAAGAGAGTTCGTCTATTGGATGTGATGCTCACAAGCGCCCCCAGGCTGTTGTGGGTCTATTTTCAAGACCGAAAGAACAAACTACGCCAAAAAATCCGGTCGCCCGGAATTTTGGACCCGATACGAGTAAAGCGTCAGGCAAAACAGACTAAACTCGATGTCGTCACGGTCTTGCCTCCCGTTAACAGTGTCAATAGTCGCCATGTCGGCGATGAAATGCGATGGCAGTTTTGTGGCATTAATGCTACAAAAAGGCATCGTCGTGCCTTCATCGTCACCCGCAAGAAAAAAATGCCCCGAAATTGGAACGAGAGTGACGAATTCGTCAGCGTCGTTCGAAGGTTGCGTGACGTCGCCGGCCCCGTGCGCCCAGGATTTGGCGCCAGACTCTCGCGAGTGTTCTTTCAATATTTAGCGGTGTTATACTGAGGCGCGTCGCCTGAGATCGTTGCCAATATTGGCCGTTCCCCGTCGTTCGCAAGCGGGGCGCGGGGCGGGGCCGGATCCTCCGGAGCTGAGCCAGCAGCGCGGCGCGCGCCGGCGAGGCCTCATGGACTGGCCTCAGGCGCGGGATTGCCAGGGCGGGCGTTTACTTTGGCCTGCGCCGACCTCATCTCTGCGGATCTGTTGCAATTGCCGCCAAGGGCCTTTTCATGTTCCGCGAGCGTCAATTTCTGTCACCCGCCCTCGTGGGGGCCGTCGCCCTGGTGTCCGGGCTGTCCGTCGGCTGGCTCTGGCGCAGCCTGTTCGTCGTCACCGTCGGGCGTCAGGCGGGGCTCGGCGGCGCCATCCTGGGCTCGGTGATGCTGCTGATCGTGATCGCGGCCGTCGTCTCCATCCACATGACCACAACCGTAAAGACCGGCGTCCTGTCCGTGGCTCTGTGGCCCTTCGCCCGACTGTCGGTGGCGCTGACGGAGGTCGATCAGGCGGAGCCGATCCGTTACAGCCCCATGGGGGATTTCGGCGGCTGGGGCCTTCGCCCGGGCCTTGACGGGCAGATGTACAGTCTGAGGGGAACCGAGGCCGTCAGGATCGGTCTGACGAACGGCTCGGTCATCTACATCGGGACCGCCCATCCCGACGCCCTCGTCAAGGCCATCCGTCAGTCCGCGACCTAGACCCTTGTGACATCCGGGGGTCGCCACGGTTCGACCGATACGGTCCTGGTCGGCTCCGGGGACACGGCGGCGGCCGAAATCGAGCAGAAGCCGCGCCCCGGGCAGGATCGGCGCAGGCCGCGAGTCACTGCCCAGCAGGGGTCACCGTGATCCGTCGCGTCCGCCCGTCCGTCAGATACTTGGCCGCGACAGCCTTCACATCCGCCGGTGTGACCGCCTGCAGGTCATCGATCGACGTGCGGATGAGATCGAGGCGCGCGGAGGCCTGCTGGGCGCCGCCGAGGGCGGACAGCCAGAACTCATTGCTCTCCTGCGCCTTGTGGCGCGCTTCGATCAGCGGCTTGCGCGCCCGCTCGAGCTCGTCGTCCGTGACCCCGCTGGTCGCCATGTCAGCCGTGATTTTGGAGACGCTGTTGAAGAACCCCGCCGCCTTGGTCGGTGGGATCTCCACATCCGCCAGGACATAGCCGTAGCCGGGGAACGTGTCGGATGCGTCCGCCGACGCGTCTGGGGAGTAGCTCGCGCCTTGCGAAATCCGCACCTCGTCGATCAGCCGCAGCTTGAGGATCTCTGCGGTCACGCGGACCTTGCGGGCTTCCCGCCGATCGGCGACGGCGTCCATTGTCGGCCAGGCGACAATCGCCACACCCTGATCGGCGCGGCCTTTGTGGGTGAAGTTCACCGGGGTCGTGTCCAGGCCGAAGGCGTGGACTGATCGCGCCGCCGCGGGGACCGCCAGGTCGCTGGCCCGGGCCGGCAGGGCGCCGAAGGTCGCCGCCGCCTCCCTGACGGCCTGATCCACCGTCACATCGCCCACGACGATGACCTCCAGCGGTTCCGACTGAAGGGGCCGGGCCAGCAAGGACCGCAGGTCGTCGGGCTTCGCCGCATCCAGCTCGGCGCGGGTCGGGAAACGCCAGCGGGCGTCGCCGCCGTGCTGCAGCTCGGCCAGGTGTTCCGCAATCACGCCCTGGGATGTGGCCGCCAGCTGGTCCAGGGCCTGGAGATAGGCGCCGCGCAGCCGCTCGAAGGCCTCCGGCTGGTAGCCGGGCGCGGACAGGTCCGCCGCCAGAAGCTGGAACTGGGTCGGCAGATCTGTCGACCGGGTCTTGCCCTGCAGTTCGAAGGCGTCGTCTCCGATCGTCAGGGCCTGGGTGACCACCTTTCCGCTGAGCGCCTTCTGGATTTCGGACAGGGTGAGATCCTTGAGGCCGCCCTGAACGAGGGCGGGCAGCGCCCAGGTCGGCGCGGCGCGACCGAGGGGAAGATCCAGGTAGCCGCCGCCAAACCGCGCCGAGACCAGGATCTCGTCCTTGTGGAAGGCGGTGGGCTTGACCGTCAGCCGCACGCCGTTGGCGAACCGGACAAAGGTCACGCCAAGATCCGCGATCTGGCGGGTTTCCACCACCTGGCCCGCCGGGCCGAAGGACGTATAGGGCCAGGCCTTCGCCACTTCGGCGACCGGCGCGGCGACGGGCTGCGCCTCGGCGCGCTCGAAGGCCGATGTCAGCGCCGCATCGCCCCCCTCCACGGGGGTGGGCGACGACAGGACGACCAGAGGACCCTGGCCGGAGAACGCCTGCCGCAACGCTTCCGACACCTGCGCCGCTGTCAGCCCCTTCACATTCTGATCGAACAGGGCGAGGTCCTGGGCCGGGCTGGTGATCACCTCGCCCATGTCTGTGGCCTGGACGAGCTCCGCGGCAATCTCCGGCGATTTCCGGGTCCCCTGACCCGCGGCGCGGTTCTGCAGCGCGGCCCGCACCTCGGTGATCTCGCGATCCACCTCCGTCTGGCTCAGCCCGTAGGTCACGGCCTGGCGACGCACGGCCTCGGCCGCTTTGAGCCCGTCGCTCCACTGACCCGGCGCGGTGACGACCGACAGCACGCCCAGGCGAGCGGATTGCAGCAGGTCCTGCTTGGCCGCTCCGGCAGCCAGGAAGGGCGGGTTGGCGGACCGCGCCAGCCGCTCCAGACGTCGGTTCAGCACCTGGAACGCCACCAGCGCCTCGGTGTCGCGGCGCCGCTTGGCGA
The DNA here is from genome assembly GCA_903851655.1 of uncultured Caulobacterales bacterium. Classification (GTDB taxonomy): domain Bacteria; phylum Pseudomonadota; class Alphaproteobacteria; order Caulobacterales; family Caulobacteraceae; genus CAIMFV01. The sequence goes on from CAINOV010000223.1 coordinate 15,013, forward strand.
GGCTGTCAGGGGTCTTGTCGTACGGCCGTTCCCAGACGATCTGGACAGAGGTCTGGCCGCCCGGCTGGACAATGACGCGGCTGCTGAGGCTGCGGGTCTTGATGGCCCCCAAGTCCGGCGACGGCGCCGACGGCCCCACGCCCTTCCAGTCGCCGAACCGCTGTGCGATCTTCGATTCGATCGCGATTGGGTCGATATCGCCGACGATGATCAGCGTGGCGCGTTCGGGCCGGTAGTTCCTTTGATAATAGTCGCGGACGAGAGAGGCCGGGGCGTTCTGGATCACGTCGACCTTGCCGATCGGCCAGCGGTCGGCGGCCAGCTGCCCCTCCAGCAGGAACCCGACCTGCGCCTTGGCGGCGGAAAAAGCCGGGGTCGCGCGCAGGCGCTCCTCGGACAGAACGACCCCCCGCTCGGACTGAAGGGCGGCCGGGTCGAGGCTGAGTTCGCTGGCCGTCTCGCGCATCAGCATCAGACCGGTGTCCACGGTGTCGGCGTCTGACTGGGGCAGGTCCAGCATGTAGACGGTCTGTTGCTGATAGGTGGCCGCATTGGTGTCCGGCCCGAAGGCCAGACCCTTGCGCTCGAGGATCTTGAGCATCTCCCCCGCCGGGACGTGGGCGGATCCCTTGAACGTCATATGTTCCAGCATGTGCGCCAGCCCCTGCTGCGCGTCGCTTTCCTCGAAGGAGCCGGACCCGATCCGCAGCCGCACCGCGACCTGTCCGGTCGGCGTCCCGTTGCGCAGGATGGCGTAACGCATCCCATTGGCCAGGCGTCCGAACCGGATCGCTGGATCCGGCGCCACGTCGCTTTGCGACTGCGCCCAGACCGCCGCCGGCGACGGGGCGGGCGGCGCCGGGGCTGCGGCGGCCAGGGTCACGCCCGACAGGACCGAAACACTGACCCCGACGGCCAACATCGACCGGAATGACGTCAACACCATCTTGTCTCGCTCCGATAACGCCATAACACCCAAGGATACATTGCGGTCAGCAGCGCCTTAGCGCTCCGGTTGTCTCGAGGCATGGTCCGTGACGACGGCGGACGCTGCGTAACTCCGGGTCACCGTGGCGCACTGCGACGGGGGCGATCCTCCACCCTCCGATCGCGGCCCCGTCGTTGGTCAAGACGTCCTAGTTCGCTGGATTGTTCCGGGCCAGGAAGCCGGTCATGGCCTCGAGCATCTTGGTCCGGGTCGAGGCGGACTCGATGTGGTGGGTCTCGTTCTCGAGGATGACGAACTCCACCGGTTTGCCGGCGCGGCGCATGGCGTCGACCATCTCCTGGCTCTGCTCCAGCGGAACTGTGGTGTCCTGGCGCCCGTGGATCAGCATCAGCGGCACAGTGACGCGACTGGCCAGCTTGGCCGGGGACACGGCGTCGCCCGCCGGGTCGTTCTCGCCCTTCAATCCCATTGACGTCTTCCAGTACCGCACGGTGCCGCTGAGCGCGCCCGCGCGATCCCGGTTCCAGACCAGGCTGGAATTCAGGTCCGACACCGGAGCGCCGGCGGCGGCGCAGCGGTAGAGGCCGGTCTGCACCGTCACCCCCGCCAGGGTGGCGTAACCGCCATAGCTCCAGCCGACGATGCAGGTGCGCCCGGCGTCGACGATGCCCGCACCCGCCACGGCCTTGAAGGCATCGGACACGTCGGTCTGCATCAGCTTGCCCCACTGGCCCCATCCCAGGCGGGCATAGGCGATGCCGAAGCCGCCGGAGCCGCGGAACTCCGGCTGGATCACCGCATAGCCGCGGCTGGCCAGGGCCTGGGCCCACCAGTCAAAGCCGAAGGCGTCGCGGCCCTGCGGCCCGCCGTGGGGCAGGACCACGGCCGGCAGGTTCTTCGCCGTCGCACGGGTGTAGCCCGGCGGCAGCGTGAGCAGCGCCTTCTCCTTCAGGCCGTCACCGGTGGTGTAGTCGAACCAGCTGAATTCCCCCACCTGGTCGTCGGCGATATCGGGATAACGGGCGCCCATGATGATGGCCTGATGGTTGGCCAGGTCGATCAGGTAATAGTGGCCGGAATCGTGGGCGCCCTCGACCTCGACGATCCAGCGGGTCTTGTCCTGGCTGGTGCTCTCGAACCGCACCCGCTTGTTGGGGAAGGCGGCGCGGACCGCGTCCCAGCGGGCCTGGACCGCGTCGTCCAGGAACTTCACGTCCTCCACATAGCCGTCCAGATAGAAGCCCATCAGCAGCCGGCTCACCGGGTCGAACAGGGGCGAGACGTCCACGGGCCCGTTCACCAGGCTCTCGCCGATCACCCCGTCGTTCAGACCGATCTCGCGCACGGCCCCGGTGGAGCCGTTCTCGTAATCGATCATCAGTACGTGGTCAGGGGTGCGGCCCAGCCCGACCACCTGCCCGCCGCCGATGTCACCCTGGCCGCTGGCCAGCACCTTGGGGTCGTCCGTTCCCTTCAAGATCGCCCATTTGCGGCCGTGGTCCTTGAACTCCATCCGGGCCACGATCTTGGCGTCGGGGGACAGGATGAAGTCCCCCTGGCCCTCGCCGCTCCGGGCCACGGTGATGATCTGGAAGCTGTCCAGATCGACCCGGTACAGAAAGCGTCCGCCCTGGAAGAAGCCATAGGTTCGGCCGTTCTCGTGCAGCACGCGCTCCGGCAGGCCGATGTTGTTGAAGTCCCGATCCGGCCCGCGGCCGTCCGAGGCCTCCTCCGCCACCGGCGCAACCTGCTTGGTCGCGCCGGTCTTCACGTTCAGCATGAACAGGAAGCCGGTCTCGTAGACATAGGCCGTTCCGGTGTTCTCCGTGCGGTGCGAGTAGATGAACAGATGGTCGTCATCGGCCCACCGCGCCTCGCCGACCCGGTCGTTGACCTGCAGGGTTGAGACGATCTTCTTGTCCCCGTCCAGGCGCCGTACGACCACCAGGTGCTGCGCGCCCTTGTTGACGAACAGCGCCAGCAACTTGCCCGAGGGAGACAGGGTCAGCAGTTCCGTCGCCGGCAGGGCGCCATAGATCGCCACGGGCGGCGGCGCGGCGGCGCCTGCGACGCTGCTCACCGACAGCGCGGCTGCGGCGGCCGCGGTGGCTAGCCCGACAAAACGGCCAAGACGCGGCTTGCAACGTGACGACGCGGGCATGTTTCACTCTCCAGTTGACGGCTGCATAGAAATATTGCGCTCCGCCCGCGTCAATCGGTCTCCGCGCCGCCCTGTGTCCCGTCGCCCGCCCCCATCCGCCGGACAGGCGGTCCAGGTCATGTCTTTCAGGTCGCCGTCTGGTCGTCCCCATCGCCGCTGTGGCGTCCCAGAAGACACCAACATTACCTATTTTTAATTCGCAGGTCTTCTCAACTAAAGGTTTCGGGATTTGTGGAATTCCGCAGGATCGAAATCCCCGCCAGTCGCGATCGATTATTGCGTTCCGCTGCGCGAAGACCCTTCAGCCGCGTTATGCCGAAAAGATCATCATCGACCAAAAATGTCTTAAATGGGCCTGATCCGAATAAAAAACAGCAGATCATCCGATCGAGAGGGCAAATCATGCCGGTGACACAGTTGTAAATTTGTCGCAAAGCCCGCCCCACCGTGGCCTCAATACGCCACATCGTGTTGCCAACGCGATGTTCGAACGCCAAGCTTCGGGCAGATCGGCGTCTGGCTGGATGCCGCGCCACTTTCAGCTCATAGGGGTAAAATGCTTAAGCGCACTCTTCTCTTGGGTTCGACGCTCCTGATGTCCGCGGTGATCGCGGACGAGGCCTTCGCCCAGACAGCGCCGCCGACCTCGCCGACCGACGTCACCGAGGTGGTCGTGACCGGGTCGCGGGTCAAAAAGGACGCCTTCACCTCTCCGGATCCGATCCTGGTGATCACCGCGGATCAGGCCAAGCTGGCCGGCTACGCGGACACCGCGTCGATGCTGCAGCAGTCGTCGATCGCCGCCGGGTCGTTCCAGACCAACGGTCAGCTGTCGGGCTTTGTGGTCACCGGCGGTCCGGGCACCCAGACCCTGAACCTGGGCAAGCTGGGCGCCCAGCGCACGATCATTCTGATGGACGGCAAGCGTCTCGGCCCCGCCGGCGTGGGCGGGACGGTCGGCCCGGTCGATCTGAACATCATCCCGCAGTCGAGCATCGAGCGTATCGAAGTCCTGAAGGACGGCGCATCGTCGGTCTATGGCTCTGACGCCGTTGCGGGCGTCGTGAACATCATCACGAAGAAGAACCACGACGGCGGCCAGTTCGACGTCTACGGGAACGGCTCGCAGGGCTCCGGCGGCAACAGCTACCTGGTGAGTGGTGAATTCGGCAAGACGTTCGACAAGGGCTTCATCGAAGTCGCGGGAGAGTATTTCGAGCAGGACGCGCTGACCGCGGGCCAGCGCCAGTACACCAACTGCTCTGAGGACTATCTGTTCAACCCGGCGACGGGGAAGCGAATTGACTACACCGCGGATGCTGCGACCTACAACTATGGTCACAACTTCAAGTGCTACAACCTGCTCAGCAATGATATCTTCACGACGGCGGGCGACCTTCAGTACCTTCGTCCCGGCGTGGTCTATCCGACGGCGGCCCAGGGCAACGTCCTGCCCCCGTCCCTCGCGTCGACCTTCGCCCAGGAAGCGCTCGCGGGCTATCCGGCGACCTATCCGTACGCCAACTACACTTCTCCTCTGACCAACCGCGCGACGGTCGTCTCGCCCAACCTGCATTACAACCTCAGCGCCAATGCCGGTTACGACGTCGACAGCAACACGCACCTGTATGGCCAGTTCCAGTTCAGCGAGCGCGTGTCGACCCAGACCGGCGCCCGCCAGCTGTTCCCGACCTTTGGTGCGGACTGGATCAACGGAAACCCGAACAACGTCTTCGCGGGCTCGGGCGTCGACCCCGTCCTTCCGGTCATCGCCCTGTCGTCCGACAGCCACCAGGACGTGAAGTACTATCGTGGCGTGGCCGGTGTCCGCGGCGACCTGCATAACGCCGGCTGGTTCAACCGGTTCAGCTACGACGCCTATGTGGTCTATTCCCGTTCCGACGCCGTTTATACTGGCGACTCGATCTACAATGACCGGGTGCTGGCGACCACGACGGGTGCGGGCGCCTGCAACCCGGCTGTGCCGAACCTGTCGAACTTCAACTGTTCGGCCCTGCCGGCCGGCGGCATCCCCTGGCTGAGCCAGCGGGTCCTCAGCGGCAACTTCACGCAGGCGGAAGCCAACTTCCTGTTCTTCAAGACCCACGGCACGACGCAATATGACCAGGCGATCGCCGAGGCGGACTTCACGGGGGACCTGCTGACCCTGCCGGCCGGCCCGCTCGGATCGGCCTTCGGCGTCAGCTACCGCCATGACCGGATCTCGGACACGCCGGATCCCCAGGGCCAGATCGGCAACCTGTGGGGCCAGACGGCGGCCGGCCACACCGCGGGCGCGGACGCTGTGAAGGAAGGATACCTCGAACTCAACGTCCCCGTGTTCAAGGACCTGCCGGCGATCCGCAGCCTCAGCTTCGATCTCTCGGGTCGTTACAGCGACTATGACAGCTACGGGTCGACGTCGACCTACAAGGTCGCAGGCAACTGGACGGTCACGCCGGAACTCCGCTTCCGCGGCTCGGTCGGCACCTCGTTCCGGGCGCCGGCGCTGTACGAACTCTACCTCGCCCATCAGACGAGCTTCCTCGGCCAGAACCAGGTCGACCCCTGCTACAATGTTGCGGCGAACAACCCGTCTCCGAAGATCAAGGCCGCCTGTGCGGCTCTGGGCATCCCGACCAACTATGTGGGTCAGCAGAACCCCGGCGGCGGCGCCTCTGTGACCATCTCCACCGGAGGCGGCGTCGGCAATCTTCAGGCGGAAACGTCGCTGGCGAAGAGCATCGGCATCATCCTCACCCCGCATCACTTTGGAATTGATACGTGGGCGAACCTGTCGGTGGCGATCGACTACTTCCAGTTCAAGGTCTCGAACGAAGTTCAGACATTCGGCTCCTACAATATCATCGCCCAGTGCCTGAGCGGTCAGACCCAGTTCTGCGCGCTCTTCCAGCGGGATCTGAACCCGACGTCGCCGACCTATTTCAACATTCTGACCGTCAACAACAACTATGTGAACGTTGCCAGCCAGTATGTGAACCGGATCGATGCGACCATCCGGGCCGACCACAACTTCGGCGGGTACGGCAAGCTGACGTTCGAGAGCAACCTGTCCTGGACGGTGACCGACAAGAACGTGCTGCTCGGGGGCTCGCCGGTGGCGGACTACAACGGCGGGACGTACGGCTATGACGGCCCGGTGTTTGCGGGGAACGCGTCCCTCCGCTGGGACATCAATGACTGGTCGGTGTACTGGAACTCCCAGTTCATCGGCAAGGGTTCGGACGTGAAGGGGTCCCTGATCGGCTACGACACCTTCGTGAACCAGAACTACTTCGATGTCCCGAACGGCAACACGTCCCAGCTCACGACGGCGGTCTATCACACCACCCCGCGCATCTACCATGACGTGTCTCTGCTCAAGCGCCTGCCGAACATCAATGCCGAGATCACCCTGGGCATCCGCAACCTGTTCGACGAAGCGCCGCCGTCCGTGTCGACGGGTGAGTTCCGCGACGGCGTCGCCGCGCTGAACGCCTATGACATGATCGGCCGGCAGTTCTTCGGCCGTCTGTCGAAGAAGTGGTAGGACCGTCCGTCGCCCTGGGGTCGCCCCTCCGCGGGTGACGCCGGACGACGGACCTTCCAGACCTTGCGGGCGCCGCTCTTCCCCTGGGAAGGGCGGCGTCTTGCTGTGTGGCGCGTAGTTCCCGAGGCTGTTGCATCAGGCGGGTCGGACTAGGGTCCCGACGTCGCGAAGACGACGTGCAACGGACCGGAGAAGACCATGTCAGAAGCCGCCAACACCACCGCCGCGGATCA